>JANQNZ010000263.1 GCA_028279315.1 Rhodophyticola sp. | reverse complement strand
CCCCACTGACAATCATGATCCGGTAGCAGCCGGCTGCCCAGGCCCGGGCCTCCGCCTCGGCCAGAAGCGCTTTGCCATACCCCGCGCCGCGAAAATCGGCATGGGTTACGACGTTTTCGATGAAGGCATAAGGCGCCCCACTCCGGGTCATGTTCGGGACCACAATGAGTGTGATCGTGGCGATAAGCGCACCCTCGACCTCGGCCACCAAAATGGCGCTGCCGTCAAATGCCGAGAGCGCCTCCAGCTTCGCCTGCGCCACATCCAAAGGGGCGCCGTCCTCCTCCGGGATCAGATGGCGATAAAGCGCTTGGAGCGCGGGCACATCAGCCGCCGTGGCGGTGCGGATTGTTGCGGGGTGGGTCATTGGCCCTACCCGAACCGGAAAGCGCAGGCAGATGCAACGGCAAAGGCCCGCCAAAGGGTGGCGGGCCTTTCTTTTGGATGTCAGGCGGCGGGGATCAGGCGCTCGCCAGCCGCGATGCGACGTTTTCCCAATTCACCAGGTTGTTCAGGAAGTTATCCAAATAGGCCGGGCGCTTGTTGCGGAAATCGATGTAATAGGAATGCTCCCACACATCACAGCCCAGAAGTGCTGTCTGCCCGAAGCACAGCGGGTTCACGCCGTTTTCGGTCTTGGTCACTTTCAGGGTGCCATCGGTATCGACGACCAGCCAAGCCCAACCAGACCCAAATTGCCCGGCGCCCGCAGCGGCGAATTGCGATTTGAACTCATCGACCGACCCGAAGGCGTCCACAATCCGTGCCTCCAGCTCACCCGGCATGGCCGAAGTGCCGGGGCCCATCATCTCCCAAAACTGATTGTGGTTCCAAAGCTGGGAGATGTTGTTGAAGATCCCATTCTGGGCCACCGCCGAGGCATCATAGGTGCCGGTGATGATCTCTTCCATCGACTTACCGTCCCATTCGGTCCCGGCGATCAGCTTGTTGCCATTGTCGACATAGGCCTTGTGGTGCAGGTCGTGGTGATACTCCAACGTCTCTTTCGACATGCCATGGGCGGCAAGCGCGTCATGGGCGTAAGGGAGATCGGGAAGTTCGAATGCCATGGGTGGGGCCCCTCTTTGTTACTCTGTGCAGTTTAATGACAGATGGAGGGTGGAGGGCGGAAAGGTCAAGACCACGGAGGCACGGCAAGGCCCGAAAGCGAGGGTTTTTTGCGATCGACGCCTGCCGGCTCCAACTCGCGAATGGGCTGCCGGCTGCCAATACCCCTAGCCTGCCTGACAGGCGCCGGAGCCGCTGAACCGATTGCTGTAGCCCACGGGCTCAATCCGGACCGAGAGTGAATTGTTGGCGCGGTTGTGGCTCAAGCGAAACGCGAGGTCGGCGCGAGCCGCACCAAACCCTTCGACCCCTGTGATCGTATAGTTGAGCCGCGCCCGGTTGCCCGATCCGCGAACGGTGACCTGGGTCACATACGGCCCGCCAATCCAGTTATGGGAGATCGTTGCGGTTGAGCCTGAATACTGGATCAAAAAGGCGGGTGGGACGATGTTGTCTTCAGACTGCACAGCGCATTGATATTGCTGCGCGTTTGCCGCCGCACCCGTACACAACACGGCAATGAAAGAAGCGGCCAAAAGACCACGCAAATTCGATATCATGGGGGCTCCCTGACTTGACCTACCGTTTACCGTCGCGTGAGAGCTACGACAGAGCGGGCCGGAGATCAATAATACCCAACCTCGCCGCCCTCTTTTGCCGAAAGCGCGAGGATGTCGAACACATACCGTGCCACAGATCGGAAACACACCACCCGGAACGCGTTCGGCCCCGTCATCCAGAAAGCTGCCGGCACTTGAGCCAGACGCGTCCGGCGCATCTCTCCCGGCCCGAAGCTATCGGGGTGCAGGTCCACGGGCGCGAGTTTCGCCAAGACCTCCCGCGCGCTTGGGCCGTCGACGGAGAACATCGCGCGCGCGTCCGAGACATTGACCGCCAGATGGTGCGTGTCTTTCAGCGCATCGCTCAGGCGCGCGGTCAGCGCCTCTGCCTCTTCGTAGGCGCAGAACAGCATCACCTCGTCCGGCGCCATCCAGGCGGTCGCGCCTTTGTCGTGGGAGAGGATCTCTCTCTGTCCCGGAAGGCCTGCGTCGGTTGCGGCTTCCACCGCCTTCGCGACCGGGGCTGCGGCCAGGTCGGCCTTCAAGGTCACCACGCCTTGCAGCCCAAGCTCCCTGACCTCCGCCAGACCGGTGGCAACCGCACCGGGTAATGCGCTGATCGCATTAGGCATTCTGCTTCTCCCCGTCCGCGTCATAGAAGACCGGGCTTACGATTTTTGCCCGCACACGTTCTCCCCCTGGATTGGTGAAGGCCACCATCTCACCCATTCGGTCAGGACCGTCTTTGATCAGCCCCATGGCAATGCCCCGGCCCAAGGTCGGGGAGTGATAGGTGGAGGTCACGCGGCCTTGAGTGTTCCCCTGCCCATTCACATTCTGGCCCGGCGCCACGGCATAAGCGCCTTCGGGCAGAACCGATCCGTCTTCGGTTTCTAGCCCCACCAGTTTCCAGCGGTCGGGGTCGACCATATGGCTGCGCTCTTGCGCCCGTTTGCCCAGGTAATCGTCTTTCTTCTTCGAGATCGCCCAATCGAGACCCAGATCCTGCGGGATCACCGTGCCATCGGTCTCATCCCCGATCATGATGAAGCCCTTTTCGGCCCGCATCACATGGAGCGCCTCGGTGCCGTAAGCGGTGGCATTGAACTCCGCCCCGGCCTCATGCAGCGCATCCCAGAAGGCGCGGCCTTGGGAGGCGGGCACGGCGACTTCGAAACTCAACTCGCCTGAGAAAGAAATCCGGAAGACA
>JANQNZ010000253.1 GCA_028279315.1 Rhodophyticola sp. | reverse complement strand
CCTGGCCTCGCGCGATTTGGGCAATGGTCTCTCCAGTTGAGGGGTCGATTCCGGGCAGGGTGCCGCCGGCGGCCCCGCGCCAGGTGCCGGCGATGAAGATGTGGCTCGGGTCGAACCAGAGGTTCATGGCGTCTCCCCTTTAGATACCGAACATCGTGCGCCAATTGGCGGCGGTCATATTGGCACGGTAATCCGCCAGCATCGCGGCATCCAGCACCTCGATCAGCAGGCGGTTTTCGATCCAGATTTCGATGCAGTGGAACGGGCCGCGATTGCAGGTGCGGGTGGTCCAGCCGGCATCCGTGCCGATGGCCGTGATCTCCTCCCCCGTGAGCGGTGAGGCGAGCGCGATATGGGCGAATGTGGGTGTGGTGTCGGCCTCGGCAGTGGTGAAGGCGATTGTCTCGGGCCCGGCTTCGATGCGCGCCTCCAGTGGGTAGACCTCCACCGCGGTTCCGTCATCTTCTGCGGCAAAGGCGATCCAGGCGCCGGGGCAGGGTGGGAAGGGAAAGGCCTCACCGCCCAGGATGCGGGCCAGGATTTGGGCCACGCCTTCGGGGTTGGTGGCGTTGATCGACATATGAAGAAGCGGCATCAGGCGACCTCCAATTTCGGCGCGGCGGCGAGAAGGGTTTGGGTGTAAGGGTGCTGGGGCGCGGTGAAGACGGTTTCGGTGTCGCCGGTTTCCACGATCTTGCCCGCTTGCATCACCAGGACCCGGTCGGTGATGGCGTGGACCACGGTCAGGTCATGGCTGATGAAGAGGTAGCTGAGCTTCATCCGCGTTTGCAGATCGGCGAGCAGGTCGAGGATGCGGGCGCGAACCGAGACATCGAGGGCCGAGACGGCCTCGTCCAGCACGATGATATCCGGGTGGGTGATGAGCGCGCGGGCGATGGCGATGCGCTGACGCTGGCCGCCGGAGAACTCATGGGGGAATTTCTGCATGTCGTCAGGCGAAAGCTGGACGGCTTTTAACGCCTCGGCCACGCGGTCCCGGCGCTCGTCGCCCATGGGCGGTGTGGGCATGAGATGGAAAGGCTCGGCCACCAGATGTTCAACGCGCCAGCGGGGGTTGAAGCTGCCATAGGGGTCTTGGAACACAACCTGGATACCGGAGCGCAGCGCGTTTGGCATATCGGGGCCGACGGGTTGACCAAAGGCTTTGATCTCACCGCCTTGGATCGGATCGAGTCCCAAGATGGCGCGGGTCAGGGTGGATTTCCCGCAGCCGCTTTCCCCGACCAGCCCGAGGCTTTCGCCAGAGTGAAGTTCGAAGCTGACACCATCCACGGCACGGACCGGGTCGCCGCGCTGAAACAGGCCTTCGCGGCGTCCGGGATAGGTGCGGATGACGTTTTGGACCTGGAGAAGCGGCTCTTTCTCAGCATGGTCTTCGCGGTCGGGTTGGTGCGAGGAAGCCTCAAAAAGGGCCTGGGTATAGGGGTGGCGCTGTTCGCGGAGGACGGTTTGGCTCGCGCCTTGCTCCACGATCTCGCCGGTTTGCATCACCGCGATCCGGTCGGCCATATCGGCGACAACGGCCAGGTCATGGGTGATGAGGAGGAGGGACATGTTCTCCTCGGCCACCAGCCCTTTCAGGAGATCGAGGATTTGGGCCTGCGTTGTGACGTCAAGCGCCGTGGTTGGCTCATCAGCGATCAGAAGCCTGGGGTGGAGCGCGATGGCCGCGGCGATGCAGACCCGCTGCCGCTGCCCGCCGGAAAGCTCATGGGGGTAGCTCTCCATCCCGATATGGGACAGGCCAACGCGGTTCAGCCGGTCGCGGGCGATGGCCTGCGCCTCGGGTTTTGTGCCCGCGCCGTGGATCATCAGCGTCTCGGACACCTGATCGCCGATGGTCTGCACCGGATTGAGCGCGGTCATCGGCTCTTGGAAGATCATGCCGAGATCGTTGCCGCGCAGCGCACACATCTCGGCCTCGGTCTTGGTCAGAAGGTCGGTGCCGTCGAGCCGCGCTGAGCCCTCCGCCTCCGCCCCATGGGGGAGGAGCTGCATCAAGGCGAGCGCGGTCATGGATTTGCCGGAGCCGGATTCGCCCACGAGGCCGAAGATTTCGCCTTCCTGAATCTGAAGCGAGACGTCGCGCAGAATGGGCGTGTCGTGGATGGCAAGTGAGAGACGGTCGATCTCAATCATGTGCGCGCCCGCCTCAGCCTTGGGTCCAGCACATCGCGCAGCCCGTCACCCATCAGGTTCAGGCCCAGGACCATCAAGACGATGGTCACGCCGGGCAGGATCGCCAGCATCGGGTGGGTGTAGATCATCGTCTGCGCCTCGGCCAGCATCCGGCCCCAAGAGGGTGTCGGTGGCTGTGCGCCAAGGCCCACGTAAGAGAGCGCCGCCTCGGCCAGGATGCCAAGGGAGAACTGGATCGTGGCCTGCACAATCAGGAGGTTGGCGATATTGGGCAGGATATGCTCGGCACTGATCCGCACCTTGCCTTTGCCCGCGGTGCGGGCGGCCAGGATGTAATCGAGCGTCCACAGGCTGAGCGCGCCGCCACGGGCGACCCGGGCGAAAACGGGGATGTTGAAGATACCGATCGCCAGGATCGCATTGACGGCGGAGGGGCCAAAAACGGCCGTGATCAGGATGGCGATGACGAGGCTGGGGAAGGCAAAGATCAGGTCATTGCCGCGCATGATGACCTCGTCCAGCAGGCTGCCCCGGTTGGCGGCGGCGGCGAGGCCAAGGGGCACCCCCAGCCCAATGCCGATCCCGACAGCAACCAGGGCCACGGCAATCGAGGTCCGCGCGCCGACCATAAGCATCGACAGAAGATCGCGCCCGAATTGATCGGTGCCGAGGAGGAACTCGCCACCCGCCGGTTGCAGCCGGTTCGCGATCACCAGATCGGTGACGTCATGGGGCACCCACAGGAAACTGATCAGCGCGGCGGCGAGAAAGATCGAGGAGAGCGCGCCGCCGATCAGAAGGGAATAAGGCAGGTGTCTCATCGGCGCCTAAGCCTCGGGTCGACAGCGGCATAGGCGATATCGACCAGGAAGGTCACCAGGATCACGGCGAAAACCAGCAGCATGGTGACCGACTCGACCACAATCAGGTCGCGTTGCGTGATGCCTTGGAAGATGAGCCGCCCGAGGCCGGGCAGGAAGAACACATTCTCGATGATGATCGCTCCGGCAAGTAGGAAAGAGAATTGCAGCCCGATGATGGTCAGAACCGGGATCAGCGCGTTCTTCAGCGCGTGGCGGAGCACGGCCTGGCGGCGCGAGAGGCCTTTGGCGCGGGCGGTGCGGATATAGTCTTGGGCCAGCGTATCAAGGACGGCGGAGCGCATGACGCGGGCCAGGATGGAGGCTTGCGGCAGGGCAAGCGCAATTGCCGGCAAGGTCAGCGCTTTGATCGCGGCGCCCGGCTCCTCCCACCCCGGGAAGCCACCGGCGGAGAACCAGCGTAGGTTCACCGCGAAGATCAGGACCAGCAGCATCGCAAACCAGAAATTCGGCACCGCGATGCCAAGCTGCGTGCCCCCCATGATGCCATAATCGGTGACCGTGCCGCGCGTGGCCGCCGCGATCAGGCCGATGGGGAAAGCGAGAAGGGTGGAGAGCGTCAGGGCATAGATCGCGAGCGGCAGCGACACCCAAAGCCGATCCAGGATCAACTCCGACACCGGCACGCGGTAGGTGTAAGAGGTGCCGAAATCGCCGGTCACCATGCCGCCAACCCAAGCCAGATACCGCTCCACCAACCCGCCGTCGAGGCCAAGCTCCGCACGCAGCGCCGCCACCGTTTCAGGCGTGGCGTTAAGGCCCAACATGAAAGCCGCGGGATCGCCCGGGATCACCTCGATCACGAGGAAAATCACCAAGCTCGCCGCAATCAGGCTGAGGGTGAGGGACAGAAACCGGCTGAGAACATAGCGCAGCATGGAGGCGACGTTAGACGGCAGCGGCGGAGGGGGCCAGGGGAGAGTTGCGGATCGGCGTCGCCCTAGGACAGGTCTTTGAATTGCGCCATGAACGTCCGATCAATCCGGTCTTTCCAACGCCACATGAGGGGGCCGGAGAGGGTCAGCCCCCATTTCTCGGCGAGCGCCGATTTGGCTCCGAGCGAGATCAGTTTCAAGTAGTCGCTTTGCGGGTCGAAGGGTTTGAGGGGGGCTCCGGTCAGCGTGGCTTTGAGATTGTGGGTCAGGATCGGGGCGGCGCGGACGGCGTAGACCCCCGCCTTGGGCCGGGGCGCATGGGTCAGATGGATGCAGTCGCCCGCGCCGAATATCGTCGGATCCGAGATCGAGCGGAGATCGGGCGTGACGGTGAGATAGCCGTCCTCGGCCTCCCAGTCCTGGTCCGCGACCCATGGATGGGGCCGCGCGCCGCCTGCGCCGATGGTGAGATTGCTTGGGAGGGTGCGGCCATCTTCCAGCGCGACGGCATCGGGAAGAATTTCTGACACGCCAACCCCTTCGATCAGGGTCAGGCCCTCGGCCCGGATCGCCTTGACCAAACGCGCCCGGGTGGCCGCCGGAACTGCCGTAAGCGCCTGGTC
>JANQNZ010000243.1 GCA_028279315.1 Rhodophyticola sp. | reverse complement strand
ATTTCAGCTGCAAACGCCGGGTTTGGGCGGCGGTTTCATAAAGCGCAGAGGATTGCGGCAGGATAACTGCGACCCGTTCGGCGCGAAACGGGAAGCTGGGGAGGGCTTTGGCCAGGATCGTGCCGAGCCAGCGAAAGCGCTCCGCCGGTGTGATCGCGTAAAGCGCGCGGTTACCGCTGGTGCCGGTGCTGGCGCCGATGCTGATCTCTCCGATTGCGCCAGTGCCGTCATAGGCCGCCCAACCCTCATCAGTGGTGATGCCGCCTTGATTGAACGCCGCGAAATCGGCCATGACGGTGGATTTGTCGATGATCGGCAGCGCCGAGAGGTCCGGGGGCGCATCGGCGTAGAAGCCCACCTTAGGCAGATCATGCGCAAGCCAATGGTTGACCGCGCGGGCCTGCCAGGCCTCGAAACCCGCGCGGGACCGCCCCGCGCGGCAACGCCAGCGGGTCTGCACAAAACTCGCGGCGATTTGGGGAAGGCCGGTCATCGGTCCGGCGCCTTAAGATCATAAGCCGTCGGGGCCGGGTCATGGCAGAGGATCACCTGACCGCCTTCATCGCGAAACCTCGCCAACTGAGCCGTGGACCTGGCGGCCGCCTGCCGGTCAACAGCCAGAAGCGATGCCGGGAAACCCGGCGCGACATCCGGATCAAGGGCCGCCAAGACCCATTGCGCGTCACACCCATAAAGAAGTGGCGGGTCGAAGGCCGGAAAGCAGAGGCCGAAATGCCCCTCTGCATGGCCCGGCAGCGGGATCGCCAGGACCGAGCCATCACCAAAAAGATCGCGACCCGGCCCAAGGCCAAGGGGGGCCTGAGCGATGCTTGCGATGTCCACAACCCGCTCCGCCAAGTCGCGGGGCAGAAGTTCGGTGAAGACACCGTTGCAGACGACGTTCTTCAGATATCCACGCCTCGAAATTGACCGAAGCGCGGCAAGATCGGTGATCACCTGGACATTTGGCAAATCCAGCAGCGCCGCCACATGATCGGCGTGGAAATGGGTCACGATGATCTGTTGCAGGTCGGATGGCGCATAGCCTAAACGCGCCAGGGCCGTTTCAATCGCACCCTCAGGCAGAAGCTCCGGCGGCAAGGCGGCGCTATAAAGGCGAAGTCCAAAGCTGCGCCCCCGCCCCATGGTCACACGCGGGCCATAGCCGGTGTCGATCAGGGTCAGCCCCGCCTCGGGATGCTCCAGGATTCCGTAACGCACCGGCAGGCGGATTTTGGTTCGTCGCCCACCGCGTTGCACAAATCGCTCCCGCGCGGACACGAAGGCGCTGTTGGCGAAATGCAGTTTCATGCGGGTGCTCCCTCGGCGAATACCTGGTCCAAACCTTGCGCGAAACGCACCGCCGGGCGCCAGCCAAGCCGCGCCGCCGCCTTTTCGATATTGAGGCTTTGCTCAAAGGCCAGAAGGGCGAGGCCATAAGAGGTCACTTGCGGCTCCGGGGACCCCGGCATGGCGGCATAGAGCCGTTCCACCCCCGCGGCGAGCGTCTTCACGGGCCAAAACGGCAGGGCGCGCCAGCGGGGTGTCACGCCAGCCCGTTCACAGGCGGCGCCGATGATCTCTGAGACCGGCAAAACCTCTCCGCCGGAGATGTTGAAGACCTCGCCTTCTACCTCTGGCCCAGCCCGAAGCGCCGCGTCGATCGCGGCGCAGACATCACCCACAAAGGTCAGGTCAATCCGCGCCCGCCCGCCGCGAAAGAGCGGCAGCGCCTGGCGTTTGGCGACCGCCAGAAGCCGGGGCAGAAGCGCCTGGTCGCCCGGGCCATAGATGCCGCGCGGGCGCAGGCTGATCGGGCCGACCTCGGGCGCCGCAAGGACCAGGCGTTCGGCCTCGGCCTTCGTGGCGGCATAGTGGTTGAAGGGCGCGGGCAAGGGATCGCTCTCGCGCACATCCAACTGATCGCGCGGGGCAAAATACACGGATGGGGAGGAGATATTGACGAAGCGCCGGACCCCCACGGCGTTGGCATAGGCCAGGATATTTCGCGTCGCGCCGACATTGGCCGCCTCAAACGCCGCCCGCCGCCCCGTTGGCGCCGATAGCGCGGCGGAATGCACGATGGCGTCAACCGGACCGAACCGCTCAGGCGCGATCGGGGACTTCAGATCGGCCTGGACCATCTCAATCCCGCGCGCCGCCAAATCCGCACAGGCCGGGGCCGAGCGTCCGGTGCCAAGGACGTCAAACCCCCGCACCGCCAGATAGGGCGCAAGCGTGCCGCCCAGAAACCCCGTCGCTCCGGTAATCAAGACACGCATGGGGCTCAGGCCTTCAGCGCCATGCCGGTGAAAGAGACCCCGGCCGAGGTGCCGAGGATCAAAACCCGCGCGCCATCACCGATCCGGCCCTCGCCCCTGGCCCAATCGAGCGCGGTCGGGATCGACGCCGCGATCTGATTGCCGATGCCGGAGGCCAGGTTCACGATCCGCTCTGGCGCAAAGCCCAATTGCCGGCTCATATGTTCCAGCGCATGGGGACTGGCCTGATGGGGCACCACCACATCCACATCCTCGCGGCGCCATCTGGCGCGGGACAGAAGCTCCTCCACGAAGCCCGGGAAATGGCGCAGCGTGATGCGGAAGAGGTCTTTGCCGTTCATGCGGAACACCGCGTTGCGGCGAAACTCTTCGGGGTCCTTGTGGAAATCGATCCGTGTGCCGCCTGCGCCGATCTCACAAGCCTCGTATTCCGAGGGATAGCTGCGCATCAGGCTGGTGACGATCCCGGATTGACCCGTCTCGCACGGGCCCAAAACCGCCGCCGCCGCCCCGTCGCCGAAGAGCGCGGCAACCTCGGGCTGCTCCCCCCAGGGTAGACCGCGAGACGCGATCTCGGACGATACGATCAGGACATGGCGATAAACACCGGCGGCGACCTGCCGGGCCACAAGATCCATCGCGCTGACGAAACTGGCGCAGGTGCTGTTGACATCGAAGGCGGCCGCTTGCCCATCGGCGATGCCAAGCGAGCGCATCAGCAAGGGCGCCGTCGCGGGCAAGGTCTGAAACGGGACGCCACTGGCAGAGATCACAAGGTCGACGTCGTCAGGCCCTAACCCTGCTTCTTCAAGGGCTGCCACCGCCGCCCTGACCCCCATCTCAATCTGCGTCATCTCGCCTGCATAATGCCGTGTGGCAACGCCGGTCTCGGCACGCAGATGCCCAGGTGTCAAATCGTGCGCTACATCCAATTCTTCTGAGGTCACGGGCGCACCCGGCAAACAATGACCTGTGCCGCGCAGGCTGACTGAGATCGTGTTGTCTGGCATCGTGATCATCCCGACCTATGCCCCCGTTGTGGAAGAGTTAATTACCCGTAACCCGGTCACAAGTCAGGAATCCCTTACCTCGTGGAGGGGAAAGGCTTATAATTTCCTGATAAGAATAAGAAATCTACCCGAGGCTCTTCCCAACTTGCCCATGAAGCGCCCGGATCATGCGGCGGTAGGCTGGCCGGTGACGGTGGCGCAGATGCACCACAGCGAAGACCGATTGCATGATCCGGGGCGCATCCTTGATGGGTTGCGCCGTGCCGCTTGCAGTGAGATCGGCCACCATCTCCTCTGGCAGATAGGTGGTGCCGCCAAGCGCTGTCATGAGCCCCCGGATGACCGCCGCCTGACCGCTCGACACGGCCCCTTCGGAGAGGAACGGCAACAGCCCGGCATGGCTTCGTGCGAAGGTCGGGGCGTAGTTGGGCAGGATGTAGCGAGCGGAGGTGACCTGGGACAACTGCGTCGCCTCGGTAGAGACCATCTGATAGGCAACCTCGCCCAGGCTTTCGATATGCAGATCGGGGTCGGCGGCGGGCGTGAAGACAATGGCGAGGTCGAGCGCCCCGGTCAGCACGTCCCGGCACATCTGCACGGAGTAATCCGCTTCCACATAAAGCGCGCTGCCGGGGATCGCTGTGCGTAATGCCCCAACCCAATCGGCGATGTGGTTTTCCATCAGATCATGCTGAATGCCGATCCTGAGGGTCGCGGCGGCCTCGCCCGTCTGCTGCACCGCCTGACGCGCGGCAACCCAGGCCAGACGCAGGCTGCGGGCATGGGGCTCCAACCTCAGCCCGGCCGTGGTCAACTCGGTCCCCGCGCGGCTTCGGGTGAAAAGCTGGCTGTCGAGCGCGCGTTCCAAGGCACGGACCCGGCCCGAGACGGTGGATTGGGTCACGCCAAGACGCTCCGCCGTCCGGTTGAAGCTGCGCGTCTCGCAGAGGTCGAGGAAGGTGTCGATGAGGTCGATCTGCATCGCTGGGCTGTCCTTCTAATCGGTATAGCCGATTAAAACAAATGTGAAATGCGAATTGAATAACGCAAGCACCCGAGATTACCGTTTCTTCGTTAAACCACGGGGCCGAAAGGTGCATTGCCGGTGACCGAGACAAGTTCCAAATCAGACACGCCGGCCCGGAGCCGCCGGGCCGGGGGCCGCGCCGCCCGGGTGGCGAAACGCGCGGCGCCTTTGCCTGATGACATCAAACCGGTGCGCCCGGGACTCAAAGGTGGGCAATACACGCCGCTGACCGAGGCCGAGATCGCCCGCATCCATGAGGCCGCGCTTGACGCGCTAGAGGAGATCGGCCTCTCGCAAGCGCCACCCTCCGGCGTGGAGGTGATGACAGAGGCGGGCGCGATCTTGGGCGATGATGGGCGGCTGCGCTATCCGCGCGCGCTGGTTGAGGACATGCTGGCCAAAGCTGCGCGGGGCATCACGCTCCATGGCCGCGATCCGAAATACGACCTGCATCTGGAACCCTCCCGTGTGCATTTCGGCACCGCCGGTGCGGCGGTCCATATGGTCGATCCGGTCACGCGCAGCTATCGCGACCCGACAACGCGTGACCTCTATGACGCGGCGCGGATTGTGCAGCATCTGGACAACGTGCATTTCTTCCAACGCCCGCTGGTCTGCCGGGATATCGCGGACAACCTGGAACTGGACCTCAACACCGTCTATGCCTGCCTGTCGGGCACCACCAAACATGTGGGCACGTCCTTTTCCGAACCCCATCACGTGGCCCCGTGCATGGAGTTGATCCACCAAGTCGCCGGCGGCGAAGATGCCTGGCGCGCAAGGCCTTTTGTGTCGAACACCAATTGTTTCGTCGTCCCGCCGATGAAATTCGCCGAGGAAAGCTGTGTGGCGATGGAGCATTGTATCCGCGCGGGCATGCCGATCCTCCTCCTTTCCGCGGGTCAGGCCGGGGCCACGGCGCCCGCGCCGATTGCGCTAGCGATCGTCCAGGCGGTCGCCGAATGCCTAGCCGGTGTGGTCTATGTGAACGCGATTGCGCCCGGGCACCCTGCGGTCTTCGGCACCTGGCCCTTCGTGTCGGATCTGCGCACGGGCGCGATGTCGGGCGGGTCTGCCGAACAGGCGCTTTTGACCGCGGGCTGCGCACAGATGCACCGGTTTTACGGACTTCCGGGGGGCGCGGCGGCGGGGATTTCGGATTCGAAACTGCCGGATATGCAAGCGGGGTGGGAGCAGGGGATCACCAATGTCATGGCGGGCTTGGCGGGGCTCAACATGGTTTACGAATCCGTGGGGATGCATGCCTCGCTTTTGGGGTTCTGTTTCGAAAGTCTGGTTTTGGGCGATGACATCTTGGGCCAGGCGCTCCGCTGTGTGCGCGGGATCGACGTGACCGAGGATACGGTGTCGATTGAGGCGATGAAATCGGTGTGCCTGGAGGGGCCCGGGCATTACCTGGGCAGTGAGCAGACGCTGCGGCTGATGCAGAGCGAATACACCTATCCGGCGCTTGGCAACCGGATGAGTCCCAAGGAATGGGATGAGGCGGAGAAACCCGATCTGCTGGCCGCAGCGATTGCGCGGAAAGAGGCGATTTTGGCGGACGCGCCGCGGCAGATTTCAGAGGCGCTGGATATTGAGATCCGGGCGGCGCACAGGATCTACTTCTGAGGCAGAGTGCCCTTAGGCTGGCCAGCGACCAGCCGTTGAACCGCCGCCCTTCTAAGCACCCCACCCGGAATCAAGCCGAAGGCGCCGGGCATCGACAGGCCGTCCCGCGGCCTGGCGATTTGGTTGGGCCTGGCGCTGAGATCGGAGCGAGGCCGGATTGGGTCGGGATAAAGTGCATTGACTCAGACGTTGGATCGCCAGTCCCCGGCCTGTCGATGCCCGGCTCCCCGTTCTGCTAGACGATCGTAGGGCGGGACTTGTCCCGCCGCACAGCAACGGTCGGGGACTGGCCTTGGCGGGCCAAGGCCCGCCCTACGCCATGGCCCAACCGAACCCTCACATATCAAAAAACACCGTCTCCTTCGGTCCTTGCAAATGCACATCGAACCGGTAAGCCCCGTCGCCCTCGGGCACGGCCAGAAGTGTCGGCAGACGGGACTGATGCTCGATCCGCGTCAGGATCGGGTCTTCCGCATTTGCCGCCTCTTCATCGGCGAAATAGGCACGGGTATGGAGCCCGATATTGATCCCCCGCGCCACGATCCACAGCGTGATATGAGGCGCCTGTAAACGCCCGTCGATATAAGGCACGCGCCCCGGTTTCACCGTTTCGAACACAAACTCGCCGGTGTCGAGATCACCGGCGGAGCGGCCCCAACCGGTGAAATTCGGGTCCGCCACACCGCGCGTCTCTTCCGGGGAAGGGTAAAGCCCCGCCGAATCGGCCTGCCAAATCTCGATCAGCGCGTCTTTCAGCGCCGTGCCCATCCCGTCATAGACAGTGCCGCGCAGCGTGATCTCCTGCCCCTGAACAGGGCCGGTCTTCAGCGCGGTGCCGAGGTCTTCGGCATAAATGCCCTCGATCCCGGTCACGATGGGGGTGCAGCCGATATGGACATAAGGGCCTGCGGTTTGCGATGGGGTTTCTTCTTTCCAATCAAGTGGTTGTGTCATCTCACATCCCCTCTGGCCGGTTTTCGAACAGGCTTTGCCGCCGCCCGCGCAGCACGATGTCGAACTTATAGGCGCGGGCATCCATGGGCAGGGTTGCGCCCATATCCAAAGGCGCAACCAGGGTTTCGATCGCGGCCTTGTCGGAAATGCCGCCGATGATCGGGCAGCGCCAGATCAGCGGATCGCCCTCAAAATACATCTGGGTGATCAGCCGTTGGGCAAACCCCGCCCCGAAGATCGAGAAATGGATATGGGAGGGGCGCCAGTCATTCATCCCGTTTGGCCAGGGGTAAGGCCCGGGCTGCACGCTGCGGAACTCATAGCGCCCATCCTCATCGGTGATGACCCGTCCGCAGCCGCCGAAATTCGGGTCAAGCGGGGCCAGGTAGCTTTCCTTCTTGTGGCGATAACGCCCACCCGCATTGGCCTGCCACACCTCTACCAGCGCGCCCCGCACCGGGCGGCCCGCCTGGTCCATCACCCGGCCATGCACCACAATCCGGGGTCCGATGGCCGATTGGCCGTCTACCGCGAAATTATGCACCAGGTCATTATCCTTCGGCCCCAGCATCCCATGGCCGAAGACCGGCCCGGTCTCTTCGCTGAGCGTGGTTGGAAAGGACAGAAGTGCCGCCTGGGGCGAGCGCTTCACGCTGGTCTTATAGGGCGGGTAGTAGGGCGCTGGGTGCCAGCCGCGGTTCCGGGGCACATATCCGCCGGGCTGGGCTGGTTTGGGCTCGGTCATGGGGTCCTCCTCTGTCCGATGCGGATGTTGGCGCGGCTAGCGAGAATTGTAAAACCCTTCCCCGCGTGTCCGGCCCATTGCACCTGCCGCGTCGCGGAGTCATGACTGCGCGGAAGGTGGAACGGAGGCGCGAGCGATGACGGTGCGCGTGGCGATCAACGGGTTTGGGCGAATTGGCCGGTCAGTCCTGCGCGCTTGGGCGGGTGGAGCCTGCCCCATGGTTGAGATCGTTGCCATCAACGATATCGCGCCGCTTCCGACCTGCGCCTATCTTTTTCAGTATGACAGCGTGTTTGGCCCCTATCCCGGATCGGTCGAGGCGACAGGGGATGCCTTGGTCATCGATGGCCGCGCGATCCCGTTTCGCCAAGAGGCGGAACTTTCGGCGCTGGACCTCACGGGCGTCGATATCCTGATGGAATGCACAGGCCGCGGGAAAGATCGTACGGTGGCGGAGGCTGGCTTGGCCGCGGGCGCAAGCCGGGTGCTGGTGTCTGGCCCCTCGCCTGACGCTGATCTGACCTTGGTTATGGGCGCAAATGAGGGCGCGCTGAACCCGGCACACCGGATTGTCTCGAACGCCTCCTGCACCACCAATGCCATCGCACCTTTGGCCCGGGTTTTGGATGAGGCTTATGGCCTTGAAACCGCGCTGATGACCACGGTCCAT
>JANQNZ010000230.1 GCA_028279315.1 Rhodophyticola sp. | reverse complement strand
ACCCCGGCGACGAGCTGAGTTTCGAACCCGCCGACCGCGACCTAATTGAGCGGCTTTTGGCGGACCCCGCCAATGAAGACGGCGGCGCGGTGGTGGAGGCCATCCTATGACCGCGCTTATCGTCCATCGCGCCGGGCCGGGCGTGACGATCCAAGACCACGGGCGGCCCGGGCACCTGGCCCAAGGCCTCTCCCGCGGGGGCGCCCTTGACCGGATGGCGCTTTACGAAGGTGCGGCGCTTCTAGGGCAAAGCGCCGATCTCGCCGCGCTGGAGATGATCGGTATGGGCGGCGTCTTTGAACCAACGGCCCCGATCCGTATTGCGCTGACCGGCGCGCCGATGCGGGCAAATCTCGACGGAGCGCCGCTCATCTGGAACGCCAACCACGCGGTGCCTGCCGGCGCCAAGCTTGAGATCGGCCCCGTAACCCAAGGCAGCGCCGGGTATCTCCATATCGGCGGCGGTATCGCGACAGAGCTGGTTCTGGGTGCACGGGCGGTCCATCTGAATGCAGGACTTGGCGCAGCGGTTGCGGCGGGTGACCACCTCCCGATTGGCGCGGATGCCGGCGGGCCCGTGGGCTTGGTCTTGGATGTGGAGGACCGGATGTCTGGCGGCGACTTGCGGCTTCTGCCATCCGTCCAGACCGAAATGTTCGGAGACCCCGCCTGCACCCGCCTGGCGGACACTCGGTTCGAACGAGACCCGCGCTCCAACCGCATGGCGCTGCGGCTTGCCAGTGAGGGTGAGGGCTTTGCGCTTGAGGGCGGGTTGTCGGTTGTGTCCGAGACCATCGTGCCGGGGGATGTACAGATCACCGGCGATGGCGTCCCGGTGATCCTTCTGGCCGAATGCCAGACCACCGGCGGCTACCCCCGCATCGCCACCGTCATCGCCCCCGATCTTCCGCGCGCGGCACAGACCCCACCCGGCGCGGCGTTGCGCTTTCGTTTTGTCTCGGAAGAGGAGGCCCGCGCCGCCTATCGCGTTGAGGCCACAGACATCGCAGGTTTACCCAAACGCATCCGTCCCTTGGTGCGCGACCCAAGGGACATTCCCGATCTCTTGAGCTATCGCTTGATCGATGGCGCCACGGCAGGTGAGGAGAACGATACATGACACTCTCAGTCGATCTGAACGCGGATATGGGCGAAAGCTTTGGGCCTTGGGTGATGGGCCGGGATGCGGAGCT
The DNA here is from genome assembly GCA_028279315.1 of Rhodophyticola sp. Classification (GTDB taxonomy): domain Bacteria; phylum Pseudomonadota; class Alphaproteobacteria; order Rhodobacterales; family Rhodobacteraceae; genus Rhodophyticola. The sequence goes on along the minus strand of JANQNZ010000230.1, from coordinate 2,748 downwards.
GTTGGAGATCATCACCTCGGCCAATATCGCCTGCGGCGCCCATGCAGGCGATCCGGATGTGATGGCGGGCACAATGGCCCGCGCGGTCAAAAACGGCGTCGGGATCGGCGCGCATCCAGGCTTTGCCGATTTGCAAGGATTTGGGCGGCGGCGGATGCATCTACCCCATGAGACGTTGGCCAATCTGATCCGCTACCAGCTTGGCGCGGCGCAAGCCATGGCGCGCGCTGCGGGTGGGCAAGTCCGGCATCTGAAGCTGCACGGCGCCTTGGGTAATATGACCTCGGAAGACCCCGACCTCGCGCGCGCCTGTTATGAGGGCGCGCTCTCGGTCGATCCCGACATCATCATCATGGTTCTGGCGGCCACCGCCCAGGAACAGGCGGTGCGCGATCTGGGCTGTGCCTGGGCGGGCGAGATTTTCGCCGATCGGGCCTATAACGACGACGCCACGCTGGTCGACCGCTCGCAGCCCGGTGCGGTGATCCATGACGCAAGCTTGGCGGGCCCTCGGATCGCAGCAATGGTGAAAGCGGGCGCGATTATCACCGAGAGCGGCAAAGAAATCCCGACAGCCATCGACACGATCTGCCTACACGGGGATACGCCCGAAGCAGTGGAGATTGCCCGCGCGGTGCGGGCGGCGCTGGAGGCGGATGGCGTAGTTCTGAAAATGTTTGAGGGCCGGCGCGGCTGAGGGCGGTTGCGGAAAAGGGGGCGCTGCCCCCCGGCCTTGCGGCCTCCCCCCCGGAGGTATTTGGGAAGCAAAGATGCGGACAATTCTAGCCAAATTGTGCCTTCATCTTTCTCTAAATACGCCCGCCGGAGGCGGCCCGCCCGCTGTTGCCGGGCGCGACGCTCGGGTGATGCGACTGGCCCTGACCCCGTTCCGCTGTTAGGTCTCAGGCCACCGGCGGAGTTGAGGAGGTAATCACATGGCGAAACTGGCATTCTTGGGGTTGGGCGTCATGGGCTATCCCATGGCGGGGCATCTGAAATCCGCGGGCCATGAGGTGACGGTCTATAACCGCACCACCGCCAAGGCCGAGGCTTGGGCGGTCGAGCATGGCGGCGGGTTTGCCGCAACCCCGGAAGAGGCTGTGGCAGGCGCCGAATTTGTCATGTCTTGCGTCGGCAATGACGACGAGTTGCGCGCGGTTGTGGCGGGGGCTCATGGGGCGCTGGCAGGCATGAGTGACGGCGCGGTGTTTGTCGATCACACCACCGTTTCGGCCATTGTGACGCAAGAGCTTGCGGCTGAGGTCGAGGCCAAAGGCATCGGATGGGTCGACGCCCCGGTCTCTGGCGGCCAGGCGGGCGCCGAGAATGGGCAATTGGCGATCATGTGCGGCGGGGCGGATGCCCATTTCGCCGCCGCGGAGCCGGTGATGGACGCTTACGCCAAGGCGATTGTGCATTTCGGACCCGTCGGCTCCGGCCAGATCGTGAAGATGATCAACCAGGTCTGCATCGCGGGCGCGATCCAAAGCATCTCCGAAGGGTTGTTCTTTGCGATGAAGGCTGGGCTTGACCCGAAACAGGTGGCCGATCTGGTGAGCCAAGGCGCGGGCGGGTCCTGGCAATTGGCGAACCGGGCCGGGACCATGGTGGATAATGAGTTCAACCACGGGTTCGCCGTCGATTGGATGCGCAAGGATCTTGGGATTGCGCTGGCCCAAGCCAAGGAGATGGGGCTGAGCCTGCCCGTCACCGCTTTGGTCGATCAATTCTATGCCGAGGTGCAGCAATTGGGTGGCGGGCGGTGGGATACCTCCAGCCTGATCCAGCGCTTCCGGCAGATGCATGGGATGGATATCTAGGACGTGATGATATTTGGCTGAACCGCGCGGCGCATTGCGTAGACCGGACCTTGGCCCGGGATGACAAACGGCGGGGCCGCCGGGCCAGGGCCCGGTCTACACCTGCATTGAAGGATCGCCAGTCCCCGGCCTGCCGATGTCCGGTTACTGGGTCTAACGGGGGCCGCACTGCCTTGGTCGGTGTCTTTCCTTGACCCGATCTCATCATGGTCCAGGCCCCTCCCGGCATTTCATCGCCCCGTTACATTTCCGTTACGTCAGCGTCACCTCCCTGCGCGACCAAGCCTTGTCATGCTTGCGAATTGGAGATGTTGATGACCCCCCGTTTTCTAGAGAACTTTGCGTTTTGTCCAAGACAAGACGGATCGCGTTTCGCGTTCGACCGAAGGGAGAGGCAGCGAAGACGCGATACAATTCAAACGCAAAGTTTTTTTGCGCTCACCTCGGTCTTGGCCCTTCTGGCCGGCCCCGCTTTGGCGGATATGAACTTCAACCGGATTGCGTCGTTCCCGATTGCGGAGAACGCGCCCGACGCCGAGGAAACCTCAGCCGAAATCATCGCCGCCACAGATGACGGGATGACGCTGGTCTATACCGACAGCCCGCTTGAGGCGATTGGGTTCATCGACATCACCGACCCCGCAAACCCGGCGGCAGCAGGGATCATGGAGTTGGAGGGGGAGCCGACCTCGGTCGCCGTGGCCGGCAATTTCGCGCTGGTGGGGGTGAACACCTCGGAAAGCTATACCGAGCCATCAGGGTATTTGGTTGAGATCAACATCACCGACCGCACCGAAGTGGATCGCTGCGAGTTGCCGGGGCAGCCGGATTCAGTGGCTGTTGCGCCGGACGCGTCTTTCCTCGCGGTTGCGATTGAGAATGAGCGGGATGAGGATTTGGGCGAAGGCCGGGTGCCGCAGATGCCTGC
>JANQNZ010000217.1 GCA_028279315.1 Rhodophyticola sp. | reverse complement strand
CCCGGCGCCTTCGGCTTGAGTCCGGGCCGGGGACATAGAACTGCAGTGGTTTGGTGCGAGTGCGCGGCGAGCGAAGGCCCGCCCTACGACCTCAGCCCGCCGTCCGCAAATGCGCGATCAGTGCGTCGAGATCGCCGCCGCGGCGGTCGAGCATTGCGCCCACTTCGCTGCGCTCGGTGGTCATCAGGTTCACGCCCTCAATGATGAGGTTGAAGAACCGATCCTCGCCCGAGCGGTCTGAGACCAGCCAGCGCAGCTCAAACGGGCTTTCATTGCGAAGCCGCACGGTCGAGATGATCTCAAAGAATTGGTTCACCTGGCGCCCGCCTGTCACCTCGACCCGTCCACCGATGAACTCGCGGAAGCGGCGGCCATATTTGCGCGCGATATAGCCCTGGAAGGCTTCGGTGAAGGCCCGCATCTGCGCGCGAGACGCGCTACGGGCGGGCGGCCCCAGCACAGAACGCGCGATGATCGGGACATCCGCATAACGTACCAGCAGCCGTTCGAACTCGCGCAGCATCTGCGCTTCGGGGCGGCCTGAATTGATGACGTTAAAGATCTCCGCCACCAAGCGATCGACAAGCGCCCGCGCCTCATTCACGGTCAGGGCTTGAGCGATCCGAGGCAGGCCAGCCAAAAGCCCGAAAGACAGGCCAAGCGCACCGAATTGCCGCCGGCTGAACCGGCCCATCTCACTGGCTGTTGGGGTCAAAGAACGGATCGGCATACGGGTCCTCGTAAGGGTCGAAATACTCAGCCGCTGGGTCATCTCCACGCAGCTCAAACCGCCGGTTCTGGAGATAAATCGACCGCGCCTGCAAATAGCTGTCTTCGCTTTCATATAGGATGCCGTCGATCGTTCCCGCAAATCGGTGGCGATCACCAAAGCGTGACGCGATATTCACCCCGCGGGCGACATTGGCCTCTCGCGCGTCGAGGCCGCGCAAGGGGTTAAGCGCGATGTCGACCACGCGGCCCACGGTGTCACGGGATGTGGAGGGGCCGAAGACCGGAAGCTCCACATAAGAGCCCTCGGGCACGCCCCAAACATGCAGCGTCTCACCAAAATCGGTGTCCCGCTCATCAAGCCCCATGGCGGTTGCCGGATCGAAGATACCCAGAATGCCGATTGTGGAGTTGATCACAAAGCGCGAGGTGTTGTGGATCGCGTCGGCAAGGCGGAGTTGCAGAAGGTCGTTCACCACATAGCCCGGTTGGCTAAGGTTCGAGGAGGCGCGCGAGACGCCAACCAGCACCGGATCGGGCACCGCGCCGCCAATCGCGCTGGACGCGGGCCGCACCAGCCCCCGGTCGAGGCCGCGGTTGAACTCATGCATCGCGCGGTTCTGCCCCTCAAACGGGTCATTCACCTGATCGCCAGGCGGCAAGGTTGCCGGGCCGCAGGCCGCGACAAGGGCCAGGATCGGCAAGGCGAGCAGGAATCTGAAACGGGGGTGCCGGTGCAAACGGTCCAAGACGCATAATCCAATGGTGTTACATGTTCTCATCACACCCGTTGACCGCTAAAGAATTGGAAAGGCGGCGTTAGGCATGATGGGCTATATTGAACCCCTTAGAAGGGGACGGCGACTACAGAGTCAAGACAGCAGCGACATTCCGCGCGTATTGGTGAGACGATAGGGACAATTCATGGCCACGGCAGCCCCCAAACCGAATAGCGGGACAGGTGATGAACTCAGCCGTCACCGGAAGGCCAATTCCGGGCTGATGTGGTCGATCCTGCTCTTCAGCATGTTCACCAATCTTCTGATGCTAACCGGCCCGCTTTATATGCTTCAGGTCTATGATCGGGTGTTGGGCAGCCGGTCGGAAGAGACGCTATTGGCGCTGTCGATCCTCATCGCCTTCCTGTTTTTGATGATGGGCCTTCTGGATTACGTGCGGGGTCGGGTTGCGGCACGGATCGGGGCGCGGCTGCAAGATGGGCTGGACGGGCGGGTCTTTGGCGCGGCCTTGACGCGGGCCCGGCGCGATGGCGGGCCGCAAACCGGGTTGCAAGACCTTGAAGCGGTGCAGCGGCTTTTGTCCTCGCCTGCCTTCATGGCGATTTTCGACATCCCCTGGACCCCAATCTTCCTGGCCGCGATCTTCATCTTCCATCCTTGGCTGGGTTGGCTGGCCCTTGGCGGCGGCGCGCTTCTGGTTGTGATCGCGCTGATCAACCAATCGACCACCAAAGACCCGATGAAAGAGGCCGCGTCGGCCTCCATGCGGGCTGACCGGATGGCGGGGCAGTTGCAGTCGGAGGCCGAGTTGATCCGCAGCCTCGGGATGCATGGCGCGGCATTTTCCCGCTGGCGCCAGCAGCGGGAGGTGGCGCTTGGCCAGTCGATCCGCTCCTCCGATCGGGTGGGTGGGTTCACGACGCTGACGAAGACACTGAGGCTGTTTCTGCAATCGGCGATGTTGGGATTGGGCGCTTATCTGGTTTTGCAAGAGCAATTGACCGCGGGCGCGATGATTGCGGGCTCGATCCTTCTGGGCCGCGCCCTGGCGCCGATTGAATTGGCGATAGGGCAATGGGCGCTGATCCACCGGGCGCGCGACGGCTGGGCCAATTTGCGGACGCTTCTGGGTGAGACGCCCGAGGAACCGGGGCGCCTGCCCCTGCCGCGGCCCGCGGCGCGGCTGAATGTGCATCAGTTGGCGGTTGTCCCCCCGGGGGAAACGCAAGCGGCGCTTCGGATGGTGAGCTTCAAGGTGGAGCCCGGGCAAGCCGTCGGCGTGATCGGACCGTCGGGCGCCGGCAAATCCACCTTGGCCAAGGCGCTGACGGGTGTTTGGGCGCCAGCGGCGGGGCAGATTCGCCTGGATGGCGCGACGCTGGACCAATATGACCCTGACGCGCTTGGCGGTCTCATTGGGTATCTGCCGCAAACCGTCTCGCTGTTTGACGGCACAATTGCCGACAATATCGCGCGGCTGTCGCCGAACCCGGACCCCGATGCGGTGGTGAAGGCCGCGCAGAAGGCCGCGGCGCATGAGCTGATCCTGAAACAGCCTCAAGGGTACGACACGCAAGTCACCGCCGTGGGCTCCCGGCTTTCAGGCGGGCAGATTCAGCGGATTGGGTTGGCACGGGCGCTTTACGGCGATCCCGTGATGCTGGTTTTGGATGAGCCGAATTCGAACCTCGACAATGAAGGCAGCGATGCGTTGAACGAGGCGATCCGCGAGATGAAGGCCGATGGCCGCTCGGTTCTGATCATGGCGCACCGGCCCGCCGCGATCCGCGAATGTGAGATGCTCTTGGTCCTTGATGGCGGGATGCCGAAGGCCTTTGGGCCCCGCGATGAGGTGCTCCAGCAGACGGTCGAGAATTATCAACAGATTGCCGCCGCAGGCGGGCGCGGCGCGGGGGTAAGCTGATGGCCGATCAGGAGACAGGAAAAGCCTGGTCCGTGCGCGGGCCGATGATCTTGGGGGTGTTGTCGCTTCTGGTCCTATTGGGCGGGTTCGGGACCTGGGCGCTCACCTCCTCCATCGCAGGTGCGGTGATTGCGTCTGGCCAAATCGAAGTCGATCAGAACCGCCAGGTGATCCAGCACCCTGAAGGCGGGGTGGTGGCTGAGGTTTCCGTGGAAGAAGGTGACCGGGTGGACGAGGGTGAGGTGCTGATCCGGCTCGACGCGTCGGACATCGCCTCGAATTACGCGGTGGCCATTGCGCAGTTGAACGAATCCCGTGCCCGCCGCGCCCGGTTGGAGGCGGAACGGGATGGACGGGAAGAAATCGGCTTTGCCCCCGACCTGCTGGACGCGGCTGAGGGTGATACCGAACTGGCCGAGATCCTGCGCGGTCAGCAGAACCTCTTCACCGCGCGGCGTGAGACCCTGGATCGGGAGGTCGACCAGCTGACCCGGCGGACCGAGCAGATCGGCAGCCAGATCGACGGCCTGACTGCGCAGCGCGCGGCGCTTGTGCGCCAGCAAGGGCTGATCGCCGAAGAATTGACGGCGCAGCAGGACCTCCTGGACCGTGGGTTGGCGCAAGCGGGCCGGGTGCTGGCCTTGCAACGGGAAGAGGCGGATCTGCTGGGCACATTGGGAGAGATC
>JANQNZ010000212.1 GCA_028279315.1 Rhodophyticola sp. | reverse complement strand
ATCTCGAACCTGGCCGCGCGCCAGGAGGTGCGGGATTTGATGAAGGGGCTCAACCTGCCGGGCGTTGAGGTGGATTTCTGATACTGGTCTCGACGCCTGCGGCGCCGATCCACCGGGGGCGCTGCCCCCGGACCCCCGGCGTATTTTGGGAAAGATGAAGGGGTGGCGACCTCTCTATTCTCGGACGGATCGCTTAGTCGTAACGCAGATCGGTCGCTTTGCCGCGGAAGATCAGATAGGCGAGCGCGGTGTAGCCGAAGATCATCGGCACAACGACCAAGGCGCCGATGAGGATGATGAAGAGGCTTTCAGGCGCCGCAGCCGCGTCATAGATCGTGAGCTGTTCGGGCACGACATAAGGGTAGAAGCTGTAGGCAAGCCCGATATAGGCAAGCGCGAAAAGCGTCGTCGCCGTGACAAAGGGCGCCCATGACTTTCGGTCGCCGGGTAGGGGCAGGCGGCGCAGCATGACCCAGAGGGCGACGATAAGGGCGCCGGAGAGAAGGGGCAGGGGGAGGAGCCAAAGAAGCTCTGGCCAGGTGAACCATTTCCCGAAGATCCGGTCGCTGACAAGCGGTGTGGCGAGCGAGACGGCGCCCATGCCGAGGATCACGCCCCAGAGGCTTTCGCGCGCCCATCGGACGGACTTTTTCTGCAACGCCTCTTCGGTTTTGGAGATCAGCCAGGTGGCGCCGATGAAGCTGTAGCCGACGGCGAGGAAAACAGCCGTGACCGCGGCGAAGGCAAGGGTCGCAGCAGTGACCTCCAACCCCATGATGTAAAGCCCGAGCATGAAACCTTGGGAGAGTGCGGTCATGAGCGAGCCCAGGAAGAAGGCCGTGTTCCAGCGCGCCTTTTGATGGGCTTGGGCTTTGGCGCGGAACTCGAACGCCACGCCGCGCAGGATCAACCCGATCAGCATCACGAAGACTGGGAGGTAAAGCGTGGTCAGGATCAGCCCATGGGCCGCGGGGAAGGCGACGAGCAGCAATCCAACCGCGAGGACCAGCCAGGTCTCATTGGCGTCCCAAAACGGGCCGATGGAGCCGATCATCCGGTCTTTCTGGGCATCATCGGCGAGCGGGAAGAGGATGCCGACGCCCAAGTCGAACCCGTCCAGCACCACATAGATGAGGATCGAGAACCCCATGAGGGAGGCGAAGACCCAAGGCAGCCAATCGGCGGGGGTGGTGAAATCAGGGAACATGCGCTGTCACTCCCCCGGGGTCAGGGCGCGGACCTGCGCCTCGCCCGAGCTTGGGACCGCAGGGTCGATATCGCCGCCGCCGGCGGCTTTGCGCGCGAGATAGAAGAGGACGCCGATATAAGCGATGATCAGTGCGGCGTAGACCGCGAGATAGGTGAGGAGCGTGCCAAGCACCATGGGCGCGGGCACATCCGCCACGGCCTCAGCGGTTGTCATGACACCTTGCACAAGCCAGGGCTGGCGTCCGATCTCGGTTGTGTACCACCCCGCAAGCGTGGCGAGCCAGCCTGAGAACGCCATGGGGACAAAGGCCCAGAGGACCAGTTTCGGCAAGCCCTCAGGCGCCAATCCCCGGCCCGGGGCCAGATGCCGCCGCCGCCACATCAGGAAGACGGCGCCCCAGCTTAGGGCCAGCATGGCAAGCCCGGTGCCGACCATGATGCGGAAGGACCAGAAGACCGTGGCGACAGGCGGGTGCAGGGCGGTGCCGTCTTCGGCCATGAAGTCGTTCAGGCCGGGCACCACGCCGTCAATATGGTGGCGCAGGATGATGGACGCGCCGTTTGGGATGCCGATCTCAAACCGGTTCTCCCGCGCCTCTTCATCCGGCAGCGCGAAGAGGAGGAGCGGGATGTTCGGGCCCGTTTCCCAATTGCCCTCCATCGCCGCGACCTTTTGGGGCTGATATTCGAGCGTGTTCAGGCCGTGCAGATCACCCAAGTAGATCTGCACAGGGATCAAAAGCGCCGCGAGACCCGCGCCGAATTTCAGCGTTCGGCGCACGTCACGCTTCCGGTCGCCGAGGAGCCAGCGGAAGGCCGAGAGCCCGGCGATCAAGAAGGCCACGGTCAGACCGCTGGCCATCAGCATATGGGCGAAGCGGTAAGGCATGGAGGGGTTGAAGATTACCGCCCACCAATCGGTGGCGTGCGCCACGCCGTCGATCATCTCGAACCCTTGGGGCGTGTGCATCCAAGAATTCAGGACGATGATCCAGAAAGCCGACATGGTTGTCCCGAAGGCCACCAGGAAGGTCGCAAGGATGTGGAGCCAGCCGGGGACTCGCGAGAAGCCGAACAGCATGATGCCGATAAAGACGGCTTCCAAGAAAAACGCGGTCAGGACCTCATAGGCCAGGAGCGGCCCGGCGATATTGCCCACGGTCTCCATGAAGCCGGGCCAATTGGTGCCGAACTGGAAAGACATCGTGATGCCCGAGACAACGCCCATCGCAAAAGACAGCGCGAAAACCTTCACCCAGAAGCGATAGGCGTCCATCCAGACCTCATCGCCGGTCCGGGCAAAACGCAGGCGGAAATAGAAGAGGACCCAGCCAAGGGCGATGGTGATCGTCGGGAAAAGGATGTGGAAAGAGATATTCGCGCCGAACTGGATGCGCGATAGGATCAGCGTGTCCATGGGGCCTTCACTCCTTCGATTTGGTGAACGGGTTCAGCCGCGCGGTCTTTTCCACCAACCCGCCGATCTTGCCGCCTAGGGTCATGAGTTGGATCAGCCGCTCGGTCTCCAGCGTTTCGATGTCGTCATAGAAGCCGGTCATCATCTCGATCATCTCCCGCATTTTGGCAATCCGGGCTTCGGCATAATCGTCGCCCGCCGGGCCTTGCATCTCCAACTCACGAAGCTTGGTCAGCGTCGGATCGATCTCGCGTTTCTTGCGCTCGGCGATCAGAGTGCGGACAATCTCCCACATATCCTCGGGCGTGGTGAAGTAATCGCGCCGGTCCTCAGGCAGGTGCCGCAGACGCACCAGGTTCCAGGCCTGAAGCTCTTTCAGGCCCATCGAGGTGTTGGAGCGGGAAATGCCCAAGCCCCGGGTGATCTGATCGGCATTCAGCGGATCGGCCGAGATGAAGAGGAGGGCGTAGATCTGCCCCACCGTGCGGTTGATGCCCCAACGGCTGCCCATCTCTCCGAAATGCAGGACAAACTCCTGCTGGAGTGGTGTGAGATTCATTCCTCTATCCTGTTCGCGCAGAGATTTCAGAAATTTCTGAAATGATAGATAGCGTATGCTGCCACGACGGCAACACCATCGGGTGCGACATATCTGTCGGGTGCGAATTTAAGGCCGGTTAAGCCCGTTTAAGCCCACGTTAAAGGACGTTTCAGACGAGCCCAGGCCACAGTGGGATCAACGCAACGCCCAACTGAAAGGACCTGACCCATGGCCACGCTTTCCACCAACACCTCGCCGCTGGACACCCCAAAAAAGGCCACCGCTCTTTTGCGTCGGCTGATCACGGTCATGCGCCCCGCACCCAAGAGCCCGGAACAGCACCGCCAGGCCGAAGAACTCCGTGCCGAGGCGCGGGCGCGGGTTGACGACCTCTTGCGCTAATCGGGGAACCCGCAGCCGCGTAAGGCCTCGCTAATCATCGCATGATAGCTTTCGCTGTGCTGCGGCCGGGTTCGCCGGAATGTCGACACCGTCATATCCGGGACTTTCTGGCGCAGCCAATCTGCCATCTCTTGCGCCTCCTCGCGCCGCCCGAGGGCCCAATAGACGCCAATCAGACCGATCTGGTTGGATGCGAATTCAGGATACTCCGCCCGCGCCCGTTCATACATCACCGCCGCGGCCTCCAGATCCCCCTTCTGCGCCAGCGCATTGGCAATCCCGCCATTGATCACGGCAATATGCGGATGCAGCGGGCTCAGCCGCTTCGCGCGCTCCAGACAGGCAATCGCGGCATCGTCGTTCTGCAAATAGACATGCACCCACCCCAACAGCATCGCCACCGTGCCGGAGTTGGGGTTCAGCACTTCTGCTCGCTGCAATGCGGCCAGGCCCTCCTCATACTCACGTCCGATATAGGCGATGTAGTGGCCCGCATAACACAGGGCCAGCGGGTCGTTGGTGCCCGAATCCAGGACCTCCCGCGCATGAGGGAGCGCCGCCTGCGCCTGCTCGAACGTCCAGAACCGGGTCGCGAAGGCGGACGTGTGGCCGTAGCACACCAGCGCTTTGGCATGAACGTAGTCGGGGTCGAGCTCAAGCGCGCGAGACAGCAGCTCTAACCCCTCGCTCAGATTGTGGGAGGCATTCAGTTTCCAGACCAGCGGGGCGGCGCGCAGGCACAGTTCATAGGCGCTCAGGTTCTCGGTCGGCTTCCCGGTCGCCCGTACGCCTTCGGCCCAAATCAGCTTTGGCTCCAAAGCGCCGGCCACGCTTTCCGCCACATGGTCCTGCAATTCGAAGACATCGCTCCTGTCGCCATCGAACCGATCCTGCCAGATCATATGTCCGGTCTCGGCCTCGACCAATTGCGTGAATATGCGAAGGCGATTGTCAGCCGCCTGTATCGAGCCTTCGACGACATAGCGAACCCCCAATTCCCGGCCCACCTCGGCGATGTCCACCGCGCGGCCCTTATAGGTGAAGGTCGAGGTGGATGAGATCACCAGGAACGCCCCGACGCGCCCCAGCGCGCCGGTGATCTCGGTCACAATGCCATCGACCAGGTAATCCTGATCGGGTGTGCCGGTCAGATTGGCAAAGGGGAGAACGGCGAGGGACGGAACCTCTGGCACGGTGGGGCCTTCGGCGGATAAAGGCGCGGCGCCGAGGGTCAATTGGTACCCGATGCCAGGCACCGTCTTTATCGCTTCGCGTCCGATTGCCTTTCGCAACGCGGTGATCTGGACCGCGAGGTTGCCCTCCTCCACGATCAACCCGCTCCACACCGTTTCCAGGAGCTCGGATTTGGTCACAACCCGGTCCGCGTGGCGGTGCAGGTAGTCCAACACATCATAGGCCCGCGCCCCGAGGGAAAGGGGCGCGCCATCCAAGATCGCCGACCGCGTTTTGGTATCCAGTTGGAGCTGCAAGCAGAGGTCCCCTCATTCGATCCCAAAGCGATGCATGGGCGGCCTGGTCCTGTCAAATCGGTGGCCGCACCTACGCCTCAAGAAGAAAGCCCCACGCCATCGCTGACGTGGGGCCGGAAGAGATAGTTTTGGCCTTGGGCGGCGGGGAAGAGGGGAAATTCCGCCCAAGACCTAAGAGGTGTGTCAGACCGCGATTGGCCCGCCGCCCTCCTTGGTGACCACCACAACCGATGGGCGCGGCGGCATACCTTCGGCGAAGTCCGGCCAGCGGGTGGCGGGGTCTTCGAAGGTCGAGCTCCGCTCAAACCCGGCGAAATCCGCCGTGCCGTCGGTGCCCGGGTGCTGAACGGCCAGGAACAGGGTCTGGTCGTTATCCGCGAAGTAAGGGCCGCACAGCTCGCCACCCACGGGGCAGCGGAAGAAGAGCTTCGAATGCCCGCGCAGATCGCCTTCGGTTTCCAGCGAGTAAAGCCCGTCGGATTTGCCCGTGCGTCCCCAGCCAGAGCCTTGGTCGGTGGAAATCCACAGACGGCCTTGGGCGTCGATGGCGCAGTTGTCGGGCGAGCCGAACCAACCGTTTTCGGAGGTCTCCGGGTTCCACATTGCGCCCACCTCGGCAATCTCCGGATCGCCGCAGAGAACCACGATATCCCAGGTGCCTGAGGTTGCGGTGTGATCGCCACCGGCTTCGGACATTTGCAGGATATGGCCGAAATTGCTCTCGGGCCTCGGGTTCACCGCATCCACTTGATCGGCAGACCGACGGGAGTTGTTGGTGAGCATCACAAACACTTCGCCATCGCCGCGTGGTTCGATGTCTTCGGGGCGGTCCATCGGGGTCGCGCCCAGAAGGTCGGCGGCCAGACGGGTGTCGATCATGACATCGCCTTGGTCGTTGAACCCGTTCTCAGCCGTCAGCGGGCCTTCACCATGGACCAGCGGCATCCATTCATAAGTGCCGTCATCCTCATAGCGCGCCACATAAAGCACACCGTCCGACAGAAGGCCCATATTCGCCGCGCGATCGTCCGAGACGGTGCCGTTCGACACGTATTTGTAGACATAGTCGAAACGGTTGTCGTCGCCGGAATAAAGCACCAGGCGGCCATCACCGGCCACGGTCGATTCCGCGCCTTCATGGCGGAAGCGGCCAAGCGCGGTGTGCTTGACGGGGGTGGAGGTCGGGTCCATTGGGTCCACTTCCACGATCCAGCCGAAGCGGTTCGACTCATTCGGCTCCACATCGATGTTGAACCGGTCGTGATACTGACCCCAGGCATACCAGCGGCCCGGCACACCGTAACGGCCCATGCTATCAGCCTCGGCTTGGGCGGAGACGTCCGGATCGCCATCGCCATCCACCGTGTCGGTCCAGAAATAGCCGTGGAAGTTCTCCTCAGCCATCAGATAGGTGCCCCAGGGTGTGATGCCGCCGGCGCAGTTATTGATGGTGCCGATGACATCCATGCCGGACGGATCGGCCGAGGTTTGCATCCGGGCGTGGCCGGCGGCGGGGCCTGAGAAGGTCATCGGGGTTTCGAGCGCCGAAATCCGGCGGTTGTACTGGCTGTCGAGCACAACCGACCATCTGCCGTCATCGCCTTTCACGATCTCGAAGACCGACCCGCCATGGGCGGCCATTTCGATATCGACCAGCTCTGCGGTCATGCCTTGGAACCCATCGCGATCCTGGCGACCGAGGCCCGGGAACATGACCTCTTCATTGGTGTATTCGTGGTTCACGCAGAGGATGCCACGGCCCTCTTCCAGCTCCACAAAGCCGACATAGTCGTTGTTGTAGCCAAACCGGCGCAGCTGATCCGCGGCCGATTGGTTCTGCGGGTCGAACTCAGCCACATCGGCGAAGATCGGGTCACCCCACCGGATCAGGATATCGGCGTTGTAGCCATCGGCGATGTGGTGGTTGACGTCATTGCCCCATTGCAGCTCATCAAAGACATAGCGGCTGTTGGCGTGCCCGGCGGCCTGGGCCTGTTTCGGGGCGGTGATCGCCGTGGTGCCGAAAAGCGCGGTGGTGGCGGTGACGGCCAGCGCGCCCCGCATCACGTCGCGGCGGCCATAGCGGCGGTTGATCACATCGCCGATCGTATTGCCGAGATTGGGGTTGGTCGGGATGTCGTCGAAGGCCTCGAAGGCCTCGGCGCGGTTCCCATGAGCAGGATCGTTGATAATGTCTTTGCGGTTCATCTGGGTCTCCCTGGACATAAGCTTCCCCCGGCCTCGAGCGATGGCCGAGGACCAAGACTGACCCTCCCTTACGGTTCGAACTGTAACAGGGATGTGGCGCTATCCAGTGGGGCTGGGAGTTATCCACAGGTAATGCGCGAAAGACTGCCGGTTTAGGAGAAAGCTAACACTGTGTTTGGAAAGGCCTCTCGTCAAAGGTGCAGCGCCGCCGTGGGCGCGGCCCATTCACATCAGCGACGTCCAGCGAAATGCCGACCCCTCCGCCTTGACGCGTCCAATCGACGGCAGGGTGAAATGGCTACCAAGGACCGTGTGGTTATGCTCCGCGGCCGTGGCCAGAAGGAACCGGCGTGAGGTCACGGCCTGATCGGCATCCATGTCGAATTTGAAATGCCAATCCGGGCAATGACACTGGGCCGAGGAGTGCAGCGCGTCGCCCGTAATGACGGCTTCGACCCCGCCGCTCTGGATCAAGATCGAGACATGGCCGGGCGTGTGACCGGGCGTTGGCAGAAGGGTCACATGATCCCCAAGCCTATGATCCGACGTGACAAACTCCGCCTGCCCCGCCTCGACCACAGGCAGAACGCTTTCGGCATAGTGGTCATATGGCTCGGCGCTAAAAAACGCATCATCCGCCGCGGGCATCAGATAGCGCGCATTGGGGAAGGTGGGCACCCATTTGCCGTTCTCCAGCCGTGTGTTCCAGCCGATGTGATCCACATGCAGATGGGTGCAGAGGACGTAATCGACATCCGCCGGATTGACGCCCGCGGCAGTGAGCGCCGCCATGAACCGCATGTCCGAGCGCATGTTCCAATCGGGAAACGCCACAGTCTTGTCATTGCCGACGCAGGCATCGACGAGAATGACATGGGTGGGGGTTTTCAGAAGGAAACCTTGCACCGGCAAGATCAGCCGACCGGTCTCCTCACAAAGCTGGCCCGGGGCATGGACGCGGAGGACGTCGTGCAGGTCAGGCCCCGCATTAGGGAACAGATCCTCTGCGGGCCGGAAGGGGCCGTTCATCTCAAGGATACGCCAGATCTCGACGTCACCGATTTGGCAGAGCATGGGGCCTTCCTTTCGTGATCGGTCGAGACGTAGGCCGCCGAACCTTTGGCGCAATCCGTAGGGTGAGGCATAGCGGAGGTGCGGCCTGTGATCCAAGGAAAACTGGGGCCGGGGTGGTGACGCGGGGATGGGGCGATCACCGCGTCGCGAGACGCTGACTTCGAAACTGGCGCAAGGTATCATCCACACGTTGCTGCTTTTGTGGAGGCTGCCTTGGAAATCCGGAATGCGGTTGCGCCAGATGACATCGCTTGCGCCGTTGGCATAGATGAAGCTCTACCGGGGGCGGGCGACAGAGCCGCCTACATCACCTTGATGGCCGAAGCCGGTGGGTTGAGCGTGGCGGTGCTGCAAGGGGAGGTCCAAGCCTTCTCATGCCTCGATCACGGCTACTTCTTTGAGAAACCTTTCATTTCACTGCTCATCGTCTCGCCCCAAGCAAGACGGTGTGGCCTGGGCGCGGGCTTGCTCTCCTATGCCGCACGCGCGCACCTAGAGGTTTGGACGTCCACCAACCAATCAAATGAGCCGATGCGTAAGCTTCTCGACAAGGTGGGGTGGCAATACTGCGGTGAGGTGAGCGGCCTAGACGACGGCGATCCGGAGCGGTTCTACCGAGCGGTTTGAAGGTCGCTTTACGGCTCCAGAGCCGCCGCCGAACACGGCATCAAGTGAAGGCACTTCCCCCAGTTCCACCGAAAAGAAAAAGGCCCCGCCAACCGGCAGGGCCTCTCCAATCTCTTCGCTGGACCAGCGCCTACTTCTCGTCGTCCTTGCTGAGCGCGGCGCCGAGGATATCCCCAAGTGACGCCCCGGAATCGGACGAACCATACTGCTCCACCGCTTCCTTCTCTTCGGCAATCTCGCGGGCTTTGATCGACAGGCCCAGCCGGCGGGTCTTGGCGTCCACATTGGTGACCCGCGCATCGACCTTGTCACCGACCTGGAAGCGCTCTGGGCGCTGTTCGGCGCGGTCGCGGGAAAGGTCGGACCGGCGGATGAAGCTTTTCATGCCTTCATATTCCACTTCGATCCCACCATCCTCGATCGCGGTGACCTCAACGGTCACAATGGAGCCACGCTTGACGCCATCCACGGCCTCAGCAAACGGATCGCCATCAACCGCTTTGATCGAGAGCGAAATCCGCTCTTTCTCGGTATCGATCTCGGACACAACCGCCTGAACCACATCGCCTTTGCGATAGTTGCCGATCACATCCTCGCCCCGACCTTCCCAGGTCAGGTCGCTCAGATGCACCATGCCGTCGATGTCGTTTTCCAGACCCACGAACAGACCAAACTCCGTGATGTTCTTGACCTCGCCTTCGACTTGGGTGCCAACCGGGAACTGCTCTTCGAACACTTCCCACGGGTTGCGCATGGTCTGTTTCAGGCCAAGGGAGACACGGCGTTTGGCGGTGTCGATCTCCAACACCATGACCTCCACTTCCTGAGAGGTGGAGACGATCTTGCCCGGGTGGACGTTTTTCTTGGTCCAGGACATTTCCGAGACATGGACCAGGCCTTCGACGCCCGGCTCCAGCTCCACAAACGCACCGTAATCGGTGATGTTGGTGACGCGGCCGGTATGGGTCGATTCCAGCGGATACTTCGACTCAACCGAATCCCACGGATCGTCCTGAAGCTGCTTCATGCCCAGGCTGATGCGATGGGTTTCCTTGTTGACCTTGATCACCTGCACCTTGACGGTTTCGCCGATCGACAGAACCTCTTTCGGGTCATTCACACGGCGCCAGGCCATGTCGGTGACGTGCAGAAGCCCGTCCACCCCGCCCAGGTCCACAAAGGCCCCGTATTCGGTGATGTTCTTGACCACACCATCGACCACATCGCCCTCGGCCAGCTTGCCGATCACCTCGGCGCGCTGCTCGGCGCGGCTTTCCTCCAGGATCGCGCGGCGCGAGACCACGATATTGCCCCGGCGGCGGTCCATTTTCAGGATTTGGAACGGCTGTTTCAGCCCCATCAGCGGACCCGCGTCGCGCACCGGGCGGACGTCGACTTGAGAGCCGGGCAAGAAGGCCACGGCCCCACCCAGATCGACGGTGAACCCGCCTTTCACGCGGCCGAAGATCGCGCCTTCGACGCGGTTCTCATCGGCATAGGCTTTTTCCAGACGGTCCCAAGCGGCCTCACGACGGGCCATCTCGTGGCTGAGCACGGCCTCACCCCGGGCGTTTTCGACGGTGCGGAGATAGACCTCCACCTCGTCACCCACGGCGATCTCGGGCGCTTCGCCAGGATTTGCGAATTCTTTCAACTCGACGCGGCCTTCCATTTTGTAGCCCACATCGATGATGGCTTGGCCCGCTTCCACGGCGATGACCTTGCCTTTGACAACGGACCCTTCCTCTGGCGTGTCGATCTCGAAGCTTTCGTTCAGGAGGGCTTCGAATTCCTCCATGGTTGCTTTAGCGCACATGCGGTTTTCAGTTCCTTTTGGCGTTATACTGGCCGAACGGTTGTCTCCGTCGGTCTTGGGGTTTCATTGGTCCGGCGGCCCGGAAAACAAAGAGGGCCGGAAACCCGACCCTGCTCGATCCCTTTGCTCTGCGGTTGATCCGCCGATGCGACGTGCGCGCGTATAGCGGGGGATCAGTCTTTGTGCAAGGGCCGCGCGTGATCCGGGGCCAATCCCTTCAAGGCGACCGCCAGGTAGCTGGCCACTTGTTCGTCCACCCTCCGCCCAACGCCGTCCACCGGGTCGGCTCGTGTGGCGCGAATAACGCCCGCAGCCCCGTGCAACAGGCACCAGATATGCAAGGCAGGCTGCCGGATATTCCTTTGTGGCGCGATCATCCCTGCCTCAACGCC
The DNA here is from genome assembly GCA_028279315.1 of Rhodophyticola sp. Lineage (GTDB taxonomy): Bacteria > Pseudomonadota > Alphaproteobacteria > Rhodobacterales > Rhodobacteraceae > Rhodophyticola. The sequence goes on along the minus strand of JANQNZ010000212.1, from coordinate 6,849 downwards.
CTCTTCTATAAGCGCGACAAACAGCACGAAGAGGGCCCGTCCCGCCGGGCTAGGGCCGGGGCTGTCGGCGGCGCCGGAGTTGCTGAAATCTGCTGCAGGGTCAAGTGCTTGGTCCGCGATCAATGGTGGGCGCGGCCGGAACATCACTTCAGCCAGCGGCGCATTCTCCAGCAGGAAGTGGACATAGGCCGTTCCCATTTCGATCACGGCGCCATGCCAATCCACCGCCTGATTTCGGGCGGCCATCATGGCTTGGGTCAAATCCGAGAATCCATCATCGGACACAGCCGAAATCAGCGCGTCCTTATCCTTAAAGTGCATATAGGGCGCGTTGTGGCTGACCCCCACCTCCCGCGCCAGCTTGCGCAGGCTCAGCGTTTCGATCGGGGTATCCTGCAACATCTCGATCGTCTTTTTCAGCATCACGGCACGGAGATCGCCGTGATGATAGCTCTTGTCTTGATCTGATATTGACACTGCCCATATCCCCATATATTGACAGCATCAATATCGAAAGGACGCCCCTCAAATGTCAACCGCCTCCGCGACCCGTTCCCGTTTGCGCCTTCTGCACATTGTCACTGGCATTGCCATTGGCACCTATGTCTACAGCCCCTGGTCCGATCTGATCTGGTTCGACCTGGCCATTAAGGCGGGCGTGCTGCCGGCCCTCGCCGTCACAGGGGTTTGGATGTGGCAACAAGGCCGGATTCGACGCTGGCTGAAGGGCTGAATGTGACGGGCGCGGCGGGCGCGGCGGGCCTAAAGCTCCTCGCCGCGCTCCAGCAGATCGTCGAAAAGGTCGAGATAGATCTCCGGGCTATCGCCATGGCCGAAGATCTGCATCCCACCGGTGTAAAGCGTGCCGTAGCTGCGGGCGAGGTTCACCGCCTGGCCCACGCCGAAGATCAGTTGCTCGCGGTCCAACTCCGCGAGCGGGTGCACATAAACCGACCAGAGCCGCCCTTGGGCAATCGCATAGCGCGCATCAAGGGCCGTATCGAAATTGGCCTGCATCACGCGCAGCAAATCCGCTTCGGTCAGCGACTCCACGGACGCCACAGGCACCATCGCCCGCATCCTGTTTGCGTCGCCATCCAAGAAGACGGTGACCGGGATATCCGAAATGGTCAAAACCATCGCCGGGCCGGTCAGTACCGCGTTGGGGTCCAGCGCGACCAAGATGTCCACCAGGCGCTGGGGCGTCATGGGCGCCTCCGCCTCTTGCGCGGTTACGGACGCCAAGGGCGTGACCAGCAAGGCCAGAGCGATCAATGCGGCGCGGAGGCCCATGGCGGTTCCTTTCCTCGTGAGATCGCGGAAGGGTAGCCTGGGGCGCGCTACCACCCAAACCACGCTTTGGTGATCGCTCAGACCTGTTTCAGGGTCAGGTAGTTTCGCGCCCCGAAACTGATCGCCCAGATCGCCCGCCAGGCGCCAAAGGTGTTGGAGACCTCGATCTCGGCAACCTCTCCCGGTGCGAGCGTCACCAGCAGGAAGTTTGAGCTGGTCCAGTCGATCGTTGCTTGCACCATATGAGCGTCTGCCGAAACTGGGATTTCGACGCGGCTTTTGGCCTTGATCTCCACCTTTTCGACGCCGTTGACCAAGATCTTGTAAGCGCGGAGCCGGTCGGAAAATCCGCCGCCTCGGGTGACAACCAATGTCGCCTCCGCGCTCACCGCGCCGCCTCAACGACCGCGATGGCGCGGGCCACCGCGGCCTCAATGCTAAGCGTGGACGTGTCGAGCAGGGTGGCATCGTCGGCGGCCAGCATCGGCGCGGTGGCTCGCTCTGCATCCCGTGCGTCGCGTTCCCGCACATCGGCCAGGACGGTGCCGTAATCGGTCTTGAGCCCTTTGGCCTCCAGCTCCGCCAGGCGCCGTTCGGCCCTGACCTCGGCGCTGGCTGTCACAAACAGCTTCACCTGCGCCTCGGGGCAAATCACCGTCCCGATATCGCGCCCGTCCAAAACCGCGCCGCCCGCCCGTGCCGCAAAGGCCCGCTGGAAGTCCACAAGCGCCGCGCGCACCTCTGGGATCACCGCCACTTTGCTGGCCGCCTGCGCCACGTCGGGCCCGCGGAGGTCTTCACCGTCCAGATCCGCCGCCGTCAGGGTTTGCGCAGCGGAAAGCGGCTCCTCCCCCCTCAGCATCCGCCGCCCGACAGCGCGATAGAGCAGCCCGGTATCCAGATGCGCAAACCCAAAATGCGCCGCCACCGCCAGGCTGATCGTGCCCTTGCCTGCGGCGGCGGGGCCGTCAATTGCGACTGTGAAGGACATTGTGACCTCTTGTCGGAAATCCGGACTTCTTCATAGCTTGGCCCTGTATACTCGTCACCCCGGAAACCCAATGCGCCTTGTCCTCCTCCACCCGCCTCATAGCGCCATCGGCAGCCGCGTGCCGGGCGAGAATCTGCCGCCCTTCGGTCTACTATGCTTGGGCGGGCCGTTGATCGACGCGGGCCATCATGTGTCCCTGGTCAATGGCGATTTGGCACCGATGTCGGTTGCGAGCTTGGTCAGCGAAGCCCTCGCCCATGCGCCAGACGCGGTGTTGATTGGTCATTCCGGCTCCACCTCTGCGCACCCGACCATCGCGGCCTTGGCCCGGGCGCTCAAAGCGGCCGCACCGGCGTTGACCCTGATCTATGGCGGCGTCTTCCCAACCTATCATTGGGAGGAGGTTCTAAGAGACTGTCCAGAGGTCGACCTGATCGTCCGAGGCGAGGGAGAGGCCACAGCCCCAGCCCTAATCGCCGCGCTGGAGGCGGGTACCCCGCTAAGGCACATGCCCGGCATCGCCTATCGGGAAGGCAGTACACCGAAGGCGACGCAACCGGCGCCGATGATTGCCGATCTGGACGCTTACCGGATCGGTTGGGAATTGATCGATTTTGATCAATACAGCTATTGGGGCGGGAAACGATCCGTCATCGTGCAATTCTCTCGCGGCTGCCCACATCTGTGCACCTATTGCGGTCAACGTGGGTTCTGGACCCGCTGGCGGCATCGCGACCCAGCGGCCTTTGCCGCAGAAATCGCGTGGCTTGTTCGCGAACATGGGGTCGAACTGGTCAATCTCGCCGATGAGAACCCCACCTCTTCGCCCAAAGCCTGGCGCGCCTTTCTCGAAGCGCTCATCGCCGAAGATGTTGAAGTAACGATCATCGGCTCGACCCGCGCCGATGACATCGTCCGCGACGCCGCCCTTCTGCCGCTCTACAAACGCGCCGGTGTGCTGCGATTTCTGCTTGGTCTCGAAGGCACGGATGAGGCAACGCTGCAAGCGGTGAAAAAAGGCGGCACGCGCGGCAAGGACAGGGAGGCGATCCGTCTTCTGCGCGAAAACGGGATGATCGGGCTTTGCACCTTCGCGGTGGGCTTTGAGGAGGAGACGGACCGGGATTATCTTCGCCTGATGCGGACATTGCTGGCTTATGATCCCGATCAGGTGATGTCGATCTATGCGACACCGCATCGTTGGACGTCGTTTTTTGAGGCCTCGCGGCATCGTCGTGTGATCGATGTCGATCTGAGGCATTGGGACTACAAGCACCAAGTGCTGGAAACCTTACACGTGCCGCCCTGGCGGGTCTTTTTCTGGGTCAAGTTGATCGAACTTGTGCTGCAACTGCGCCCGCGGGCGCTCTGGCGCAACGTCTTGCACCCGGATACGGAAATCCGACATGCCATGCGCTGGTACACAAAGATGGGCCGCCGCGTGGTCTGGCGAGAGGGGATCGGCTTTCTCGGTGCCAGGAGGCTCCGCCATGGCCCCACGGTTGCGGCTTATTGGGGCGGTGAGGAGGCGTTGTCCGAAAACGCGATGGCGCGCCCCGACCGGGTGGCCGCCGAATAGGTCGAGCCGTCGGCCATGTCGCGTTCAACTCGGCACCTGCGTCGTCAGGCCCGGATCGTCCTGCGGTGCCTGTGGCAAACCGTCTTCGATCTCATAATAGGCCCCCTTATCGGCGCAGAAGATATGCCCGGCCAGCCGCACCCCTGGATCGCCATCCAAGGTCCCTGCGAAAATCGACAGATGCGTGCCTGGCCCGTCCCAGAAAAGGTTGCTGCCACAGATCCCACAAAACCCCCGCCGCGCCGTGTCAGAGGAGGCGTACCACGTTATCTCCCCCTTTATCGCCACGCTCTCCCTTGGGGCCGAGGTTGCCGCCACATGATGGCCGCTGGTCTTCCGGCATTGCGCGCAGTGGCAGGCGATGACAGGGCGCAGAGGCCCAGTAACCGTATAACGGACCGCGCCGCAGAGGCAGGAGCCTGTGATCATCGGTTGCTCCTCTCGATCCGCGCGCCCAAGCCCGTCATCAGCTCTTCAAAAACCGGGAAGCTTGTCGCAATTGGCCCACCATCATCGACGCGCACGGGGGTCTTTGTCGCCATTCCCAGGCAAAGGAAGGACATGGCAATCCGGTGATCCAGATGGCTGGCGCAGAACCCGCCTCCCGGCACACCCCCGGGTCCCATACCGGTGACGGTCCACCAATCCGGGCCATCTGCAACCGTTACCCCATTGGCGCGGAGCCCTTTGGCCATCGCATCGATCCGGTCACTCTCTTTCACGCGCAGTTCTTTCACGCCGCGCATCACCGTCTCGCCTTCGGCAAAAGCCGCCACAACCGACAGGATCGGGTATTCGTCGATCATGGATGCCGCCCGCTCCGGCGGCACCTCGATCCCGCGCATCGCGGGCGAGAACCGCGCGCGGAGATCGGCCACCGGCTCACCGCCTTCTTCGCGCATATTCTCGTACGTCAAATCGGCGCCCATCTCGCGCAGCGTCTCATAAAGCCCCGCGCGTGTGGGGTTCAGCCCGATCCCCGGCACCAGCACGTCTGAGCCTTCGCAGATGAGCGCGGCACAGACCGGAAACGCGGCTGAGGACGGGTCCCGCGGCACCGCGATGGTCTGCGGGCGCAATTCGGGCTGCCCGGTCAAGGTAATCACCCGGCCCTCGTCGGTCACCTCGGTCACAATCTCCGCGCCGAAGCCGGCCAACATCCGCTCGGTGTGATCCCGCGTCGCCTCCGCCTCGATCACCACGGTCTGGCCCGGCGCGTTTAACCCGGCCAGTAAGACCGCCGATTTCACCTGCGCCGACGGCACAGGTACGTGGTAGCGCACCGGCACCGGCTCTACCGCGCCCACAATCGTCATCGGCAGCCGCCCGCCGGCGCGGCCCACGGCCTCCGTTCCGAAAAGCGCCAACGGGTCCGTCACCCGCGCCATGGGCCGCCCGTTCAAACTGGCATCCCCAGTAAACGTGGCGGTGATGGGGGAGGTCGCCATCGCCCCCATGATCAGCCGCACACCGGTGCCGGAATTGCCGCAATCAATCACCTGGTCCGGCTCGGCAAACCCGCCCACACCGACGCCATGGACCGACCATTCCCCAGGCCCATACTGCTCAACCTCCGCCCCAAAGGCGCGCATCGCCCGGGCGGTATCCAGCACGTCTTGGCCTTCCAGAAGCCCGGTGATCCTTGTCTCCCCCACAGCCAAAGCGCCCAGGATCAGCGCCCGGTGCGAGATGGATTTGTCCCCCGGCACCTCGGCCACACCTTTCAGCGCCCCCGCCTTGCGGGAGGTCATCGGGACTGGATCACCATGACTCGACATCACCACACCTCATGCTCTTGCTCGCGTCTGATAAACCGCAGGGCCAACGCGGTCCACTCCCCTTCATCTTTCCCAAAATACGCAATTCAGACCGTGCCGCCGGACCCTCATATCGACAAGATCGCGCTGGTCTCACCTTACCTCCGGATTTGCCGGCAAATCCGACCGGAAAAGCCAGCTTCTCCGCGCCCCTCGGAAGCGAAATCGCCTATCGCCTTTGGAAGGTCAGATAATGCGGCACACGGCCCTCGCGCAGCGCTTTCTGTTCATAACGGGTGGAAGACCAATCCGCCCATGGCTCCCGCCAATCCGAGGACCTGTCTGCCAGCCACTCGAACCCGGCCTTTGGCACCTCTTCCAAACTCTGGCGCACATAATCGGGGATGTCGGTCGCGATCTGAAACTCTGCGCCCGTCCGCATTACCCGAGCCAGCGGTGCCAAATGCTCCGGCGTCACAAACCGCCGCCGATGGTGGCGCGCTTTTGGCCAAGGATCGGGGTAGAGCAGGAACGCTTTTGCAATCGACCCGTCGGGAAGGACGTCGAACAGATCGCGGGCGTCACCGGGATAAACCCGCAAGTTCTCCAACCCCGCCGTCCGGATTTTCCCAAGCAGCATCGCCACCCCGTTGATATAAGGCTCACACCCGATGATCCCGATCTCCGGATGCGCTGCGGCCTGATGCACCATATGCTCGCCGCCGCCGAAGCCGATTTCGAGCCAGGTCTCGCGGCCATCAAAAAGCGCGTCCAGGTCCAGAGGAGTCCGGTCCGGGTTCTGGTCCCAATCCACGGGGCCGGGCGAGAGGGCTGCCAAATCCTCCCGCAGATAGGCCTCTTGGCTGTCACGCAGATGTTTGCCCTTGCGGCGACCATAGAAGTTTCGCGCAGGTCTCTGGCGGGCGGCGTGGACCGGCTTTTCCATCATCGCGATCGGCATCGGCAATCCGCCGCGGGTCTTATACTGGCCCCGCTCCACGACCTGATACCCCATGGCCACCCATGCCGGTTCCCCCACCGGGCTTGCCTGCGCGGTGATGACCGAGGCGCCCTGATCGAAGAGTCGCCCTTCGGCCTCTTCGACAAGCACCCGCGCGATACCGCTGCCTTGCGCATCAGGGTCCACGTAAAGCCCGAGGATTTCTGCGATTGGCTGCGTTTCGCGAAAGCTGCAAAACCCGATGACCGCGCCACCGCGCTCCGCGACG
>JANQNZ010000189.1 GCA_028279315.1 Rhodophyticola sp. | reverse complement strand
GTAAGGCGCCCGGCGCAGCTCATCCCGCTGCAAGGTCCGGTTGCCGATCCAACGGATTTCCTGAATGCCGTTGTCCCGGGTGATGACCTTGTCGCCCTCTTTCAGGCCCTCGACCGGAACCTCGCCTGTCGGCGTGGCAATCCGCGTGCCGGGGGTGAAACAGGGGATGACATTCTCGATCTCTTTGAAGGTCAGGGTGCCGGTCACATTGCCGGGGCCAAACCCGTTGCCGTCATAGAAGGTGACAGTCCCGGATTCGCCCGGTGTGCCGCCCGGATCAATTGAGTCGTCAAAGGTCACCCGAAGCGGGCCAGCACCAGTCAGATCAAGCTGGTCGAAGTCGTCCCCGCCTTCCCCACCTTCGATATAGTCGCCGCCACCATGGGTGCCGTCATCAACGATGAACGTGTCGCGGTCATCGTCACCGAACATGCGGTCCGCGCCTTGACCACCGATGATCTCATCATCGTCGTCGCCGCCACGGATGGTGTCGTCATCGATACCGCCATCCAGCGTGTCATCGCCCGCACCGCCGCGGATGGTGTCATTGTCATCCTCACCGAAGACCAGGTCGTTCCCCGCGCCGGCGTCGATCAAGTCGTCGCCGTTGTCGAGGATCGGATCATCCGGCCCGGCATCGTTGTCGTCCGGGATATTGACGATGTCGGGGAAACTGGGGCCGAGGCCGCCAAAGATGGTGTCGTCACCATCGCCCGCATTAACGGTGTCCGAGCCCTCACCAAGCGTGATCAGGTCGTCGCCGCTGCCGGTGACCACAGTGTCATCGTCGAACCCGGCATCGATGACGTTGTCGCCATTGCCCGCACTGATCGTATCACGGTCATCACCGGTGGTAATGGTGTCATCACCATCACCGGTCACCACCACATCGCGGTCGTTCTCGGGGTCCTGATCGTCCGAGTTCGCCACAAAGGGAAATCCCCGGTCCGGCAAGGCATTAAGCGTGTCCGGATCAGAGGTGTCGATGATATTGTTGCCCTCGTTGTCGATGACAGTGTCACTGCCGGCGCCGCCCGTGATCGAGTCGTCGCCCGCATCGCCCATGATCCGGTCATCGCCTTCGTCACCGCTCAGCGTGTCGTCGCCCTGGCCGCCCATGATCGAGTCATCACCGGTGCCACCGCTGACCAAATCGTCATCAATCCCGGCATCGATGGTGTCATCGCCAGCGCCGCCTTCGATCGTGTCATCGTCGTCCTGGCCAAAGATCACGTCATCGCCGTCACCGCCATCAATGAAATCGCGACCATTATCGGTGACCGGGTCGGGGCCAATCGGGTTCCCGTCCGAGCCATCATCGGTGACGTTCAGCACATCGGGGAAACTTGGGTCGAGCCCGCCATAGATGGTGTCGTCCCCGTCGCCGCCAAGCAGGCTGTCAGAGCCTTCGCCGCCGACCAGAAGGTCATCGCCGTCACCGCCATCGATGGTGTCGTCATCGAAACCGCCATCGACCTCATCATCGCCGTCGCCAGCATCGACCGAGTCGTTGTCGTCGCCCGTGGTGATCGTGTCATCACCGCCGCCGGCCACAACCGTGTCACGGTCATCAAACGGGTCGGAATCGGGCAAAAGCTCTGGCGTGATCGGTGTCGCGGGGAAGCCGCGATCGGGCGAACCCTCAACACCGGCATTGATCAGCTCACCATCGTCGCCGCCGGTGATATCGTCATTGCCGTCGCCGCCGATCAGCTCATTGGCGCCGTCTCCGCCGGTGATGGTGTCATCGCCATCGCCGCCATCTACGGTGTCATCGCCATCCCCGCCCGAAAGGTCATCATCGCCCTCATCGCCAGAGATGTCGTCATTGCCGTCACCGCCATCGACCGTGTCGTCATCGGCGCCGCCCGAAAGCTCATCATCGCCGCCTTCGCCGAAGATCATGTCTTCGCCGTCGCCGCCGTTCAGCGTGTCGTCGCCATCGGGTCCGGTATCGCCAAGCGGCACGTCGAAATAGACATCCGTGATGTGAACACCGGTGTTATTCGGCCCGTTCTGCTCATGCTCGATCACGATCTTGTCGACCGGACCGGGGATGCTCACCAGAAGCGAGTAAGTGGAGGTGTCGGCATCGTCATAGCCGCCATTGCTGTCAGCGGTGTCGTTGCCCGCCACGCTATCGGTATCCAGAAGCGTCAGGCCCGAGCCTGCGGTCAGCGAGACCTCAATCGGGTTGCCTGCCGCGTCATAGGCCTTGATCCGGACAACACCGTCACCGTCGATGTCGTTCACGCGGAAGCTGACATTCTCCACCTCGTCGGAGAACTCCAGCTGATAGGCCGAGTCATTGCCACTGCCGTTGTTGATCGACCAGAGCGAGCTTTCGTCATCGACCCCGCTGCCGTCATCGACAATGCCAGAGACGTTCTGATCTTCGTCTGAGAAGGTCGTCTCCACACCGCCATCAGCAGACAGCAACGTATAGGTCACATCCACGTTGCCCGTGTTCTGCGTGAAGCTGGAGGTCAGCGGGTCGCCATCATCGATGGCACCGCCGCTATTCGGATCCGGCGCCTGATCCCACTCAAAGCTCTCACGGACCGTGCCGCCGCCGGTCGGGTCAAGATTGCTGTCGCCGAAGATGACGTCATCGCCGTCGCCGCCTTCAACGGAATCGTCTCCCGACCCGGCATAGACCGTATCGTCATCTTCCCCGGCCAGGACCGTGTCGTTGCCGCCAAAGGCATCGATCACGTCTTGGTTTGTGCCCGGCGGTATCAGCGAGTCGGAATTGTCGACCATGTCGCCCTCGGGATCGCCGGTATAGTTGATGTCGATCAGATCGCCAGCGCTGGTGCCTTCGACCACACCGTCAAGCGCGGGGCCAACGGTGATATCGTCGTCCAGGATCGCCACATAATCGATCTGGCCGTCGAAGAAACGGCTGTATTCGCCATCATCGGTCTCACGGGCCGCGAATGTGAAGCTCTCGTCGTCATCGTCACCGATATCCATGGTCAGCCCGGTGGTGGTGCTTTCGACCGTGGTTTCAGTGCCTTGGGTCAGGTTCTCGACAACCAGCTTGTTGCCGGTGGTCTCATCCCAAACGTAATAGGCTTTGACCGTGTCACCTTCGTTGAAGAAGTTGTGCTGCGTGCGCAGGATCGAGTCCTCACCATTGGCGCAATGCATGACCTCAACACGGCCGTCATGGGTCACGCGAAGCTCGAAATAGCCTTCGTCGCCGCGGTCATCATACTCACCCCGGTTGACCAGCGTGTCAGGGCTTGACCCCACATGGTTGTCTTGGGTGAATTCAACAACGATGGTGCCTTTGCCGAGATCGAACGGGTCATCATCGCCGCTCACATCGAAATAGTCGTGATCGCCGTCGGTGTGGAGTTGATCGCCCGAGGCCGACGCGCCGCCTTCGAAATGGCCGTTTTGGGCGATGCCGTCATCAAGACCGGTATCGGCGGTTTCGTTCCCGCTCCGGAAATCCCACAGACCAATGAGGTTGGCCATAAAGCTCTCATTGAAATTGTTCGCCATCGTTCTCTCCTATCAATGACACCCTTACGGATGCCCCCCCGCACTGATGCGGAAACTCTTGTCACAACCCGATCGAACGATGCCGGCCCTTGGGCGGCGCGCACGCTCACGTAGGATCAACTGAAAGGAGAGGGCCCGCACGCATTACTGAAGGCGCCGGGTGGTCACATCCACCCAACACACGTGTGCACCACTTACAAACACACCAAAACGACGGGACGCACCTCTCCGCACCTTGATCGTGCGTGATGTGCGGCCGCCCCCGTGGCCAAAAAACAGACATCGCCCCCCAGTTGGGCTGAGCCTTGGATAGCCGGAAGCGGCGGGACCAAGAAGAGGAAATTTGTCCGAAAAGTGTCGGGCTTGGGTCCAATCGGTGTTTTTGGGCAGGCAAGAGCTTGCCGAAACCCGGCAATTATTGGCCCAACTGTTTCCAACTGGGGGGTCAGAGGTGGACGTCGGGGCACCATTGGATTGGTTGGATTTTTCCCGCCCGGCAAAGATCAGCCAGCGGTGAAACCCCCATAGTTATCCACAGCGAGGACTTATCATTTTCCGGGATATTGTTTCCGCAGTGGAAACAGCGCTTTGCCGAAGAATTGGAAACAATTTGTTAACCATACGCCCAAATAAGGCAGGATCTTGACGGGTCAAACTCTCTGAAAACCTGCCGAAAAGGACAGGTCCTGGATTAACCGATCCGTAGCTGTCCCCAGATAAACGGCGAATCGCCGAGCCGCGCGCTGCCTTACATCCGTCTAAGGGGCTGGTACCCGAGGTCGGACTCGAACCGACAAGCCTTGCGGCGGGGGATTTTGAATCCCCTGCGTCTACCAATTCCGCCACTCGGGCCCAGGGGTGTCGTCTATCCGCGCATTGGGGCGGCGTCAACGGCTGACGGCGCGCGGCATTCGGGGCAAAGAAATAGAACACCGGTGGTTCGGCGTGGCTCTCGGTGAGGGATGCGGCTGTCCGACCCAAATCGCCCCGCCCTAGAACATCACCCCCACCAGCCAAAGCGTGATCGGCGGGAAGGCCACTAGGATCACCACCCGGATCAGGTCCGACGCCACAAAGGGCGCCACGCCTGCATAGGTCCGCACAATTGGGATGTCGCGGGCCATGGAGTTGATGATGAAAAGGTTCATCCCCACAGGCGGCGTGATCAGCCCCACCTCGACCACGATCAGCGCCAATATCCCAAACCAGATCGCCGCCTCCTCCGGGGTCAGCGTGTAACCCCAAAGCGTGAACTCCAGCGCTTGGACAATCGGAAAGAAGATCGGGATGGTCAGCAGGATCATGCTGAGCGAGTCCATCACGCAGCCGAAGATCAGATAAGCGACCAGCATGATCGACAGGACCAGAAGCGGTGCGAAGCCTTGGGTTGTGATCCACTCCACCAGCTGCGCGGGTGCTTGGGTGAATGCTAGGAAGGAATTGAAGAGCTGCGCGCCAAGCACGATGAAAAAGATCATCGCGGTCGCCTGCGCCGTGGCCAAAACGCTGTCGAGGAACCCTTTCCAGGTCAGCCCCCCGGTGGCGAGCCCGTAGATACCGGTCGCCACCGCACCAACGGCAGCGCCCTCGGTCGGGGTGAAGAGCGCCTGAACGCCATCCTGCGCCCAGTTCCAATCCGCCGCGATCCCACCCATGACCAGGCCGAAGATCACCACGACTGGCCAGATGCCGAACAGGGTCTTCAGACGCTGCCCATAGGGCACCCGCTCCGCTTTTGTCGCCGCATCGGGCCGGAACCGCACATAAAGCGCCACGGTCAGCATATAGCCGATAGCGGCCAGGATGCCGGGGAGAAGGGCCGCGATGAACATCTTCACGATGTTCTGCTGCGCCAAGATCGCGTAGATCACCAGGATGATCGAGGGCGGGATGAGGATGCCAAGCGTCCCACCCGCGGCCAGCACCCCGGTCGACAGCGAGTCCGAGTACCCACGCTTCCGCATCTCAGGCAAGGCCACTTGCCCCATGGTCGAGGCCGTCGCAAGCGATGACCCACAGACCGCCCCAAAGCCTGCACAGGCGCCCACAGCCGCCATGGCCACCCCGCCCTTGCGGTGGCCCAACCAGTCGCTTGCGGCCTGGAACAGCGCGCCCGACATGCCCGATTTCGTCGCAAACTGCCCCATCAGAAGGAAGAGCGGCACAATCGACAGGTTGTAGTTGGAAAACGTGTCGTAGGTCAGCGATTTCAACTGGCTGAGCGGCGCCGACGGCCGCCCAAGCACAATCCATGTGCCGACAAAGCCCGTCACCGCCATCGCCACGCCAATTGGCACCCTCAGAAAGATCGCCACCAACATCAGAAGGAAGGCGATGATGGCCAGTTCCAGCCCGGTCATGGCGCGGCCTCATATCCGCTAGACACCCAATTGATCGACCGCCAAACGGTATAAAGCGCCACGATGAAAAACAGCGCCGCGCCGAGGACCGACAAGCCATAGGGGATCCAACTGGGGATCTCCAACTCATAGCTGGTCTCGGGGAAGAACGGGCGCGCGCCGAATCCAACCAGGCTGCGCAGCGCATCAGAGCCGTAGGGGAACTTCTCGCCAAAGCCGAGCCAGAGGCGCCAGAGGATCACAAAGGCCACGATGCTCAGCAGGATGTCCCCCACCAGCCCCGAAAACGCCTTCACCCGGGGCCGCATGTTCTGAACCACGATGTCGACCGCCACATGGCCGCGTTTCAACTGGCACCAAGGCAGGAAGGCAAAGACGGCGATGGCGCAGCCCGCCTCCACCAGTTCATAATCGCCGGTGATCGGCCCCAGGCCAAACCCGTCCAGCGCGCGGCCAATGATCGAGACACAGACCATCAGCGCCACAACGGCCAAAAGCACGCCGCCGAAATAGGCGAGCGCGCGGGCCATCCGTTCCATCACGCGGCCGGTTGCCGCCTCCCAATTGGGTGCTAGTGCCACCGTTTGTCTTCCCCTGCCCTTTGCCGGTCTGCCGTCAGAGCTCGATTAACGAGGGGCGCGCATTTAACGCCTCGATATCCATGCCGACAATTGCCTTATAGCCCGAAGCAACGTCTCGAAGCTCCTCTTCGCTGATCACATCTTCGATGCGCTCGAACCCGTTCGGCGCGCGCGCGGCCACGACGTCCAGCACTTTGTCCGGCCCATCCCCCCGATTGGCCAGGATCACGGCATTCACCGCTTCGCGCCGATCCTCGTCATAAGCTTTGAGCGCTTCCGGCCCCCGCCCATGACGGGTGAGTTCCCGCGCCAGCACGCGGGCATCCAGAATGCCCTGGCTCGCTCCGTTGGAGCCGATGGGATACATCGCATGAGCCGCATCGCCCAGAAGCGTGACCCGCCCAAAACTCCAGGCAGGCAGCGGGTCACGGTCGACCATCGGGTATTCCCAAATCCCTTCGGCATTCTCGATCACCCAAGGGATGTCGAGCCAGTCGAAGCGCCAATCCGCAAAACGCGGCGCAAAGTCGTGCAGCCGCCCCTCTCGCGTCCAATCCTGCCGGTTCCAGGCATAATCCGCGGGCATCTCCAAATCGGCAATCCAGTTGATCCGCACCGTCCCGTCGCCATTGTCCTGGATCGGGTAGCAGACGAATTTCCGATGTGCCGTGCCCGCCATCGCCACGGATCGGCCCGTCAGATAAGCCGGGCCTTGGGTGATCCCGCGCCACATCATCGTGCCGCCCCAGACCGCGCCCTTTTCATCGGGGTAAAGCTTCGCTCGGGCCGTGGAGTTGATGCCATCGGCGGCGACCAGCACTTCGCCGTGGAGGCTCTCCAACGCGTCGCCCGTCGCGCGGTCGATCAGATGCGCGCGGATGCCGTGCGCATCCTCCACCCAATCGGCCAGCGCGGTTCCGGTCTGGATCACGTCAGCGCCTGCCCGGTCTTGCAACGTACGGAACAGAAGATGCTGCAACTCGCCCCGATGGATCGAATATTGCGGCCAGTGATATCCGGCAGCCACCCCCCGCGGCTCCGCCCAAATCCGTTGCCCATGCTCAGAGAAATAGGCGACCTCAGCCGTCCTGAGGCCGATCTTGTCAAGCTCGCTTTCGAGACCCAGTTCAAACAGTTCCCGCACCGCATGGGGTTGCAGGTTGATGCCCAGGCCCATGGGCTTCAGCTCCCGCACCGCTTCGACAATCTTGAACGGAATGCCCTGCTGATGCAGTGACAGGCCCAGAGTCAGCCCGCCAATTCCGGCCCCTGCGATGATGACTGTCATGACTGCCTGATGCCCCCGGACCCGTGCATGCACTTACGGGTGTAAACGACATCCGGGCGAGGCCTCCACCCCGCCCGGACCAAATGCGTCAATCGGCTTAGTTGCCGCCGTCGTGACGGGCGACCGCCGCGCGGGCGTCTTCGACCAGCTGCTCACCCGGCAGACCCAGACCGTTCATCTCGTCGATCCAGTTCGCGATGACCTCGTCCCCCATGCTGCGCAACTCGGCAACGACGTTGTCGTCGAGCGTGACGATATTGTTGCCACGGGCGGTGATCGCCTCTTCGGCAATGGTGTCGCCGCGATCCATCGCCGCGCCCGCAGCCGCCGAGGTATCGATGCCGGAATTGGCGTCGATGATAGCGCGCAGATCGTCCGGCAGGTTGGCATAGGTGTCGCGGTTCATGCCCCAGATGAAGAAGGTGTTATAGAGCGCCCGGTCACCGCCGATTTGCGTGTGGCTTTCGGCCAGTTCCTCAACACGCAGCGCCGGCACAACCTCCCACGGGATCACGCCGCCATCGACAACCCCGCGCGAGAGCGCCTCGGGGAAGGCCGGAACCGGCATCCCCACGGGCGTTGCACCCAACCGCTCCAACAGCGCGTTGGCCTGGCGCGAGGGGCCGCGCAGTTGCAAACCGTCGAAATCGGCAACCGAGGTGATCGGATCGCCGGTTTTGTGGATCACACCCGGACCATGCACATGGACCGCAAGGACGTGGATATCCGCAAACCGCGTGTCGCGCAGGTATTGCTCAGTGATCTCCCAAGCGGCACGGCTGGAATCCTCGGCATTCATCGAGGTCATGAAGGGCAGTTCCATCACCTCCGCCTCAGGGAAGCGGCCCGGGGTATAGGCGGGCAAGGCCCAACCGCAATCGATCACGCCATCGCGGATTTGGTCGTAAAGCGCGGGGGGGGCGCCACCCAGTTGCATCGCCGGGTACAGTTCGACATCGATCCGCCCGCCCGATTGCTCTTCAATCGCGGCGGCCCAAGGCTCCATAAAGAAGCGCGGGACCGAGCCCATGGGCGGCAGGAAATGCTGGCAGCGCAAGGTCACCTCTGCCTGCGCCGCCGCCGGGCCCGCCTGGCCGAAGGCGCCAAGCCCCAGGGCCACAGCCCCCAAAACCGCTGATTTCAGCGTTGTGTTCATTGAATGATCCTCCCTGATCGAGCCCGTTTCGGGCCAGTCTCATCTTATTCCTTTGGCGGTTCCACCGCGCCGGGTCGAAGCTTAGGACCAGAGTCGTTCCAATTGCAACGAGTTTGCGGCGAAAACCACCTTGAGGACTATTCTTAACCAATCGGTCGGTTTTGTCATCTGATTCTTAGCGCCGCCGGACCGACCGCCCCGCCCCCTGGTTCCTTGACCTCGACGCCATATTCCGGCATCGCGCCTGCAATCGATCTCCGCCACCCTCGTGCCCGAAGCAGATGATCCGACGCCTTTATGACTGGACCATGGGCCTTGCCGCCCATCCCCATGCGCTTTTGGCCTTGGCGCTGGTGTCTTTCGCGGAAAGCTCGGTCTTCCCGATCCCGCCCGATCTTCTGATGATCCCGATGATCCTGGCCACGCCGCACCGGGCGTTTCTGATCGCGGGTGTGTGCCTTGTCGCCTCGGTTCTCGGCGGGCTGGCGGGATACGCCATCGGCGGGCTCTTCTACGACCAGATCGGCCAGCCCGTCTTGGAGGCGCTTGGCAAAGGCGAGGCCGTGGCCGCCTTCAATGACCGGTTCAACGATTTCGGCTTCTGGCCGGTCCTGATCGCCGGGCTGACCCCGTTCCCGTACAAAGTGATCACGATCATGTCGGGCTGGACCGGCCTGCCGCTTGGCACCTTCATCGTGACGTCCATCATTGCCCGGGGCGCGCGCTTCTTCATCGTGGCGGGCCTCCTTTGGCGCTATGGCGCGCCCATCCGCGGGTTTATCGAGCGGCGGCTTGGCTTGATGTTCACCCTCTTCGTGATACTGCTCATCGGCGGCTTCTATCTAGTGAGGTTCCTGTGACCCTGACGCGGCGCAACCTGATCCTTCTGGCTGGTCTGGGATCGGCTTTGATGCTTCTTGCCGCCTTTGGGTTCCAGTATTTGGGCGGGCTCCTGCCCTGCGCCATGTGCCTGTGGCAACGCTGGCCCCATGCGGCGGCAGTGGTGCTTGGCGCGATTGGCGCCGCGGTGCCGTCGGTTCTGATCGCTTGGGCCGGGGGCCTCTCCATGCTCACAAATGCCGGGATCGCACTCTATCATACGGGCGTGGAGCGAGGCTGGTGGGAAGGCCCCCAAAGCTGTGCGGCCGCGGCGGCGCAAGATTTGGGGGCGCTGTCGGCGAGTGATTTGTTGGATACCACGACGGGTCCAGCGATTGTGCTCTGCGATGAGGTGGCTTGGGAGTTAGCGGGGCTTTCCATGGCCAGCTGGAATGGGATTGTGTGCCTCGGCCTTTCGGTGATCTGGTTTGCAGCGGCGGGACGGCGGCGGACGGTGGGGTGAGCGCAGCGGTACCAAGATAAGCCCCATGCAGACCACAAGCCGGGCGCGCGCGTGCCCGTGGGATGGCGCCGCCGACCCTTGATCTATTCGCTTTATGGCCGCCCAGTCATCGCTCCGAATGATCGAAGCGCGAGATGGCCAACGCGCCAGCCCGCCGGG
>JANQNZ010000184.1 GCA_028279315.1 Rhodophyticola sp. | reverse complement strand
GCGCTTTGTCACCCTCGTGCGCCGATCCTTCGGAGCAATGACTGGGCTGCGATAAAGCGCGCCGACCAGACGTCACGAGCGCCTGTCCCCGGCCATGCGCGGGCGCGGCTCTGGCAGACTTTAGGCGCAGATTTCAGTCTAATTGGTAACTACCCCCACGTCCCATGAAAATCCTTCGGGACCAACAGGTTGTGTCGCCCAAGCTCGGACACATTCCTCTGACCGCAAAGCGCCATGGTCACGTCCAGCTCCTTATGGATGACCTCCAGCGCCTTGGTCACGCCTGCCTCCCCCATCGCGCCCAAACCGTTCACGAAAGCGCGGCCGATATAGGTGCCCTTGGCGCCCATGGCGAGTGCCTTCAACACGTCCTGGCCCGAGCGGATGCCGCTGTCGAGATGGACCTCCACCTTATCGCCGACGGCCTCCACAATCGGTTCCAACATCTTGATCGAACTGAGCGCCCCGTCGAGCTGCCGCCCGCCATGGTTCGACACGATGATCGCATCGGCCCCGATCTCGGCCGCTTTCTTGGCGTCCTCCACATCGAGGATGCCTTTCAAGATCACCTTGCCGCCCCACATACGCCGGAACTCCTTGATCCGCTCCCAATCGAGCGAGGGGTCGAAGGCCTCCGCCGTCCAGGAACTGAGGCTGGAGGGGTCCGTGACGCCCGCCGCATGGCCGACGATATTGCCGAAAGAGCGGCGTTTGGTGCCGAGCATCTCCAGCCCCCAAGGGATCTTGGTCATCATATTGGCGATGGATTTCGCGGTGAGTTTCGGGGGCGCGGAGAGGCCGTTTTTCAGATCTTTGTGGCGCTGGCCCAGGACTTGCAGATCAACGGTGATGACGATGGCGGAGCAGTTGGCGGCCTTCGCCCGGTCAAACAGGCGCTGCATGAAATCGCTGTCTTTGAGCGTATAGACCTGGAACCAGAAAGGTTTGGTGGTGTGCTCGGCCACATCCTCGATCGAACAGATCGACATGGTGGAGAGGCAGAAGGGCACCCCAAACGCCTCCGCCGCGCGGGCGGCTTTGATCTCGCCATCGGCGCATTGCATGCCGGTGAGGCCCACGGGCGCGAGGCCCACGGGCATCGCCACATCCTCGCCGATCATCTGGGAGGCGGTCGAGCGGCCTGCCATATCGACGGCCACCCGCTGGCGCAGACGGATGAGATCGAAATCGGAGGAGTTTTCGCGAAAGGTCTGTTCGGTCCAACTGCCCGACTCGGCATAGTCGTAGAACATGCGCGGGGTGCGGCGTTCATGCAGGCGACGCAGGTCTTCGATCTCGGTGATGATGGGCATGGGGGTGCGTCCGGACGGTGGCTGATCCGCCGGAGTTAGCAAGCGGCGGAGGGGCGGGCAATGTGGCAAGTTTGGATCAAGAAGAGCGGAGCCGGGCAACGCCAGACCGGGGGATGGCGGTTTCGTCATCGGTAGGGCGGGACTTGTCCCGCCTTAAATAAATGAGCCGCTAGCGAATTATGGCGGGACAAGTCCCGCCCTACAGCGTGGGTTCGCCGTTGGCGTCCTTCCTATGAGACATGACCAGCATCTGGGCTCCATCCGCTCTCTCAAGCAAGGACGCTCAAGCCTGATGCGCCCCATCGGCCAGTGATCTCACGAAGCTCAGCACCTCATCCACCGGCTTCCCCGACGCGATCTCTGACACAATCGCGGACCCCACGACCGCGCCATCGGCGACCTCGGCGATGGCTTGCGAGGCCTCGGGTGTTTTGATTCCAAACCCCACAATAACCGGCAAATCGGTCGCCGCTTTGATCCGCGCGACCTCGGGCGCTACATCGCCCGCCTGCGCCTCCGCCGCGCCGGTGATGCCGGTGATTGAGACGTAATAGACAAAGCCAGAGGTGTTCTGGAGGACCTTCGGCAGGCGTGCATCATCCGTTGTCGGCGTGGCGAGGCGGATGAAGTTCAGGCCGGCCTTTTGGGCGGGAATGCACAGTTCCTCATCCTCCTCGGGCGGCAGATCGACCACGATGAGCCCGTCGATCCCGGCGGCTTTCGCATCCGTCAGGAATTGATCCACGCCGCGGCTATAGATCGGGTTGTAATAACCCATCATCACAATTGGCGTGGTCTGATCGGTCTTCCGCAATTCGCGGGCGATCTGGAGTGTCTTCTCCAGGGTTTGCCCGGCCTCAAGTGCCCGTTGCCCGGCCAGTTGGATTGTGGGGCCATCGGCCATCGGATCGGTGAAAGGCATCCCCAATTCGATAATATCGACGCCTGCGCCGGGTAGGCCTTTCACGATCTCCAGAGAGGTCTCGTAATCGGGATCGCCTGCCATGAGATAGGCGACGAAGGCCTTTTTGCCTTCGGCCCGCAGCCGGGCGAATGTGTCGTCAATTCTCGTCATCTATCCGCCCTTGCGCGAACCCATCCGCGCGGGGGTTTGGGGCAAGCGGCGCGGGAAATCAATGGGGGCGGACAACATGGCCGCTCCGGCGCCCTTATGTGATGTGTTCGTTGGTGGAGATCATCCAGTTGATCCCGAACCGGTCGCGGACCGTGCCAAACCCTGGGGTCCAGAAGGTTTCCTGATAGGGCATCCTGACCTCACCGCCTTCGGCCAGACGCTCGAATGCCACGCGGCCCTCTTCAACCGTTGGGAAGGCCATATGGATCGAGCTGCCCTGCATCGGCTCGGCATCACCGAACATATCGTCCGAGGCGAAGATCGCGCCGCCGCCTTCGAATTGCAGACCGGTATGCATCACCCAGTCTTCCTTGCCGGGGGGCACCTCGAAATCGGGCGCCTCGCCGGGTTTCATCATCATGTCGATCTGACCGCCGAAGACCTCGGCATAGAAGGTCATCGCCTCGCGGCAGGTGCCTTGGAAGGTGAGATAGGGGATCGGGGTCATTTTGGGGCCTCGTTGCACGCTGTGTCGAGAGTGCAGTCTAGGCGATGATGGCCGTTGGGTGAACTGGGGAGGGAGCGGATTCCGCGCTCGGGAAAGTGGGCGGAGCCAAGACGAAGTTTGCCACAAGCGCAACAGGAGCCGGGCATCGATAGGCCGAGGGCTGGCGATCCAACGGCTGAGCGGCTGCACTTTATGGCAACCAAACCCCTCCTCGCTCCAATCTCAGCACCAAGCCTTACCCAATCGCCAGACCGCCCGGGCGGCCTGTCGATGCCCGGCGCCTTCGGC
>JANQNZ010000308.1 GCA_028279315.1 Rhodophyticola sp. | reverse complement strand
CAGGCCGTTCCGCGGCCTGGCGATTTGGTAAGGCTTGGAGCCGAGATCAGAGCGATGCCGGATTTGGCTGGGATAAAGCACTGCCGTTCAACGCTTCGGATCGCCAGTCCCCGGCCTGTCGATGCCCGGCTCATGCTGCACTCTTTAATGACGCAGCTTCGGCGGATACTTCAGCCTAATATCGTTGTTATTTACCCCCGCGCCCGCCGACGCCGCCTGCCACCGGCCTCACCCCCTCCACTTGCACCGAAGCTGACCTTGGGCAGCGGAGCCGCCTTGGCCAATTCCGGGAACGGGTCGGTCGCGTGGGGGATCGCGTTGGCATTCACGAAGTGCTCTTGGAATCTGGGTTCCACGGCGGTTTCGACCTTGTGGATATGGCCTACGATCTCCTCTATCTCCTGCCGCGCTGCGCGGTTGCATAGGGCAATCCGCGCGCCATGGCCTGCCGCGTTTCCGGCGCTCGTCACCTTATCCAAAGGCGCATCGGGGATCATGCCCAGCACCATCGCGTGTTTTGGGCTGATATGGGCGCCGAACGCCCCGGCCAGAACCACCCGGTCCACCTGATCGACCTCCAGCTGATCCATCAGCAACCGGGCGCCCGCATAAAGCGCCGATTTCGCCAATTGGATCGCGCGGATATCGCCTTGGGTGACGGTGATACGGGGGCCGCCGTCGGCGGTGCCGTCATGGATCAGATAGGCATGGGTGCGGCCCTCAGGCTCAGACCGCGCGGTGCTGGTCTGCGCGGCAGAACCGATCAGGCCCGAGGGGTCCAGAAGCCCTGCCATCCGCATCTCAGCCACCGCTTCGATAATGCCCGAGCCGCAGATGCCGGTGACGCCTGTCACCGCCGTTGCCTCGGCGAAGCCTGGATCGTCGGACCAAAGCTCGGACCCGATGACGCGGAAGCGCGGCTCCTTGGTCTCGGGGTTGATTTCGACCCGTTCGATGGCACCGGGGGCCGCGCGTTGGCCCGCGCTGATCTGCGCGCCCTCGAAAGCGGGGCCGGTGGGGGAGGAGCAGGCCAATACCTTCTCCTTATTCCCCAGCAAAATCTCCGCATTGGTGCCCACATCCACGATCAGGACCAGATCCTCGGACTGATCGGGCCGCTCGCTCAGCGCCACGGCGGCGGCGTCCGCCCCCACATGGCCCGCGATACAGGGCAGAAGATAGGTCTGCGCCTGACCGTTGATCGCGGTCAGATCGAGGCCGCTGGCGGGCAGGGTCAGTGCGCCGGACGTGGCGAGTGCAAAGGGCGCCTGGCCCAGTTCCACTGGGTCGATGCCCAAAAGCAGATGGTGCATGACCGGGTTGCAGACAAACACCGTCTCAAAGATCAGGCTTGGGTTGATCTCAGCCTCATCGGCGATTTCTTGCGCCAGCGTGTTGATGGCCTCGCGCACAGCCGCCGTCATCTCCGCATCGCCCCCGGGGTTCATCATCGCATAAGACACCCGGCTCATCAGGTCTTCGCCAAAGCGGATCTGCGGGTTCATGAGGCCGGAAGACGCGCGGACTTCGCCGGTCACCAGATCACAAAGATGGGCCGCGATAGTGGTAGAGCCGAGATCAATCGCGAGGCCAAACAGCCCGTCTTCATGGAATCCGGGCCAGATATCGAGGATCTCAAATTCTTCTGAATTTGCAGGGCGGTGGAGGGCGAGGCTCACCTTCCATTCACCTTTACGGAGCGCCGGCTGAAGCTTTGCCAGAACCGGAAGTGAGGCGTGAACCCCTTCAATCTCCCATTGCGCTTTCAAGGCCGCTTGCACGCGCTCCAAATCGCCCGAGGGCTCGTGCATATCGGGTTCGTCCACCTCGACCAGCACCAACCGGGTGGCCGGGTCCATCGTGATGGGCCGGGCCGAGGCGGCTTTACGGACCACTTGCCGATGCACCTGGGATTCCGGGGGCACGTCGATCACCACGTCGCCTTGGATCGTTGCCTGGCAGCCGAGCCTGCGGCCCGATTTCAGACCCCGGACGCGGTCGTACCGCGCCTCGACCTCATTCCACTCCGAAAGGGCGGTGTCGGCCACGGTCACACCATGTTTCGGGAAGTCGCCAAAGGCCGGCGCGACCTGGCATTTGGAGCAGATCCCCCGACCGCCACAGACCGAGTCCAGATCGACGCCCAATTGCCGGGCGGCGGTCAGAACCGGTGTGCCAACGGGAAACCGGCCACGTTTGCCCGAGGGCGTGAAGATGATGAGGGGGTCGGTGTCGGCCATGCTCTGCTCGCGGGTTGTCGACGGAGGTTGTATCGCGCGGGTCTCAGAGAACAATAGCTCTTTCGCGGCAGATTGCGTTACGCCTCCGCCGTTCTGGCCTCCGTGGCCGCGAAACACGCCTCGGCCTCCGCCGTGGCGGGGAACATCAGCTCGATCGCCAACTCGGCCAGGCCCAATTCCTCCGCCCCGCCAAGCTGCGCGAAGGTGGAGAAAAGCGGTAGGCGCAAATCGCCAAGCCGGAAGATCGTGCTGACAATCGGGGGCAGGGGGTGGCTGGGTTCAAACCCCGCAACCGCCGGATCACGGGCCAGCGCCGCGACCGCCTCATCCAAAACCGCGATTCCCCCTGCGGCCCGCGATTCTGCGCGAATGCGGTGCAGCGTGTGATGCCCAACTTCGCCCCAATTTTCGATCACCGCGGCGGCCTGGCCCGGCGTGGTGATGAAGTCCAGAAGACTGTCCCCTAGGCCCAGGCCTGCGGCGCCAAAAAGCTGCGCGGCAGGCGTGTTCATGTCGACGATCCGCCAGCTGAGATCTTTCATAATCGCCGGGTAAGGCGCGTGGCGGTGCATGATCCGCTGAAGCGCGGTCTGAACCGGGGCCAGCGCCGCATCATCCAGCGGCAGGCGTTCATAGGCCGCGCGAAACCCCGCCGCTTCCAACAGATCATTGCGGCGGGCGGGCGGGACGCTCAGGATCTCAGACAGATGCCGCACCATCTGGCGGCTTGGCGCCGCGCGGCCCGTCTCCAAGAATGAGATATGGCGGGCGGAGACATTGGCCTCCAGCGCCAGGTCAAGCTGGCTGAGGCGGCGGGTGGTGCGCCATTGGCGGAGGTGGGGGCCGAAACTGGTCATGGGCGCGATCATAGCCGGGCGCGGCCCCAATGCCACTTACCTCTGAGGTAATTGTTTTGCCGTCGCTCGCTTGCGAAGCCTCCCGCGACATCACTGCTTTTATGGGAGTTGGCACATGACCCTAGAAACCCAATCGCGCAATATCCGGATTGTCGGCGGCGTCGTCATCGCCTTCGGTTTGGCCTTTGTCTTGGCGGCTTGGTCGCCTTTGAACGGGCTCTACACGATCTTCGCCGATATCGTGATCTGGCCCGCGACGGATACCCACCGTCCGCTATCGGCGGAGGCGCGGCTGAACATGGCGATCATGGGCGGTGTTCTGGCGGGGCTTGGGGCGATCTGGTGGGCGGCCTCAGGCGAGCTTCTGCGTGCCGCGCCAGAGGCGACGCGGAAAGTGCTGCTGACCGGCGCCATTGTCTGGTTTGTGACAGACAGCGCTGGCTCCGTCCTGGCGGGTGCGGCGGGCAATGTGCCGCCCAATATCGCGTTTCTGATCCTGCTGCTTTGGCCGGTCTGGCGACCGGTCAAGGCTGCTTAGGCGCGCCGCCGACCACCCCGGCGCCCGCCACGACCGCCACCTGCCGCCTGCGCGGCGGTGGCCGCCTCGGCAAAGGGGGTGCCGCCTTGCACGGCTTCGAGGACCCGCGCGAATTTGATCCAGGTCCCGCCATTGGGATCATGGTTCATTAGGAAGTTCGCGGCATTGACCGCCTCCATCTCCACCGGGCGGACCGGGTTCATGATGGCGGATGTCATGCCCGCGCCAATGGCCATGGGCAGGAAGGCCGCATTGATCCCGTGCCGGTTCGGCAGGCCGAAAGAGATATTGGAGGCCCCGCAAGTGGTGTTGACGCCCAACTCCTCCCGCAGTTTGCGGACCAGCGCAAAGACCTGCTGACCGGCGGTCGCCATGGCGCCCACGGGCATCACTAGCGGGTCGACCACGATGTCATGGGCTGGGATGCCGAAATCGGCCGCCCGCTCGACGATCTTCTTGGCCACGGCAAAGCGCACATCGGGGTCTTCGCTGATCCCGGTATCGTCGTTCGAAATCGCCACCACCGGCACATTATACTTCTTGACGAGGGGCAGGATCGCCTCCAGCCGTTCCTCTTCCCCCGTGACCGAGTTCAGAAGCGGACGGCCTTCCGCGGCCTCCAACCCCGCCTCAAGCGCGCCGGGGACGGAGCTGTCGATGCATAAAGGAACCTCCACAAGCCCTTGCACCAGCTCAATCATTTTCCGCATCAGCGGTGGTTCGGTCTGGTTCGGATCGGGGTTGGAGTTATAGACCACGCCCGCATTCACATCGAGGACCATGGCCCCGCAAGCCACCTGTTCCAGCGCGTCTTTCTCGACGGTGGAGAAATCGCCCGCCTCCAATTCAGCGGCCAGTTTCTTCCGGCCCGTGGGGTTGATCCGCTCCCCGATCACGCAGAACGGCTCCTCAAAGCCGATCACAACGGTTTTGGATTTGGATTCGAGAACAGTGCGCGTCATGGAAAGTCCTTTGGACGGTCAGGCGGAGGCAGGGCGCGTGGAGGCCCCGCCATGGTCGATGGCCCATTGGGCATTGGTCTTGATCCCGCCAAGCGGGAAGAAATGCACCGACTCGATGTTGAAATCGGGATTGGCGGCTTTGTGGGCGGCCAATTGGGTCAGGATGTCGATGGGCTCAAACGGCAGAAGCAGTTTGGTCACGTCCCGCGCGCGTTTCTGCAACACGTCGAGCGAGGGGCCGACGCCGCAGGCGATGGCGAATTTGATCAGGGTTTGCAGCTTGGCAGGCCCCGCAATGCCGATATGGATTGGCAGTTTGATCCCTTCGGCCGCCAACCGGTTGGCCCAATCAATGACCGGCCCGGCCTCAAAGGCGAATTGGGTGGCGATCGCCATCTCAGCATCCGTCCGCTCGGAAAACGCCTGTTTCCAGCGCAGCGCCTCCATCACATTGGCATCGCCGCCGGAGGGGTCGATATCGCGATTGCCTTCAGGGTGGCCTGCCACATGCAGCCGGGTGAACCCGGCCTTGTCGAACAGCCCGGTTTCCATCAGGTGCATGGAGTCGGTGAAGGTGCCATGGGGTGTGCGTGGGCCGCCTGCCAGGAGCAGGGCTTGGGAGACCCCAGCCTCCCCCTTATAGCGGGCGATCCAATCGGCGAGCGTGGCTTCGTCTTTGATGATCCGGGCCGGGAAATGCGGCATGACGCTGTAGCCGTCCGCCGAAAGGCGTTTGGCCGTGGCCACCATGTCCTCAATCGGGGTGCCTTCGATATGGGCGATATAGACGCGCGTGCCTTCAGGCAGAAGCGTGCGGAAATCTTCCACCTTCTCTGCCGTCCGCGGCATGACCTCGATGGAATAGCCGTGCAAGAAGGCCTCAAGCTCGGGCGAGACCGGGCGCGCGGTTTCAGGCGCGGGGCGTTTGAAATTCAACAAGGCCATCAATCTCTCCCAAAGTGATGTGGGCGGCGGGGTCATTTGGCTTAAGCCGCCCGATCCCACCCGTCATTGGCAATCAGCGCCTTTAACCGCTCCGCGTCATAGGTGGCGTCAAGCGTGGCGGCTTGGTCCGCGGCAATCTCCGCCGGGTCGCCGTCCACCTCCACCGGTGCCGCTTTGCGCCATTCCGACAGGTAAGCATCGTCGTCTTTCGCGCCAACCTTCATCGCGCAACGGTCAATCGCTTGCTCAAACCGCTCCGGCAGCGGGGCTTTTGCACCACGGCGGCCTTTGCCCACGATGACCTGGGCCGGAATGTCTCGCCAATAGACGATGGTGACGGCGGGCATGGTTGCGAATCCCTTTGCTGCTGGCGGCCACCATATGGGCGCGCTGCGGCCCTGCCGGGCCTGTTTTCGACATCAATTGGAGCCAGAACGACCCGCGCCTTTGTCATACGCAACGCGCGGACCCCAGGCCAGCCCTGCGCGGGCCCAATAATTCTCATGATGATCTTGAGCCGTGGGCGGGATGTGGGTGCGCCGGCGCAGCCAAGCATTGTGAGAATGCGCCCGGACGGTTACATTTGTCTCAACTTGATCATTTTTGGAGGGGCCGATGTCGCGCAAGCGTCGTAATCGAGGCGGCCCGTTCCCCAGACCCGTCGAAGCCGCGTCACCGGCCTCGGCCCCGCCTGTCGAACGGAGCGCTCTGCCCGAGACCCGGCCCGATCCCGCGGACCTTTATGCCGCGTTGGATTTGGGCACCAATTCCTGCCGCATGTTGATTGCGCAGCCGAAAGGCACGCAGTTGCATGTGGTCGATTCCTTCTCGAAATCCGTGCAATTGGGGTTGGGGTTGGAGGCGTCGGGCCGCCTCAGCCGGGCCTCCATGGCGCGTGCCGTGGGCGCCTTGAAGATCTGCCAGCGGAAACTGGCGCAACACGCCGTGCGTCGCGCGCGGCTGGTGGCGACGGAGGCCTGTCGGCGGGCCAGCAATGCGGGTGAGTTCATCAAACTGGTGAAACGCGAAACGGCGCTGGAGTTGGAGATCATCGAACCGGAGGAGGAGGCGCGGCTGGCCGTCGTCTCCTGCGCGCCCTTGGTCTCGACCCGGACCGAACAGCTTTTGGTGGTTGATATCGGCGGCGGCTCAACCGAGCTGGTCTGGATCGACCTCTCCCGCGTGCCGCCTTTGGAACGGCCTCGCGCGATCATGCGGCTGCATCACGGGTTCGATCACGAAGACAGCATCTTTCCGCGCGCCAAGGTGGTGGATTGGATTTCGGTGCCTTTGGGCGTGGCGACCTTGAAGGACATGTATCGCGACGTGACCGACGATTCCGCGCGTTTTGCCTTGATGAGTTGGTTCTTTGAGGAGCAATTGGCCGATTTCTCGCCTTATGACGATGCGGCGGATCAGGCCCGCGAGGGCTTTCAGATCATTGGCACCAGCGGGACCGTGACCACTGTTGCGGCGAGCCATCTGGGCCTCCGGCGCTATGACCGGAACAAGGTCGACGGGCTGCGCATGACCTCGGACCAGATCGACACGGTGATCCAAGGCTATCTGGCGCTTGGGCCCGATGGGCGGCGGAAAGACCCGCGGATCGGGCGCGACCGGCAGACGCTGATCATGTCCGGCGCCGCGATCTTGCAGGCGCTGCTCCGGGCCTGGCCGACCGATCGGTTGAGTGTGGCCGACCGGGGCCTGCGCGAAGGGCTGCTTTATGCGCAGATGTCCTCCGACGGGGTGTTGGAGGACGGGCCGCTTTAAGGGGGTGGACCCC
>JANQNZ010000180.1 GCA_028279315.1 Rhodophyticola sp. | reverse complement strand
TGCCGCCGGGGCAGCGATTGCCGGATTGCCCGAAGCCACCTATCGGATCGAAAAACTGCCGGATGGGCCGCCGGGGGAGGAGGTGGCGCTTGGCTATCTCCTCGCCTGCTATCGCTTTGACCGCTATCGCAAACAAAGCGCCGCGAAGGCGCAGTTGGTTGCGCCGGACGGCGTCGATGCGGCGCGGTTGGAGCGGATCGCCGAAGGCGAATTCCTGACCCGCGATCTGATCAACACACCGGCCGAGGATATGGGGCCGGATCAGCTCGAAGCCGCCGCGCGCGATCTGGCCGCCGGATTTGGCGCGGATGTTTCCGTGACGACAGGCCCGGACCTGCTCGACGCCAATCTTCCGCTTATCCACACGGTTGGGCGCGCCGCCGCCCGGGCGCCGCGGCTGATCGACATGACCTGGGGTGAGGCGGGGCCAAGCGTGACTCTTGTCGGCAAAGGCGTCTGCTTCGACACCGGCGGGCTGAACCTCAAACCGGGCGCCTCGATGGGCCTGATGAAGAAGGATATGGGTGGGGCGGCAACGGTTCTGGGGCTGGCTCATATGATTATGTCCTCAGCCCTTCCGATCCGCCTCCGCGTCCTGATCCCGGCTGTTGAAAACAACGTCGCGGGCAATGCGTTTCGCCCCGGTGACATCTTCACCGCGCGGAACGGGATGACGGTGGAGATCAACAACACCGATGCGGAAGGCCGTTTGGTCTTGGCCGATGCATTGGCCTTGGCCAGCGAGACCCCGCCTGATCTTCTGGTCTCGATGGCAACACTCACTGGCGCAGCCCGGGTCGCGGTTGGCCCCGATCTGGCCCCCTTCTTTACGGATGATGCGCCCCTTGCCGCTGCCCTTTCCACCGCAGCGGATCAGGTGGCCGATCCCGTCTGGCGCCTGCCGTTCCATACGCCTTATGAGGCGATGATCGAACCGGGCATCGCCGATCTCGACAATGCCTCCAAAGGCGGGTTTGCCGGCGCAATCACCGCGGCCCTGTTCCTGCGCCGCTTTGCCACCGACGCCTCGCGCTATGCCCATTTCGACATCTATGGCTGGCAACCAAACGCGGCGCCGGGCCGTCCAAAGGGTGGCGTCGGGCAGGGCGCGCGCAGCCTGTTCCACGCGCTTCCGGAGGTCTTGCAGTTATGACCGACGCCCGTCTTCTGCCCTCAAATGGCCGCGTCGCCCATGTCTCGCTAGAGGGGCAGGTTGAGGCCAATTCCTTTGTGCCCGGCCGCACCCAGATGGTGCAGCAGCCCATGGTCAATCTGATGGACAAACCCCGCGGACGGCGGGTGAGCCAGTTGATGTTTGGCGAGCGGTTTCTGGTCCTCGACACCAATGACGGGGTCGCCTTTGGCCAGACCGAGCGGGATGGTTATGTCGGCTATGTGCTCGCCTCCGCCCTTGTTGAGCCCGCCGAGCCGACCCATTGGGTGACCGCTCCCGCCACACATCTTTACCCCAAGGCTTCGATCAAAGCGCCACCCGATGTCTCGATCTATTTCGGCTCCCAAGTCCATGTCCGGGCCGAGCGGGAGGATTTCCTGCGTATCCAGACCGGCCATTTTGTACCGCGGTCGCATCTGAAACCGATCACCGCGCGGTTCGGGGACTATGTGGGTGTGGCGGATTTGTTCCTGGGCACGCCTTACCTTTGGGGTGGAATCAACCGGTGGGGCATCGATTGCTCGGGCCTCGTCCAAACCGCGCTTCTGGCCTGTGGCGTCCCCTGCCCCCGCGATAGCGACCAGCAACAGGCGGAACTGGGGCGGGAATTGCAATTCGGCGAGCCGCTTCGCCGGGGCGATCTGGTGTTCTGGAAAGGGCATGTGGGGATCATGGCGAATGAGCGGATGCTGCTCCATGCCAATGCGTTTCACATGTCGGTGGCCTATGAGCCGCTTCGCGACGCGGCGGCCCGGATCGAGGCTGCCGGTGATGGCACGATTAGCGCCCGGCGACGGATGATGATCGGCTAAGGTACCGCCCGGATCAGCTTTCGCTCCAGCACCCTGAGCACCGTTTTCAGTTCCTGGCCGCGTTTCAGAATGCGCCCATCCATGCCGATGACAGAGTATTGCCCCTGCGCGCGGGCCAGCTTGGGCCGCTTCTCAACCCGATAAATCGGATGTTCCGCACTCCGCCGGAAGATCGAGAAAATCGCGACATCGGAAAGATGTGAGATACCGTAATCCCGCCACTCCCCCGCGGCCACCATCCGCCCATAGATCGCCAGGATCACCGCGAGTTCTTTGCGGTCAAAGGCCACCGTCACGGGGCTCCGCTGCGCGCCCGAAGGCGGAAACTGCATCACCATGGGGGCAGAGTGGCGTGGGGAAGGTGGTAAATCAAGGTGCTGCAGCCCATACGCCTTGAGACGGGAGGATCGGGATTACTCGACCTGATCGTCGGTTTGGCGGTTATTGAAGCGGCCGGCTAAAATCCTGGCCGCAAACGGCCCGCCGACCGCGACGATCGCGATAACCATCGCAACAAAAGCACTTGACCATGTGGTGCCAACCGCCCCAACGCCACCGGCGACCAAGAGGCCAATGATCGAGACCGCCGGACCGAAGATAGAGCTACGAGACCTCAAATCCCGCGCCTCTTCGAAAGCATCGCGCTCCAACTGACGGCGATGGAGCGTTTCGCTTTCAGACCATTCAACCAACTTCTTATCCAACCCAGGAATCACGTCCCCATAGCTCTTGAGAACTTCCGGCGGAAGCAGAGGACTCTGAAATCCTTCGACTCGAAATAGAAATCTCTCTTGCTCTTCAGAAGAGAGCTTCTGCCAATCCTCTTGGGAAATTATCTCACGGCCTGGCTCGTGTTTATCTTCGTCACTCATTTGGAGTCAGACGGCGTGCTGTATTCTTGGTCAGCGCTCGGTTCGTGTCGTTTGCAACCCGAACGAAATCGTGCCAAAGGGCGTCGGCCGCCTTCCGTCTCCAAGGTTGGTAGCAAATCGGATCCGCGTCTATGGATCCACCGTAGGCATCAAGGAATACGTCGAAGCCCTCTTGTCTCAGAGGCCGATCAGCTAAGAGCCTTAGATTGTAGAGCGTTTTGGGCATACGCCTTTCATATAGGCGAATCCAGAAACGCCACAAGCTGGCTAATCCCGGCTCGTAGTGCATGAATTGGTTGCTTTCTATATGTGGTGTTTCCGCTCAACCCCTCACCCATATGATGAATCAGCATCTCATCTAGGTCAAGGGGCGGAATTATGAAGCCCGCTCACGCCCGCACCTTCACCTCATACGCCTCGGCAATATCCCGCGCCATCGCGCCGACCTCGAAGTTATAGTCCCCGATCTGCCCCACAGGCGTGACCTCCGCCGCCGTCCCGGTCAGCCAGCATTGCTCGAACCCTTCCAGCTCCTCGGGCATGATATGGCGCTCATGCACCTTGATCTGGCGCTCCTCCAACATGCCGACCACCGTCTGCCGCGTGATGCCGTTCAGGAAGCAGTCGGGCAGCGGCGTGTGCACTTCCCCATCCTTGACGAAGAAGATATTGGCCCCCGTCGCCTCGGCCACATAGCCGCGATAGTCGAACATCATCGCGTCGGAACACCCCTTCGCCTCGGCGGCGTGTTTCGACATGGTGCAGATCATATAGAGCCCCGCGGCTTTGGCGTGGCTTGGGATCGTCTCAGGGCTGGGGCGTTTCCATTTCGAGATGTCGAGCTTGGCGCCCTTCATCTTCGCGTCGCCATAATATGCACCCCATTCCCAGGCCGCGACGGCCAAGCGCACCGGGTTGCGCGCCGAGGCGACACCCATATCCTCCCCCGACGCCCGCCAGGCCACCGCCCGCACATAGGCATCGGTCAGACCGTTGGCCTTCATCACCTCATATTTTGCTGCCTCGATCTCATCGACGGTCCAGGGGATTTCCACATCGATCAGCCGGCCGGAATTCAGCAAACGTTCGGAGTGCTTCCGGCTTTCGAAAATCTTGCCGTTATACGCCCGCTCCCCCTCAAATACCGACGAAGCGTAGTGCATCGCATGGGTCAGGATATGCACATTCGCGTCCCGCCAGGGGATCAGCTTGCCATCCATCCAGATCATGCCATCGCGGTCGTCATAGGCTCCGCTCATCGGGGTCGTCCTTCTTTCCGTCTTCGGCAAAACGCCGCGTACTTTTCTGTTTGTTGCGTAGATTAGGGCCGGATCGGGCATAATATTGCGCAAAACCGCACATTCGCTAGCAATTGATTCTTGGAAAGTCAACAAGGCTGACATAAAAAGAGAGAAAGCCCCAAACCGGGCGTGACGGAGGGACATGGGTATGGCCGATCGCGGCAGCGCCAATGCGCTGGTCAGTGGCGAGAGCCTTCTGTTTTTGACCGATGAGCAGCTTCGCCGCGGGATCGAGGCGATGTTCTTCGCCTATCGCGGCTTCACCGCCGACCCGGACCGCATCTTGCAGAACTATGCTTACGGCCGGGCCCATCACCGGGCGATCCATTTCATCAACCGCACGCCGGGGACGACGGTGAACAATCTCTTGGACATCCTGGGTGTCACAAAACAATCGCTCAATCGCGTGTTGCGCGCGCTGGTCGAGGATGGCCTGGTGGAAAGCCGGGTCGGCACCCGTGACAAGCGCGAGCGGCACCTGCATCTGACCGAGGCCGGCATCGCTTTAGAGCGGGAACTGTCAGATGCTCAGCGCAGCCGGATGCGGGCCGCCTATCGCGCGGCGGGGCCCGAGGCAGTCGCCGGGTTCCGCACGGTTCTGGAGCAGATGATGGACCCGGATTTGCGCCGCCACTACACCGCCAGTTCGGAGCAATCGTCATGAATGAGGCCGTCGCTCATCTGCTCATCGTCGATGATGATGAACGCATCCGCGGGTTGCTGCAGAAGTTCCTGATCCGCCACGGCTTCATCACCAGCGTCGCCCGGGATGCCGCCCATGCGCGCAGGCTTCTCTCGGGGCTGGAGTTCGATCTGATCGTGCTGGACGTCATGATGCCGGGCGAAGATGGGATTGCGCTGACCAAAGACCTGCGCGAGACCATCGCCACGCCGATCCTGCTTCTGACCGCAAAGGGCGAAGCGGATGACCGGATCAGCGGGCTGGAGGCGGGCGCCGATGATTACCTGCCGAAACCCTTCGAGCCGAAGGAACTCCTCCTCCGCATCAACGCGATCCTGCGGCGGGTGCCGAACCCGACCGAACCCCAGGACCGGCCCAAGGTCCTGCATCTGGGCAGCATCCGGTACGACCTCGAACGGGGCGAGATGTGGCAAGGCCAGGACAATATCCGCCTGACCGCGACCGAGGCCGCGCTGATGCGGATCTTCTCGGCCACGCCCCATGAGCCGGTCAGCCGCGCGCAATTGGTGGAGGATTTGGGCCGTGACAAAGGCGATGGCTCGGGCCAGGCGCAGGAACGCGCGGTGGATGTGCAGATCACCCGGCTGAGGCGCAAGATTGAGGCCGACCCGAAACAGCCGCGCTACCTGCAAACCGTGCGTGGCGCGGGTTACATGCTGGTCCCTGATTGATGCCGACGCTTCTGGTGGAAAATCCCGCCGGCCTGGCCCATGAAATGCCACCCGGTCATCCGGAACAGATTGCGCGGTTGGAGGCGATCTTTGAGGTCCTGTCGGCCCCGGAGTTCGACAGTCTGATCCGGGCCGAGGCGCCGCTGGCCGAGGACGCCGACCTCCTCCTCTGCCACCCGCCCGACTATGTCTCTGCAATCAAATCGGCGATCCCGGAGGCCGGGCTGGTGGGGCTGGACGCCGACACCTCCGTTTCCCCCGGGTCTTGGGACGCGGCGTTGAAAGGCGTGGGCGGCTGTCTTCACGCGGTTGACCAAGTGTTGTCGGGTGCGGCCACGAATGCCTTTGTCGCCACCCGGCCCCCCGGCCATCATGCCGAGGCCACGCGGCCCATGGGCTTCTGCCTCTTCGGCAATGTCGCCATCGCGGCCAAACATGCGTTGGAGCGTCATGGCCTCTCCCGCGTTGCAGTCGTCGATTTCGACGTGCATCACGGCAATGGGACGCAAGACCTGCTCTGGGACGAACCGCGCGCGCTTTTCATCTCGTCCCATCAGATGCCGCTTTATCCAGGCTCCGGCGCGCCGGGGGAACGCGGTGCCGCAAACAACATTCTGAACCTGCCCCTTGGCCCCGGCACCGGCGGGCCGGAGATGCGCCAGGTGGTGCAATCTCGTATTCTTCCCCGCCTGGAAGACTTCGCGCCTGAGCTTTTGCTCATCTCCGCCGGCTTTGACGCGCACCGTGCCGATCCGCTGGCCAATCTGACCTGGGACACCGAGGATTTCACCTGGATCACGCGGGAGCTTTGCAGCTTCGCCAAGGCCCATTGCGGCGCCCGTGTGGTCTCGACTCTCGAAGGCGGATATGATCTCTCGGCGCTCGCCGCATCCGTGGCGGCGCATGTGGCGGTGTTGATGGAGCAAAGCGGATGACCGACCCCAAACCCATCGAAGAGATGAGCTTCGAAGAAGCCATTCGTGAGTTGGAGACTGTGGTCTCGGCGCTTGATCGGAGCGAAGTGGCTTTGGACGAGTCCATCGCGCTTTACGAGCGCGGTGCGGCCCTAAAGGCGCGATGTGAGGCCAAGCTGAAAGAGGCCGAAGAGAAAGTGGCCCAGATCACGCTTGATGCGGACGGCCAGGCCACGGGCACAACCGACGCAGACGGGCTTTGAGTGTTTCAATCCGCGTTAGACGACGCCCAAGCCGCCATTGGGCGGTTCTTGGAGGGGGAACTGTCGCGCTTCGGCACGGACCGCGTCGCCGAGGGGATGCGCTATGCCGTGGCGGGCGGAAAACGCCTGCGCGGGTTCCTGGTGCTGGAGACCGCGCGGCTTTACGGCGTTGATCAGGCCCAAGCGCTCTTCGCCGCCGGAGCGGTTGAATGCCTTCACGCCTATAGCCTGGTCCATGACGATCTGCCCTGCATGGATGATGACGACATCCGCCGCGGGCATCCCACGGTCCATGTGAAATGGGATGAAGCGACGGCGGTTCTGGTCGGGGACGCGCTTCAGACATTTGCATTTGAGCTTCTGACCAATCCGGGCGTGGGCGATGCCGGGCAACGGATTGCCCTGGTGGCCAGCTTGGCCAAGGCGGCGGGGGCTGAGGGCATGGTTCTGGGTCAGGCCCAGGACATCGCCGCCGAGACCGCAGAAACGCCCCTGACGCTGGACCAGATCACCGGACTTCAGGCCAACAAAACCGGCGCGCTCCTCACCTGGCCCGCTGAGGCCGGTGCGATCCTAGGCGGTGCCGACCCCACCCCCCTGCGGCGTTACGCGCAGGCCATTGGCCTTGCCTTCCAGATCGCCGACGACATTTTGGATATCGAAGGCGATGCCGCGACGGCGGGCAAACGGCTCCATAAGGACGCTGAGGCCGGAAAGGCGACATTTGTCTCGCTTCTGGGTCTCGACGGCGCGAAGGCGAAGGCGAGAGGCCTGGTGGCGGAGGCTGAGGCCGCGTTGGAGCCATTTGGTGCCGAGGCCGGAAACCTGAAGGCGCTCGCGCGCTACATCATCGCCCGTGACAAGTGAGCCCGGCCATAGGAGGAGGCCAGCCAAGATGACCCGTAACCTTGAGACCCCGCTTTTGGACCGCGTGACCTCGCCCGCGGATCTGAAGACGATGACGGATGCGGAGCTGACCCGCCTGGCCGATGAGTTGCGGGAAGACACAATTGCCGCGGTCAGCCAGACCGGGGGGCATCTTGGAGCGGGCTTGGGGGTTGTTGAGTTGACCGTCGCCCTCCACGCCGTCTCCGACACGCCGCGGGACAGGCTGATCTGGGATGTCAGCCACCAGTGTTACCCCCATAAGATTCTCACCGGACGGCGCGACCGGATGCTGACATTGCGGCAGAAGGACGGGCTCAGCGGCTTCACCAAACGCTCCGAAAGCCCCTATGACCCGTTTGGCGCCGCCCATAGCTCCACCTCCATCTCTGCCGCGCTTGGCTTTGCCGTGGCCCGCGATCTGGGTGGCGCGCCCGAGCATGGGGTGGGCGACGCGATTGCCGTGATCGGCGATGGGGCGATGTCCGCCGGCATGGCTTATGAGGCGATGAACAATGCCGGGCATCTGGGCAAACGCCTGATTGTGATCCTGAACGATAATGAGATGAGCATTGCGCCGCCCACGGGTGCCATGTCCTCCTACCTTTCCCGCCTCTACGCGGGCGCCCCGTTTCAGGAATTGAAAGCGGCCGCCAAAGGCGCGGTCTCGCTTCTGCCTGAGCCGTTCCAGGAAGGCGCGCGGCGGGCCAAGGAACTTCTGAAAGCCGCCACCGTCGGCGGGACACTGTTTGAGGAACTGGGGTTTTCCTATCTCGGCCCCATCGACGGCCATGATATGGAGCAGCTCTTGGCCGTCCTGCGCACGGTCAAAGCCCGCGCCGATGGCCCGATCCTGATCCACGCGATCACCAAGAAGGGCAAAGGCTATCACCATGCGGAGGGGCGCGCCGACAAGGGCCATGCGACCGCGAAATTCGATGTGGTGACGGGGGAGCAGAAGAAGGCGCCCTCAAACGCGCCGTCTTATACCAAGGTCTTCGCCCAATCGCTGATCAAAGAGGCGGAGGATGACCCGCTGATCACCGCCGTGACCGCCGCGATGCCCGACGGCACCGGGTTGAATCTGTTTGCTGAACGGTTCCCCAACCGTTGCTTCGATGTGGGCATTGCCGAGCAACATGCGGTGACCTTCAGCGCAGGCATGGCGGCGGGCGGGCTGAAACCCTTTTGCGCGCTTTACTCCACCTTTCTGCAACGGGGTTACGACCAGGTGGTGCATGATGTGGCGATCCAGCGCCTGCCTGTGCGCTTTGCCATCGACCGCGCCGGGTTGGTGGGGGCTGATGGGGCCACCCATGCGGGCAGTTTCGACATCGCCTATCTGGCCAATCTGCCTGGATTTGTGGTCATGGCAGCAGCCGATGAAGCCGAGCTTGTGCATATGGTCACCACCGCGCGCGCCATCGATGACCGGCCATCCGCCTTCCGCTTCCCGCGTGGCGAAGGTGTCGGTGTCGACATGCCCGAGCGCGGTGAGGTTTTGGAGATTGGCAAAGGGCGGATGATCGCTGAGGGGTCCAAAGTCGCGATCCTCTCTTTCGGTACGCGGTTGAAAGAGGTGATGGAGGCCGCCGAGGCGCTTTCCGCCAAAGGCATCACCCCAACGATTGCCGATGCGCGTTTTGCCAAACCGCTGGATGAAGACCTGGTTTTGCAGCTTGCCCGCAACCATGAGGCGCTGATCACCATCGAGGAGGGTGCGGTGGGCGGCTTCGGCTCCCATGTCGCACAGCTTCTGGCCGAACAAGGTGTCTTCGATACCGGCCTCAAATACCGCTCCATGGTGCTGCCGGATATCTTCATCGATCAGGCTAGCCCCGCGGATATGTATGCGGTGGCGGGCATGAATGCCGCTGATATCGAGGCGAAGGTGCTGAGCACGCTTGGTGTTGGGCGGATTGGGAAACGGGCCTAGGGCGCGCGGGCGCTGACCTCGCGCGCCATTGACCTCAGCAATCCGTGCAGGTCTTGAACCCGATGATCCGATAAAGCGGGCAGAAGTTGAGGAAGGCCGTTCCAAGCAGGACAAGGCCCAGATAGCCCCAAATGCCGACGGTCCCGGTCAGGGCCAGAACAACCAGCAAGGCGCCAAGCACAAAGCGCACGATCCGGTCCCATTGGGCAAGGTTTCGGGTGAGGGTCATGGTCGATCTCCTTCTTGTCAGATGGGCCAAACCTGACAGACCAAAGTGACTCGATCAGTGACGGTGTCACACAAGCCGCGCCGGGTTTCCATAAGCGGCGAGCGCCGCCGGGTCGCGCAGATCGACAAACCCACGGCCCAAAACCAACCACCCCTCCCGTTCAAAGGATTTCAGCGTGCGGGACACAACCTCCCGCGCCGTGCCGATCTCTTGCGCGATCTCCTGCTGGGTCATTTCCAACGGCCCGACCCCATGTCGGGCAAGCCAGACGGCCAGCCGCGTGTCGGTCCGGTGCAGAAGCAGCGAATCGATTACCTCGGTCAACTCCCCCACCCGCTCCACAAACCCACGAAAGACCAGGTCCCGAAACCCCGCATCCTTCGCCAAGAGCCCGCGAAACGCCTCCGCCCCGATAGCGAGCGCCTCCACATCCCCTTCGGCATAACCGTATCCGGTATAAGGCCGGTTCGAGATCAGGCAGGAGGTGGTCAGAACACAGCTTTCGCCCTCATGCACACGGTATAGAACGACAGTGCGGCCTTCGGAATTGGTCTGCTCCACCCGCACAGTGCCTTGGCGGACGATCAGAAATGCTTGGCTCTCATCGCCGGGCTGGAACAGACAGGCCCCATCGGGCGCGTGGATCACCGTGCCCCTATCAGCATAAGGATCAACCGTCGCGGCCATCCACCTCACTGCCCCTTATCCCTTGTCCAACCGCTTCTCGATTGCCTCCAGCCGGGTCAGCACCTCGTCCCTATACGCATCCGTCGCGGCGTTCGATTCCTCCGCATGGGCGTCTTGCATTGAGTTCACGATGAGACCGACCAACAGGTTCACCACCGCGAAGGTCGTCATCATGATGAAGGGTACAAAGAAGAGCCAAGCGTAGGGGTAGACCTCCAGCACCGGCCGCACGATCCCCATTGACCAGCTTTCCAGCGTCATGATCTGGAATAGCGAATAGAGAGACCGGCCAAGCGTCCCGAACCATTCCTGGAATTGCAGCGCTTGGGTGGGAGTGCAGGCCGGGCAATCGCCGCCGAAGAGCTTCGAGGCCATGACCGCGCCGATATAGAAGATGATCGCCATCAAGAGGAACACCGAGCCCATGCCAGGCAGCGCGGTCACAAACCCTTCGACCACCCGGCGAAGGCGCGGCGCGGCGGAGATGACCCGCAAGACCCTGAGGATGCGGAGCGCGCGGAGGACGGACAAACCCTGACCGGCGGGAACTAAGGCGACGCCGACGATCAGGAAGTCAAAGACGTTCCAACCGGAGCGGAAGAAGGCCAGCCGATGGGCGATGAGCTTCAGGGCGATCTCGACCACGAAGATCCCCAGGCAGATGCGGTCAAGCGTGAGGATCAAGGGGCCTGCCGCCGCCATCAACGTGTCGGAGGTTTCCATCCCCAACAGGGTCGCATTGAAGATGATGACGCCGATGATGGTGTTGCGCACCCGCGGCGTCTCCAACCACGCGGCCAATCTGTCCCGAGTCATACCTGCCCCTTCGTCAATTAGGGGTCGATATGGGGCAGGGTGAGGCTCGCGGCAAGCTCCACATGGGGGCTCCAGCGGAACTGATCGACCACTTGCACCCAATTCAAGCGATAGCCCGCTTGGGTGAGACACGCGGCATCCCGTGCAAATGTCACCGGATTGCAGGACACCATAGCGATCCGCGGGACCTGAGCCTCCGCCAGCGCGGCAACCTGCGCCTCCGCGCCCGCCCGCGGCGGGTCGATAACGGCGGCGTCGAAACGGGCAAGCTCATCAGGCAGAAGCGGGCGGCGGAAGAGGTCGCGGGTTTCGCAGGTGATCTGTTTCAGGCCCGTGGCCCGGCGCGCCGCCTGT
>JANQNZ010000158.1 GCA_028279315.1 Rhodophyticola sp. | reverse complement strand
TTCTCGCGAGGCCACCCGATCCGATTTTCGCTGGAGCCAAAGGACCGACCCGCCCCATGCCGCCCCATCCGGATCGCCCGGCCTATTTCCTGGATTTCGACGGCTGCTTGGTCGATCTGGCCCCGCATCCGGATGCCATCCGCGTGCCGCGTGGGGTTGTTGCGACCCTGGCTCGCCTTCATGCCCAATCCGGCGGCGCTTTGGCGCTGATCTCGGGTCGGCCACTGGCGGATTTGATGCGGTTCTTACCAGGCCTTACCGTCCCCATGGTGGGCAGCCATGGCGCAGAGCGGCGATGGGGGCGACGGGTTGCGCGGCTGAGGGTTGATCAGGACGTCTTGGCCAAGGCGCGGGCGCGTTTACAGGCAGTGGCTGCAAAGCACCCGGGCTATTTCGTTGAGATAAAGCCGGTTGCCGTTGGCCTACATTACGGCGCTGACCTGACGCTTGCATCCCATGCCGCAGAGACGATGGCAGAGATCGCGGCGGAAGCGTCCGGATTTCACCTCCACCCCTCAAAGAACATGATTGAGCTGCGCCCGGATGGGATCGGCAAAGACAGCGGCCTCAGGGCACTCATGAGCGACCTGCCATTCCGCGGGCGGGTGCCGGTTGTGATGGGCGATGACCTGACCGATGAACCTGCCTTCCA
The DNA here is from genome assembly GCA_028279315.1 of Rhodophyticola sp. Taxonomy (GTDB): domain Bacteria; phylum Pseudomonadota; class Alphaproteobacteria; order Rhodobacterales; family Rhodobacteraceae; genus Rhodophyticola. The sequence goes on along the minus strand of JANQNZ010000158.1, from coordinate 7,789 downwards.
GATCGCCAATGCGCGGGGCGGGGTCAGCGTGAAGGTTGGCCCCGGGACCAGCGCAGCGCGGCATCGCTTGGCCAGCCCAGCCCTGGTGCGGGAAACGCTCGCCGTCTGGGCGTTTGGGGGAGGGCGGCGATGAGCGACGGGCGCCTTGTCGTTGTCTCGAATCGTCTGCCGATTGGCCCCAACCCGTCCGGCGGGCTGGTTGTGGCACTGACGGACGCCTTTGGCGATGAGGGCGGTCTTTGGGTGGGCACATCAGGGCGGGTGACGACGGAGCCGAGCGGCAAGTTCACCCATCACGACGGCCTGCGTTTCGAACGGCTCAGCTTCGATCTGACCCTCCGCCAGCATGAGAATTACTATCTCGGCTATTCCAATTCCGTGCTGTGGCCGCTTTTCCACGGCCGCGCCGATCTGATGGAGATCAAATCGGAATTCCTGGACGATTATCTGGCCGTGAACCGGCATCTGGCGCAGATGTTGGCCAGTGTTGTTCAGCGTGACGATGTGATCTGGGTCCAAGATTATCAGCTTCTGGCCCTGGCGGAGGCGCTGCGCGATATGGGGGTCAACAATCGGATCGGGTTCTTCCTGCATATCCCGTTCCCCACACTTTACGACATCAAGGCGCTACCCAATTCCGAGGCGTTCATTTCCTGGCTAGCGTCCTTTGACCTGATTGGGCTTCAGGCGCAGCGCGACGTTGCGCGACTGTTGGAGGCATTCCGGTCCCGCAAAGATGCAGAGTTTCTGCCCGATGGCGCGATCCGGTTTGGTGAGCACCGGGTCGAGGCCCGAAACTTCCCGGTTGGCATCGACGCCGCGGCCTTCGCGCGGGAGGCAGTGGCCGCAACCAAGGCCCGGCCCGGTGTCTCCCTTGAACCTGGTGAGCGGCTGATCATTGGTGTCGACCGGCTGGACTACTCCAAAGGAATCCCCAACCGATTCAAAGCCTTCGCCCGGCTTCTTGAGAAACGCGAGACCTTGAGCGGGCAAGTCACGCTTCTGCAGATCGCGCCGCCGACGCGGGAGGAGGTGGCCGCTTATCAAGACATCCGCGCGGAGTTGGAGCAGCTCTCGGGCCAGATCAACGGGCGCTATGCGGACCTGACCTGGACCCCGATCCGCTATATCCACCGCGCGGTGCCACGGGCGCGACTGGCGGGGCTGTATCGTCAGGCCGCGATTGGGCTGGTAACGCCGCTTGCCGATGGCATGAACCTGGTTGCGAAGGAATATGTCGCAGCGCAGGACCCGGAGGACCCGGGGGTTCTGGTCCTCTCTTCTTTTGCGGGCGCGGCGGAGCAGATGGAGGATGCGCTAATCGTCAACCCGTTTGATCTCGACGAGGTCGCGGATGCCATGGCGCGGGCGCTGGAAATGCCGCTTGGCGAGCGGAAGGCGCGGCACGGGCGGCTGATGCAAGGGCTGCTGGAGCAGGATGTGACCTGGTGGTCGCGGAGTTTTCTGGCAACCCTGCGTGGTGTGCCCCGCGGATTGGCATAGCCGCAACGCTACCGAGTGATGCCGAGGTCCTCTGGCGCCGCCTCTCCCAAATCCCAGATCAACCCGGTCATCACCCCAAGCGCGTCCCGGATGAGGGCTGCGGGCAAGTGCTCATCCGGGGCATGTTGGGAGCATCCCGGATAGGAATGGGGCACCCAGATCGTCGGCAGGCCCAGGATATCGGTGAAGATGTCGTTGGGCAGCGAGCCGCCGAGAGAGGGCAGGGTAACGGGGTCGCGCCCCGTTGTTCGCGCCAGCGACTGCGCCGCAACACGCACGGCCGGATGATCCGCGTCGGTTTGGCTGGCTTTGAACGTCCCGCCATCGGGGGTGAGGGTTATTTCGGCGAAGCCATGGGCGTCAAGATGGTGGCGGAGGGCGGGCAGAATGCCGTCCGGATCAACGCCGGTGACAAAGCGCAATTGCAGCCAGGCATGGGCCTCTGGCGGGATCGCGTTGACCGGAGCCTCGGGTGTTCCGCAGGTGAAGGCCAGAACCTCTGCCGAGGACCAGGCGTGGACACGTTCCGCCGGGGTCAGCCCTGGTTCGCCCCAATCGGGGTCGACCTCGCCCCCAACAGGCGTCACGCCGGCAAGCGCCTTGCGGCTGGCCTCTGGCACGCTGTCGGGCGTCCAGGCATCGATCATCACTTGGCCTTGGGCGGAGACGATGCTGGAGAGCGCATGGGCCAGCTCGATCCCGGGATTGCGGATCGCCCCGCCGAAATTGCCGGAATGCCGACCGCCTTTGCGTCGGACAAGGCTGAGTTTCACCGTGTAACCGCCTCTGGCGCCAAGGAAAAGCGTCGGGGTGTCTGGGTCGATCCGGGGTCCATCAGATGCCAGGAGGAGATCAGCGCTTAGCGCCGCCTTCTCCGCCTGGCAAAGCGCGGCCAGGCCGGGGGAGCCAGCTTCTTCCCCCATTTCAATCAGCAGCTTCACGTTGAGACCCAACCGGCCATCCCGCGCGGAGAGAACCGCGGCGAGTGCCGAGAGGTTGATCAGATGCTGGCCCTTATTGTCCGCGACGCCGCGGCCAAACCAAAGCCCATCCGCCTCGGTCAAAGCCCAAGGATCGCGATTTGCCTCCCACCGTCCGGCCATACCGGGCACGGTGTCCCCATGGCCATAGGTGAGGATCGTGGGCAGGTCCGGCGCCTCAATCCGTTCGGCGATCAGAAACGGCATGCCGCTGTCCGGCTCGGTCACCACGCGGGAGGTGAAGCCAAGCACGTCGAGCTGTGCAGTGATCGCCGCGAGGTAGTCGAGAAGATGCGGCCCCGCATCCTCTGCCGTGCTGTCCGAGGGGATCGCGACAAGGCGGCGGAGTGCGTCGAAGAAGGTTCCGTCATCGAAGGCGGCGTGGGCGATCGCGATTGCCGCGTCGCGGGTTTCTGGGGCAGGGGGCATCGGTGTCTTCCTCTGCGGGCTCAACAGCCCCATGAAGCCTGAGGATGGAAGACGACACAAGGGTGCCGGGCGACATCCCTCAGCGCGGGGTCAGAACCGTCACGCCGATATTGCCGGCGCGCGCAAGCTCTGGGTCGAGCGACATCGGAATATACTCGCCCCGCCGCCAAAGCTCCCCCAGATCATCATAATGGGGGCTAAGCGGATGGCCGGACTGGCCCGTTGCAGTGACAAAGACCGAGCTGTCGGGATCGGCGAAGTCATAGACACCGCGATAGCCCGCCGAATGGGTGTTGAGGAAGGGGTCAGGCAAGGTGCCGGGTGTTGCCGCCCGTTGCAGCGTGAAATCCCCGCCTGAGGTCGGCTGACGGATATTAACCACCCAGGAGAAAAGCGCGGTGTCCCCCAAAACCTGATGGTCATGCTGCGCCTCATGCGCCGCGCCCCACCGCCAGCTTTCCACATCCGGGCCATAGCGCTCTTCCAGCCATTGCAGCGCGTCGTCCAAGGCAATCCGGGCGATATCGGTGCAGGTTTCGGTGGCGGTCGAGGGGCGCACGTCGCACCAAACCGCGGCACCCTCGACATCACGGAAGACCCGTTCGATGAAGACCGGTTCGAGCTTTAGGAATTCATCGGCGAGCGGTCCAATCTCATCCCGGATCAGCCGTTGCTGAAGCTCCCGCATCCAAGCGGCATAGATCAGCGGCTCGGGCAGGTGCTCGTTCATCTCGCCGTTCCATTCAGCCAGAAGGGTCAACGCCCTCTGCCGCCGCCGCTCTGGCGTGCCGTCCGGCGCGGTTTCGCCAGTGAACCAAAGGTCCCGCGCGACAAGCGGCAGGATGTTGCGCGCCGCTGCCGAGACGGTGTCGAGCTGTGCCTCGATGAAACTGTCGCGGGTATGGACCTCCCGAGTCTGCATCAGCCGCTGCCAACGGGTCACCCGCTGCGTGTCGCCCCAGGTGAAGGAGACATGGAGCGGGAAGCCTCGATCGATCGTCTTGTTGTTGGTATTCCCGACGATCCCGCCTTCAGGGTTGATGAAACGCGGATTGGCAAAATATTGGGTCACGCCCTGCCAGCGGTTTTCGGGCACCCAACCGGGCGCCGGGATCCGGCCTTGGCTTTGATGCTGGGTCAGCCGCCAGGGCATATGGCCCACGGTTTGCAGCGCGATATTTCCGTCCGCATCGACAACGGTCAGGTTCTGCGAGGGTGCCACGAAGCTTTCACCAGCGGCCAGCGCCTCTTCAACCGTGTCTGCGCGCATCAACTCCAGCCCGGTCTGGACCGAGGTGTTTTCGTCGCTAAAGGCTGTCCAGGCCATGGACATCACATGGCCGGGGGGTGTGACGGTCCCGAAATTCCAATTCTGCCCCGGGATGACCGGGCCGTTTTCGGTCCAACGCAGCGTGATCGTCACCGGGGCTGCGTCGGCAATTTCGATGATGGAGCGGCGAGTCTCAAAGGGCACCCACCCATCCGGCCCCCGATATTCCTCAGGGTTATCTGGGTTCACCTCCTCCACATAAAGGTCGATATCATCGAGATAGGATGAGGTGATGCCCCAACCCAAGCGGTCAGATCGCCCGGCAAGGACAATGGGCATACCTGGGATGGTGCCGCCAATGACGCCGCCGGTCGAAAGCTCTAGCCGTGCGAGATACCAGATCGTGGGCGCGGTCAGGCCAAGATGGGGGTCATTGGCCAGGATCGTGCCGCCCGCCGCCGACCGGGCGGGCGCCGCGGCCCAGGCATTGGACGCGCCGCCAAGACCCCGGCCCGGATTGGGATGGAGGGGGTCGCGAGGGCCAGACGTGTCGGCGGCATAGCGGGGCAGGGGTGCCTCGAAAAGGCTGGCATAGCTTGGCAACGCGGCGATCCCGTCGCCCGGGACATCGGGCATCAAATCGGCCAGCCGCGCGGGGTTATCCAAGGCGAGCGAGGTGCGGGCGCGCAGGATCTCCTCCTCATGATGGCTGGCCAATTGCAGCGCCATCATGGAGGTGACCGCGATGCTGTCCGCGGGGCGCCAAGGCGAGATCTCTGGCGCGAAGAGGAACAGCTCCGGCGCGCCGCGCCCCAAAGCCTCTCGGCCCACAAGCTCCAACCAGGCGTTCACGCCCGCGGCGTAAGCTTCAAGCGCGACCAGGGTCTCTGGCGTCTGCACGCGGACCGAGCGGGTGGCATGGCCATAGAGGTCGAGGCGGCGGAGCAATTCGTCGATCTCCAACGTGCGTTCGCCGAAAAGTTCCGACAGACGCCCCTGCGCCGTCCGCCGCAGCATCAGCATTTGCCAGAGCCGATCCTGGGCATGGGCAAAGCCAAGCCCATAGAAGACATCCGCGTCGCTGGCACCAAAGATATGGGGGACATTGGCGTTGGAGCGCACAATCTCCACCGGTGCCGTCAGCCCCGAGACGGTCCACTCCGCGTCGTAATCCGGAAGGCTGCGCGCCGCCATCCACCAGGCAATCGCGATCGCGGCGACGGCAAATGCCACCGCAAGGGTCACAAGACGGATCAACCAGCGGAGAAACACAGACATGGGCAGTGGCCCTCAATCCCTCACACGACCGGAACGGCCAACTGCACAGGTGGTAGCCTAAGCCTCAAGGAATGCAAAGCCAGTGTCGCGGCCCGAGAGCAATGGAGCCGGTCAGATCAAGGAATGATCCGACTGTAGCGTGTGCCTTCCAGCGTGGCCCCTGCGATCAGCCCGGCCTGGCCATAGATCACCGCGATCACCGGATCGAGGAGCGTGGTTGTGTCCACGCCAAGATTGCCCCCTTCGGAGACCACCGCATATTCCACATCCGCGCCGATGGCCCAACCCGCGCCGCGACGGAACTCACTCAACGCATCTTCGGTCATGAAGAACAGCGTATGGGCATATTGCTGCGCCCCGATCTGCAATCCGAAACTTCCGGCGATGGCCGAATAGTAATCCACCGTCGCGCCGTTGATCCGAAGCGCACCGCGCCCGTAGGAGCCGCCAAAGCCAAACCCGGCCTCGGTAATCAGCGGCATGACCAACATGCCGGCGGCGTTGAAGGCCAGCTCATCGGTGCCGGGCACCTCGTCATACATGAAGTTGATCGCCGCATCGACGCGGGCATCAATCCGCTGCGAGGCGCGGGAGTTCACTCCGTTGCCACAGGCCGCCAAGGGCAGGGCCGCCGCGCTCAACACGAAGGTTCTTCGGGAAAAACCGCTCATCTCATTTCCGCCTTTTGTCATGCCTCGTCACACGGGTCTTCTGCCCGGGTTGCGGCATATCTTACGCGGCTTTCCGCCCGCTGTCATCTGGGAAAACCCCAAGATTTGCGGGTTCTTGCCGATCAAACCGCTATTGGTTGAGGATTCGCGCGACCCGCGGGGCGAAATAGGTCAAGACGCCATCACAGCCCGCGCGCCGGAAACTCATCAGGCTTTCGAGCATGACCTTCTCACCATCGATCCAGCCGTTTTGCGCCGCCGCCTCAATCATCGCGTATTCGCCGGAGACTTGGTACGCATAGGTCGGCGCGCCAAAGCGATCCTTCACCTCTCGGCAGAGATCGAGATAAGGCATCCCCGGTTTCACCATCACCATATCGGCGCCTTCGGTCAGGTCCCGCTCCACACAGCGGAGCGCTTCATACCGGTTCAGCGGGTCGATCTGATAGGTCTTCTTGTCGCCTTTCAGGGCGCCGGAGGCACCAACCGCATCGCGGAACGGGCCATAGAAGGCGCTGGCGTATTTGGCCGCATAGGACATGATCGTCACATTCACATGGCCTTCCGCCTCCAGTGCGTCGCGCATGGCCCCAATCCGGCTGTCCATCATATCGGACGGGCCCAAGATATCCGCGCCCGCCTCGGCCTGGGCCAGTGCCATTTTCACCAGCGCCTCCACCGTCTCGTCATTCACGATGATGCCGTCGCGGACAATTCCGTCATGGCCGTTGATGTTGTATGGGTCGAGCGCGATATCGGTCATCACGGCGATCTCGGGCACAGCATCTTTGATTGCACGGATTGCCTGGTTCGACAGATTGTCAGGGTTCCAGGCCTCTTCGCACAGCTCGGTTTTCAGCGCCGGGTCCGTATAGGGGAAGATACAGATCGCGGGGATACCGAGGTCCTGCGCCTCTCGCGCGGCCTCCACCATCAGATCGACGCTCAGGCGCTCCACCCCGGGCATGGAGGCCACCGCTTGTCTTTCCCCAGACCCGGCACAAACAAAGACCGGCCAGATCAGATCATTGACCGACAGTTCCGTCTCTCGCGTCAGATTGCGAAGCGCGGCGCTGGCGCGGGTGCGGCGGAAGCGGGTGCGGGGAAACGGGCCTTGATTGGCGGGCATGGTTTGGGGCCTTCAGACAGTCACCTGTTGCCGATCAGACCTGACACAGGGCTCACGGCATCTCAAGGCTGGAAACCCCTCCGCCCCGTCACTATGGTGCGCCGAAACGGGCCGAAGACCGGGCAGGGACGCGTTTGAATTTGGATTTCCTAGAGCTTGCGACCGAGGTGATCGACCTCCGCTCGTTCTCCAACCTATGGTATTGGATTGTCTTGGCCGTCATGTGGTCGACGCTCAGCCACTGGGTCTTGGGTGTGCCTTATGACTTGGTGCAGCGCGCCGCGCGGGGGCAGGAGCAAGCTGTGGAAGACGTGCGCGTCCTGGCAGAGGTAAACGTCAACCGCATCCTGACCATCGCCGATGTCTCTGGCGCATGGGTCATTGGCATCGCGGCCTTCATCCTCACGGGCCTCGCGGTTTTGGGTTGGGGGTATCGCGTGGAGTTCTGCCAGGCGGTTTTCTTGCTGATGCTGCCGCTGACGCTGATCGGGGCGTTGTCGGTGCGTACGGCGCGCAGTCCCCACGAGCT
>JANQNZ010000155.1 GCA_028279315.1 Rhodophyticola sp. | reverse complement strand
AACGCCAACTGCACCGAGGTGCGAAGGCCGTTGCCCATCGATGCGGTGACCCCCTCACCAGCGCGGGATCCCATGACGTACCAGCCTTGCCACAGACCGATCACGGCCACCGTCGCGGGGAAGAATCGCGCGGTTTGACCTTCTGGGAAGGTGTCCATCACGAAATAGGCGGCCAGATACCCAACCCCGGCAAAGACCACCGCCGAGACAAGCTTTGCCGCCGTCCACATTGGCCTATCCCTCAGGGCGCGTCACGGTGATCTGCGTGACGTCGCAATTACCGAAATGGAACGTCGCCGCGCAGGAGGTCAGGTAGAAATTCCACATCCGGCGGAACCTGTCGTCAAATCCCAAGGCCGAGACCTCCTCCCATCGTGCGTTGAAGGTGTCATACCATCTGCGCAGGGTTTGGGAATAACTCTCGCCAAATTCGATCGCGCCTGTGACCGAGAGGCCAGCCTTCTCCACCTCAGCCCTGAGCACGCTCGGCGCGGGCAACATGCCGCCCGGGAAGATGTATTTCTGGATGAAATCGACGCCGCGTTTATAGACCTCCCACCGCCGATCCTGCACGGTGATAATCTGAAGCGTGGCGTTTCGGCCGGGTTTAAGGCAGCTTCGCAACGTGTTGAAATATATGGGCCAATACTTCTCCCCAACCGCCTCGAACATCTCAATCGAGGCGATGCCGTCATATTGCCCGCGCTCATCACGGTAATCCTGCATCTTGATCTCGACTTGATCGGACAGACCGGCATTGGCGATCCGCTGAACGGCGTAGTCATGCTGCTCCTGGCTGATAGTCAGGCCCGTGACCTTCAGCCCACGTTCCTTGGCGGCATATTCCGCAAACCCGCCCCAGCCGCAGCCAATCTCCAGCACATGATCGCCGGGCCGCGCGCCCATCTCATCGACCATGGAGGCATATTTCTGGATCTGCGCGGTCTCCAGCGGCTCCTGCCCCGTCCGGAACAGCGCCGAGGAATAGGTCATCGTGTCATCGAGCCAAAGCCCGTAGAATTCATTGCCCAGATCATAATGGTGCGAGATGTTCTTCTTGGCCTGGCGTTTGGAGTTCGACTGGAGCCAAAACCGCAGCCGCTCATAGGCTCGGACCAACCCCATACCCAAAAATCCGTCATAAACCTCGTCATTTTCCGCATGAACCAGGTCCATGAAGGCCTGCAAATCCGGCGTCGACCACCAGCCGTCGAGATAGGCCTCACAGAAGCCCAAATCCCCCTCCCGGATCAGCCGGGCGAAAATGTCGGGGTTGTGGATATGAAGCTCCCCCACCGGCCCCGGGCCATCCCCTTCGACCCGAAAGATCCGGCCATCGGGCAGATGCATATCCAGCCGCCCATGGGCCATGCCTTGCGCCTGATCGAACACCGCGCCGAAATAGCGCGGAAGGCCATCCTCACCCTTGATGCTTGTTTTTATGGACATTTCTTCCCCGTCTTGAGTTGTCCGAGTTGAGCCCACGCGCAGGGGCGGAGGCAAGGGTTTTTCACAGCATTCACCGGTTTTCGTAAGCCAAGAGGGCCCGCGCGCGCCCCTCGGCCAGCCCCATGATCGGCACCTCTGGATAGGGATCGCCGGGCGACATCCCCCAAGATTTTGGGATGGCCTGAAAGAAGCTGAGCGCCTCGGGACCCGGATCATCGCTCAACTCCGCCACCCAACGCTTGTGATAGACACCGTCCGGATCGAATCTCTCAGCCTGGGTCTCAGGATTGAAGATCCGAAAATAAGGCGCCGCGTCGGGCCCGGAGCCTGCCACCCATTGCCAGCCCATCGCGTTTGAGGCCGGGTCCCAATCCACCAGACACTCGGCAAACCAATCCATCCCAATCCGCCAATGGGTCATGAGGTGCTTGGTGAGATAGGAGGCGACCAGCATCCGCGCCCGGTTGTGCATCCGCCCCGTCACATAAAGCTCCCGCATCGCGGCGTCGATCACGGGCACGCCGGTTCGGCCCCGCTGCCAGGCGATCACCTCTGGCGCGTCTGCATCCATCTGCCAGGGGAAGCTGTCCCAACCGTCGCGCCAATTGGTCGAGACGATCTCTGGGCTGTGATAAATCAGGTGATAGGCGAAATCGCGCCAGGTAAGTTCTTTCAGGAAATGCTCCGCCCCATCAGCGCCCAGACGCATCGCCTCCCATGCAGCGTGCCAACAGACCCGGGCGCTGATCTCGCCATAGGCCAATGGTTCGCTCAGGCCCGAACAGGCGTCTTGATCTAGAAAATCGCGCGCGGCCTGGTAGCTATCGATCTTCGTTTCTAAGAACTGATCCCATCGGGCGCGCGCTGCAGCTTCGCCTAAGGTCAAATGCGGGCGGACGATACCGGCGCCTCGGTTCATGCCCGCGCCCAAACCCCACTCCGCCAGATCATCGCTTTCCGGCCAGTGCTCCGGCGCCACAAGGGTCGGCACGGGCAGTAACGGCCCAAGCTCCCGATCCTTCACCGCACGCCAAAACGGCGAATAGACCTTGTAGAATTGACCGGTCTGGGTCTCGACCGTCCACGGCTCATGGAGGACATGGCCGGGGTGGCTTACCGCCTCAACGCCCGTGGCCTTCAGCGCCGATTTGATCTCCGTATCGCGCGCGCGGGTCTCGGGATCGTAAAGCCGCCCCCAATAGACCGCCTGCGCGCCGGTCTCTTCGATGAGCGTTTGCAGCACTTGAAGCGCGTTACCTCGGCGCAGGATTAACCGGCTGCCCTGCGCCCCCAACGTCTCAGCGAAACGCTTCACCGCCAGGCCCAACCGCCAAGCGGGCGCGGCGCCAAGCGCCTCGACCAGGGGGTCGCAGATGAAGACAGGGATCACCGGCGCGCCGCTTTCCGCAGCGGCGGCCAGCGCCGGATTATCCGCCAGCCGGAAATCCCGCCGCATCCAATAAAGAACCGGTGCCTGATCCATCAAACTCGCCTGCGCTTCCTTTGCCTGCCCAAGCTAGCGCGGGCGGGCCTAGGTCAACCCCGCCTCTTCTTCATCCTGAAAATATGGCCGCCGGAGGCGAAACCTGAGCCAAGCCCCAAAGGGCGCAGGCGAGGTAAAACCCTCGCGCCGCAGGCGCACAATTGAACAGCGCGGCCCGTGCCCGGTCAGGCCCGCACATCCACAACAACCCGCCCCCGAACGCCGCCCGACAGGATCGCCGCGCCCAGATCGGGGAGGTCACCCAGACCCGCAGGCTGGATCATCGCCTCCAGCTTCTCCATCGGCAGATCGCGTGCAATCCGTTCCCACGCCCGTACCCGGCTCTCGTAAGGCTGCATGACCGAGTCGATGCCAAGAAGGTTCACCCCCCTGAGCAGAAACGGGATCACGGTTGCGGGCAGCCCGGCGCCTCCGGCAAGCCCAACCGCCGCGACACTGGCGCCATATTTCATTTGCCCCAAAACGCGGGCCAGCATCGCGCCGCCAACGGCATCGACACAGCCCGCCCAAGCCTCCGCCTCCAGCGGGCGTTTCACGGTCTCGTTCAACTCCTCCCGCGCCACGATCCGCGCCGCCCCCAGGCCTTTGAGATACCCCTCCTGTTCCGGCCGGCCCGTCACGCCCGCCACCTGATACCCCAGGTTCCCCAGAATCGCGGTTGCGACCGAGCCGACGCCGCCAGCGGCACCGGTCACCAAAACCTCACCTTTCTCTGGGGTTAGCCCGTGATCTTCCAGCGCCATGACGGCCAACATCGCGGTGAACCCCGCCGTGCCGACTGCCATCGCCTGGCGTGTGGTCAGCCCGCCCGGCAACGGCACGAGCCAATTGGCCTTCACCCGCGCCTTCTCGGCATAGCCGCCCCAATGCACCTCCCCCACACGCCATCCGGTGAGCACAACCTTGTCTCCCACCGCATAGCGCCCATCATCAGAGGCCGCGACGGTGCCCGCAAAATCGATCCCTGGCACATGGGGGTAGCTTCGCACCAGCCCGCCGCCCGGTCCAATACACAGCCCGTCTTTGTAATTCACCGTGGAGTATTCGACATCGACGGTCACATTGCCTTCGGGCAGGCAGCTTTCGTCAATCTCCTGAACCGCGGCGCTGGTCTTGCCGCTCTCTTCGTCTTTCTCCACGATCAAGGCGCGCATGGGCCCCCTCCTTTTCTCAAATCCAAAACTCGGCACGAACCCGCGCCGGATAGGTGCCGTCCTGCGTCTCCACGCTCAGTTCGGTCCCCGCATCCCAATGGCTGGCCGCAACCATCCCAATCGCGACGCCTTCCCCGAAATCCGGCGAGTAGGCGGCGGAGCCCACTTGCCCAACCGGCTCCGCGCCCGCCAACAGCAGCCAAGGCCGGTCGCAGGGCGGCAAAGCGTCGGCAGCAATGGCAATGGGCCGCAAGGCCCGAACCGAGCCTGCCGCGCGTTCCTCCATCAAAGCACGCCCGCCGAAACAGACCTCCAACGCGGCGTCGTCGACAAATCTGCCTAGCCCGGCTTCTAGCGGTGAGGTGTCTTGGGTCATATCGTTGCCGTAGCTCAAAAGCCCCGCCTCGATCCGCTCAATTGTGTTCGGCCCGCCGACCCGCACATCCAGATCACGGCCCGCCTCCAAAAGCGCGTTCCAAAGCGGCATCGCATAGGCCGACCCTTCCACATAAATCTCGAACCCACCCTGTTTGGAGTAGCCCGAGCGCGCGATCAGCATCGAGTGTACTCCGAAGCTGAACCGACCAACCCCGAAGAACTTGAGCCCGGTCACCGCATCGCCAAAGACCCGCGCCATCAACGCTTCCGCCTTCGGGCCCTGGACCGCCAGGGGGGAGACATCGGGTTCGGTCACGACCTCCTCAAACCCATTGCAGGCGGCGAAGGCCTGAATCCAGAACCGCAAATCGCTGTCGGCGATGGAGACCCAAAAGCAATCCTCCTCAACCTGAAGGATCACCGGATCGTTCAGGAGGCCGCCGAACTGATCGGTCATTGGCGCGTAGAGGCAGCGTTCTGGCCCCAGACGGCTCAAATCCCGAGGGGTGAGGAACTGCAACAGGCGCTTGGCCTCCGGGCCCGCCACCTGCACCTGGCGTTCACAGGCCACATCCCAGACCTGCACGGCGGATTTCAGATGCCGGCAATCCTCTTCCATCGAGTGGAACACCGAGGGCAACAGCATTCGGTTATAGACCGAATAGGCTTTGACGCCCGCCGCCTCCACCCCTTCGGAAAACACCGTCCGGCGCACCCGGTTGGAGGGCGCGATCAGTGCCATTCCGGAACATCCTCGGGCAGGAGTTGCAGATCGGTGTCGTCAGGCCGCGCCCCGGCAGCGGTTAGCATGGCATGGACCTGGCCCCTGTGATGGGTCTGGTGGTTGAACAGTTGGACAACACAAAGCGCCTTTGACCGCGTCATGTCATGACCGAAGAACCCGGAATACCAGGTCATATCGCCCTCAAAATCGGCCTCCGTCGTGCTCCACGCCCAGGCCGCGATGCGGGCGTCAAGCTGCGGGCGGCGTGCCCAGATCATGGGCCAGTCATAGACCTGCAGCGCCTCTTTGCCGCCGACATCCGGCCCCTCACCGCCATCGAAGCGGGCAATCCAGATCAAATCCCCCCACATCAGATGCGCAAGCGTCTGCCTTATGCCGCCCCAGAAAGCGCCCCGATCAGCCTCTCGCGCGGCGTCATCCAGCCCTGCGGCGGCGTGGTAAAGCGAGTGGTTCTGCCAGGCGTTATATCGCGCCATGGTCTGGACATAGCCGGGCGTGATCATCGTGTCCCGCCCGCGCTGCCGCCCCAATCGATCGGGCAGATCTCAGCCGACTTGCCGCCGAAATCCCAGACCCGGCCAAAATCCCTTACCTTCGATTTGAGGCCCACGGCGGCGATGATGTCCGGCCCCATCCAGTATTTCGAATTGGTGATGACGACGGGATGATCCGGGCTGGCGCCATCGATCATCTCAATCTCACCTTGGATCTTGCGCCCGATATAGAGGCCGCGTTTCTTGCCCTCCCGCACGATTTCCACCTTTTCGCGCTCGGCGCCCACGATGTCTGAAACCAGCATGGTGAAAAGCCCGGTGGTGCCGCCTGCGGCGCCCGAAAAAATCTGCAAAATCCCGTTATAGGCCTTGCCGCTGGCGCGCTCATCCACATAAGCCGCCACCTTCCAGCCACCTTCGGCCATCCGGCCCGGAATCTCCACCATCAGCCCGACATTCAAGCCTGAGAGGTCCTCCCCCTCGTAATGCCCTTCATCAATCGCAATCGCCATCCAAGCGCGGCAATCGCCCTCAGTCGGGGGGTGTTTGCCGAGGCTAACCACGCAAGGGCAGAAAACGGTGCAGGAGCAGTTCAGGAACAACTCGCCTTTAATCGCCCAATCGGTCGGCTGCATCCGGCGCCGCTTGGGGTTTTCCATCCGGCTATCGATCCGTTGGCTGACCGGAAGCCGATCCGCCTCTGCGCGTTTTTTCACTGCCATCTCATCCTCCCGTCATCATCGGCCAGCCGATCACGGCCAAGCCGCCCATGATCAAAGCAACGCCCATCGGTTTTGTCACCACCTGCCCCAGTTGCGGCAGCTTTTCGATCACCATGAACAGCGTGGCGAGGCCCATCCAGAGGAGGCTCATCATCCCGCCCACAAAGCCAAGCGCCATGAAGCCCCAGCAACAGCCCACGCAATAAGCGCCTAGGCCGCCGCCCATGCGCAGCCCGCCCGCAAATCCTGGCCGCCAACGACCCAGGAAATAGCTCATCGGGCTAAGGCAGACGCCGTGGCAGAGCTCTTTTGTGCGCGTGAACTGATAGGCGCCGACAACCAGGAGCAGCCCACCCGCCACCCAAGGCGAATGCGCGATACCAAGCATGTCAATCACTCCACCGAAGAGCAGCGCGAGTTGTACAGCAGTGATCAGCGCCGCGAACCCAACCCACGCCAGGCTGTAACCCAGAAGGACGCCCAGCCATCCGGCCCGGCTGCCATCGGCGCTGCGCATCAAGTCTTCATAGGTGCGAAGCGTCGGCACCATCGTGGGCAGCATCATCGCGGCCATCATCACCGCCCACATGCCGAAGAGCGGCCCGAACTCGGCCATCGGCATGTACATATCCATGCGCGGGTCCATCGCCGCCATGGCGCGGGCCATCTCATTCGGGCGACCGATCAGGTCCAGCCCCATGCCGGTGGACATGGTGAACATCACCCACCAAGCCCATAAGATCAGGGCAAAAAACCCTAACCACAACGCTGACCGGATGGTGAATGGCGTCACCTCGGCGCCCTCCCAAGCGCAGGACTCACTTGCCAACCTTAATGTCAGACATTTAAATGTCTGACAAATGAAAATCGACCCGACCAAACCCGCCGACCTCTCCGCCCAGATTGCTGAGGCGATCCGCGACGGAATTGTCGCGGGTGATCTAATTGTCGATGAGCGGCTGCCGTCCGAGGCGGAACTGGCCGAGCAATTCGACGTCTCCCGCCCCACGGTCCGCGAGGCGTTGAAGCGGCTGGCCGCGCAATCGCTGATCCGCACACAACGCGGCGCGGCTGGTGGGGCCTTTGTGAACCGCCTCTCCTTCGAGGATGCCCATGAGCAACAGATCACGACGGCGACCCTGCTTCTGAGCATGAACGCGGTCAGTTTCGAGACCGCCTGCGAGGCCCGATTTGCGTTGGAGCGCGCCTGTGCCCCCCTATCCGCCCTGCGCCGCAGCGCCGATCATCTGGCCACGATGCGGGCCGAGATTCACCGCCAAAGCCAGCCCGGCCTGACCGATGAGGCCTTCTGCGCCTCTGACGTCGCCTTTCACCGGGCGCTTGTGGACGGCGCGGGCAATCCGGTGCTCAGCTACCAACTGGCCGGCGCCGTCGAGGCGATGCAGCCGCTCATGAACATGATCACCTTCACCGCCCGGTCTCGAGATCGGATCATCGGCCTGCACGCGCGGATCGCCGATGGGTTGGAGGCGCGGGACGCGGGCCTGGTGGAGGCCGCGCTGACCGAGTTGGAGGCCTATACAGCCTTGCTTGGGCGCGACCGCGCCGCTCAATCCTCAGGCCGGGTCGCGCGGTAGACAACGGTCAGAAGCGCAGCACCGATCAAGACACTCAGCACATCCAGCAGCAAGAACCCTGCCACCATCGCCAACACGACAGGCCAGTTCACCACCCAAGTCTCCCCCGCGGCCTCCCAATTGTAGTAGAAATTGGCCCAGGCATAGCTGCTTACGGTCGCATAGGCGCAGATCAGCACCGTGGTAAAAACACATGTGATTGCAATCTGTCCGGCCAGCGGTCGCGTTTGCGCCCAAGACGCCCGAATTCCCAGCCACGTGTCGGCCACCGCGAGATGCGGCAACCCCATTGCCGAGCGATAGAAGAGGACCGTGTAAAGCCAGATCAGGACGGCAATCAAAACGCCACCAAGACTTGCCCAATTTACCCAATCCGTGGTCACGGAATGTTCCAGGATTTGAAGTAAGATCGGGTCTGCGCCTAGAACGCTGAGCGCGCCATAGACCAGCAGCAGCGGCAGGCCAATCAGCAGCATGATCCCAATCCCAAGCAAGACCCACATCAAAAAATAGCGGATTGCGCGAAACCAGTTGACGCGCGGGACGACACCGGCGGGCACTTCACTCAAGAGCTGATGCCGGTGCCAGGCCACGGCCACCACCGCGACAAGCCCATAAAACGAGATCATCGAAAACAGGTTTCGCGGATCAAGGAACGGCTGATCCGGTCCGCCGGTTTGCAGCAGGGTATCCGCAACGAGGACCACCAGCGTCGGTAGCAACGCAATCCGCACGGCCACGCGCCAATCGGTCGCCAAATCCGCCAAGACACGGACCAACACATCCATAAGAAACACACCCCGCGCCTTGGTTACGTCAATCCCCGGCGCTTTAGCGCTGATCGCCCAACCTGCCAAGCCAGGACCGGCTTTGGGCGCGCGCAATTCCGCTTGCGAGGCCGTGATCCCTTTCTTAACCTCACGTCTGGCTTTCAACCCTCTTTCATCTCACGAGGATTCCGACTCCATGACCATCCGCATTCTGCTTGGCGCCGCCACGTCCCTTGCCCTGAGCCTGCCCGCCTTCGCCCAGGACGACAATCTTCTGGTCTTCGACTATTCCGGCTTCGAAGACCCCAGTTTTCACCAACCCTATGTCGATCAACATGGCGAAAGCCCGAGCTTCGTCTTTTTTGGCGATGAGGACGAGGCGTTTCAACGGCTGGTCTCGGGCTTTCAGTCCGATGTGACCCATATCTGCGCGGGCTCGGTGCCGCGCTGGCAGGCTTCCGGCATTATTGAACCCTGGGATACCTCCCGCATTGCCGCTTTTGACACGCTGAACGCTGATCTTGTCGGCGAAGACGTGCTTGGTGGGTCGGAGGAGATGTATTTCCTGCCAACCGATTACGGCTCCACCGCTGTCACCTACAACACCGATGAGGTCACGGTCGATCAGGTCGCCTCACTCGATGTCTTCACCAACCCGGAATTTGCCGGGCGGCTGTCGATCCCGGACAATGTGGATGACGCCTATGCGCTCGCCTATCTCGCCACGGGCGTCGAGAATTGGTCGAATGTCACGGAGGCGCAATTCGAGGCGGCTACCGATTGGCTCCGCTCCATCCACGAAAACCTGCGGACCTATTGGGTCGACCCCGGAGAGTTGGGGCAGCTCATGGGCTCTGGTGAGGTGCTTGTGGCCTGGGCCTGGAACGAGGTGCCGGTGGCGCTGGCCGATGAAGGCTTCCCCGTCGGTTATGCCCGGAACACCAGCGAGGGGACCAGCGTTTGGCTGTGCGGCTATGTGAATATGGTTGAGGCGCCGGGTGAGGAAGACCGCGCCTATGACTATGTGAATGCGCTTCTCGACCCGGCCTCGGCTCAGCCCCTGATCGAAGGCGGGTTTGGCTCAGCCAACTCCGCCGCGCTGACCGCGCTTGGGGCTGAGACACTGGAGGCCAATGGGCTTGGAGAAGTCACCGTGCCGGTTCTGGCGCAGCTGCCGATCTCAAACGAGCAGCGGCAACGTCAAGCTGAGGCCTTTGAGAGGATCAAGGCAGGCTTCTAAAAGCTTACGTTGAAATTAGAAAAGGGCGCCCAACTGCGGCGCCCTTTGTCATTCCGAGACCCGTGTTCAGTGGCAATGGTACACGTCGGGCCCGGCGTGGCAGCATGGCCCTGGGACGACACGTCGATGGCACCCCATGCCGCCATGGGCGATCTCGATCTGGGTCAGAACAGGCGCGACCGATTTGGGAGTCACGGCGGCAGCGCTCATTGGCAAGGCCAGGCTCAAGGACAGAATGATCGTGGCGATGGGACGGCTCATGGGTCAGGTTCCTCACGTGCAAAGGACAAAAATCAAGCTTCGCGGCAGGCAAAGCAGCGCCAGCTTAGAAGGCCGGAAAATCGTTAATGGTTCGTGGAGAAGAACCCGCTCTCGGACTTTGAAATGCGCGGCATTTGCGTCATTTTGTGAAAGACCCGGCGACGACGTGCTTACGGAAGGCCCACCCGGATATGTCTGACCCCACAACCCTCTTGAAACCGAAGACCGTCACCAAGACGGAGCGCCCGAAGCTCTATAAGGTCATTCTTCTGAACGATGATTTCACGCCTCGGGAGTTCGTGACCGCCGTTCTGAAACGGATCTTTCGGATGACCCGGGATGAGGCCTATGGCGTGATGTTAACCGCCCATCAGAAGGGCGCCTGTGTCGTGGCGGTCTACACCAAGGAGGTGGCGGAGGAGAAAGCCAAAGAAGGGACGGAGGCCGGGCGCACAAATGGCTTCCCGCTGACTTTCACCACCGAGAAGGAGGCGTAGCGAGGAGGTCGGGCCGATGCCTGCTCTTTTTTAATTCAGTGGATTAGAGGGCGATCTTCAAGTGTTTTGGAGTGCGCGTGGCCTCCGTCCTCACCCTTGAATAACGGCCACGCCCCACGTATATTCATCCCGTTCCTTCGGGGACTATGGACATAAACGCGCTCGTAATAAGCGGATTGGACCCGGGGGCGGTACCCGGCGGCTCCACCAACCTTCCGTCATTTGCGGAACATGGGGCCGAAATAGGATCGACAAACGTCTAAAGGGGTTAGCTTTGTCCCGGTGAGGCACCACCGTTATCGGTCCGAAACGTACAGTTGCAAATGACAACCGTGCTCCGGCTATGGCTCTGGCTGCGTAAGCAGTTCGAGTTGCCGAAACTAAGCCCTTGCGCCTAGCCGCGTAAGGCGGGGTTCGCAGGCACCTGGCAACAGAAGCCTGCACTTCTAGTCGCTTCACATTTCAATAGGGTGCGCGCCGACCAGCCACTCGGCAGCAACGCGCCTTTGGCAAGACCAAAGACGCTTGGGCAACAGAAGCCTGCACTTCCTCCCTTGTCGCATCTGAGAACAGCACGATGAGAATTCCGTCGAATTGAACCAAACTCGTTTTCCTCGAGGAAAACGTCCGGAAATCTCGAGATTTCCGTGCCTCTGCCCCCTGACAATTTTTTCATCCGCAAGTGATCCACTGGCCCGGCCCGCCCGTTAAAGAGAAAACGACCAAGACGCGCGGGCAGGCTGCGCGGAAGGAAGGGGCCGCATGACACTTGTCGATATGATCAACATCGCCGTGGCGATCCTGACCATCGGGTTGGGTCTGATGGGCTGGCTAGCGCCCCGCTGGACGATGGACCAGCTCGATATGCGCGCAGGGCCTACCAACATGGCCTATACCGAGGTCTCCGCCGCCTCCGGCTGCCTTTTCGTTGGCCTGGGTGTCGGGGCCCTGATCCTGAACGAGCCCCTTGGCTGGCTGGTCATGGGCTTTGCGTATGCCGGTGCGGCCATCGGGCGCGTGACCTCGATTTTCCGGGACAACGCCGCCTCCCGCCAAAGTTGGACCTTCTTTGGCTGCGAAGCCGCGCTGGCCGCTTGGCTGGTGCTTGCAAACATCTGATATCGGGCTTGGCCACAGGGCCGGGCGCACCCCCACCCGGCGCGGGTTTTCTTCGGCGGCGAATCTTCTATGGTGAGGTCAGCCGCCGCCCTCATTTGCCGCTGCTCGATCTTGGGGTCCCGATGCCTGACACACCGATGGAGTCGATCGCCTATGGCCGCCTGATGCATCGGGCGATGCGTGGGCTGATCCAAACGGTGCTGGAAGATGTCGCAGCCCATGGCCTACCGGGTGAGCACCATTTCTTCATCACCTTCGACACCCAACATGGGGAGGTTGATATCGCCCCCTGGCTGGTGGAGCGGTATCCGGAGGAAATGACGATTGTCATCCAGCATTGGTATGACAATCTGACGGTGGATGATGATGGGTTCTCGATCACGCTGAACTTCGGCGATAATCCCGAAGACCTGCGCGTCCCCTTCGATGCGATCCTGACCTTCGTCGACCCGTCCGTGGAATTCGGGCTGAGATTCGAAACCCAAAGCCGGAGCGGCGATGGGCCAGAGGACGATCCCCCGCCCTCGAACGATCCAGACCCGGACCCGGAGACCGAGGAGCGGCCAAACCAGGAAGCGGAGGTTGTCAGTTTAGAGACCTTCCGGAAGACCCATTGATCCCCCGCCTCCGCGCCTGACCTGCCCTTCCCTCCCGACGAGATCCTTCAGCAATGTCCAGCGATTTCCGCCTGTTCATGACCCAGCTTTTGCGACGCCCCCATCAGGTGGTGGCGCTGGCCCCCTCCTCCCGCGGGCTCTGCGCTGAGATGGCGGCTGAGTTGGACCCCGAGGGAGGCCCGGTGATTGAGCTTGGGGCGGGCACCGGCAATATCACAGCTGCGATCCTGGCAGCCGGGATCGCGCCCGAAGACTGCCATTCGATTGAGATGAACCCGGAATTCTGCGACCGGCTTCGCGCCCGGTTCCCGGGTTTGAACGTCTATCAGATGAGCGCGGGCGACTGTGGGGCCCTGCCCGTCGAAAACGTCCAGGCGGTTGTCTCGGGCCTACCGCTTCTGTCCATGCCGACAGCGCTTCAGCGCGATATACTGACGGGGTTCACACAGAAGGTGAAACCGGGCGGGACCTATGTACAATTCACCTATGGCCCGAAGCCACCGGTGACACGCACGGTGCGAGAGGCGCTTGGGCTGACCTGGCGGCGGTCCCATAAGATCTGGTGGAACGCGCCCCCGGCCCGAGTCTATCGCTTCCAGCAGCTTGGCGCGGACGCCACCGCCGCCGCGGAATAGGCTGCGGCCATTCTCGCCGTTGCGCCGCCCTGCCCGCCCGCGCTATCCCGCGCAGGCCAACCGACCGTGAGGAGCCTTTGCCATGACCGTAACCCGTACCGAAACCGACAGCTTTGGCCCCTTAGAGGTCCCCGCCGAGAAATACTGGGGGGCGCAAACGCAGCGTTCGATCATGAATTTCCCGATCGGGTGGGAAAGGCAGCCGGTCGCGATTGTCCGTGCGCTCGGGGTGATCAAACGCGCCTGTGCCGAGGCGAATATGAAAGCGGGCAAGCTCGACGGGATTGGCGAGGCGATGATCGAGGCGGCGCAAGAGGTGATCGACGGCAAGCTCGATGACAATTTCCCGCTGGTGGTGTGGCAGACGGGATCAGGCACGCAGTCGAACATGAACGCCAATGAAGTGATCGCGAACCGGGCAATTGAGATCCTGGGTGGGGAGATCGGCTCAAAAACTCCAGTGCATCCGAACGATCACTGTAATATGGGCCAATCCTCAAACGACACCTTCCCCACGGCGATGCATATCGCCACGGCGACAACTGCGCGCGATGTGACCCTGCCGGGGCTGAAGACGCTCCATGCCGTGTTGGAGGCGAAGGTCGCGGAGTTCGAGGGCATCATCAAAATCGGCCGCACCCATACGATGGACGCGACCCCGCTGACCCTGGCGCAGGAGTTCTCCGGCTATGCCCATCAGGTGAAGAAAAGCATCGAACGGGTGGAGGCCGCGCTTGGCGATATCTATGAGTTGGCCCAGGGCGGCACCGCGGTCGGGACCGGGCTGAACTCGCCTGTCGGTTGGGGGGAAGAGGTGGCCGCGAATATGGCGCGGATCACGGGCCTGCCTTTTGTCACCGCGCCAAATAAGTTCGAGGCGTTGGCCGGTCATGACGCGATGGTGGCGATGTCCGGCGCGATGAAGACCGTCGCCGCGAGCCTCTTCAAAATCGCCAATGATATCCGCCTGCTTGGCTCTGGCCCCCGCTGTGGGCTTGGCGAGTTGATGTTGCCCGAGAATGAACCCGGGTCGTCGATCATGCCGGGCAAGGTGAACCCCACCCAATGTGAGGCGATGACTCAAGTCTGCGCCCATGTGATCGGTAATGATGCGGCGGTGGGGTTTGCGGGCTCTCAAGGGCATTTTGAGCTCAATGTCTACAAACCGATGATGGCTTATAACCTGCTGCAATCCATGCAGTTGATCGGGGATGCCTGCATTGCCTTCACCGACAATTGCGTCTCAGGCATCCGCGCCAACACCGACCGGATCGACAAGCTGATGCGGGAGTCGCTGATGCTGGTCACAGCCCTGGCGCCGACCATCGGTTATGACAATGCGACAACCGTCGCCAAGACCGCGCATAAGAACGGGACCACCTTGAAGGAGGAAGCGATCAAGCTTGGCTTTGTCGATGAAGAGACGTTCGAGGCGGTGGTGCGCCCAGAACAGATGATCGGCCCGAAATGAGCGGGGTTGTGAACCTCAACAAGGCGCGGAAAGCGCGGGATCGGGCGGCAAAGAAAGCCGCCGCTGATGCCAATGCCGCGAAACACGGGCAAAGCAAGGCGGCGCGGGTGTTACAGGCGACGCGGGATGAAAAGGCCAAACGGCTCCTCGACGGTCATGAGCGCGAGGAGCGATGAGCGCGCGGCCCCGCAAACACTCGCTGACCTTGCGGGGGCATCGCAC
>JANQNZ010000146.1 GCA_028279315.1 Rhodophyticola sp. | reverse complement strand
ATATCGCCGTGATCTCGCCACTAACAAGCCCCGGGGCGACCTTCCTGATCATGACGATCCCGATGGCGTTGACGCTTTATGGCGCCGCCCCGGCGATGGGACGGCTTGCGCAAAACGATCTGCTGCGGGTTGTCTTCCCGCCGCTTGTCCTGATCGTCGCGGTGCTTGGCTCGATCCTGGGCGGGATCACCAACCCGACGCCGGCCGCGGGCCTCGGCGCCGCGGGCGCGATCATGCTGGCCGCCTATCGGAAGCTGAAAGAGAATGATGCAAGCACCGGGTCGAAACTGATCATCTGGGCCAGCTTCGCCGTTGTGATCATGATCCTTTTCGGGGTGAATTTCGACCTGCGGATCGGACGCGAGGATGTCGCTTTTGAGGATTGGATTGCCTATCTGATTGCCCAGGCCGGGTATCACTTCGCCTTCTTTGGCCTCCTCTACAGCTGTTGGGTTCTCTTCAGGACCAGCGTCCTGACGCCCGTTGTGCGGGAAACGGCCAAAGTGACCTCGATGGTCTTCACCATCCTCATCGGCTCGCAGCTTCTGAACCTTGTGGTGATCTCCTTCGGCGGGGAGCATTACATCCAGGAATTCCTACGCGCCTTCGATGATGAGCTGGTGGTGTTCCTGCTTGTGATGATGGTGCTGTTCATCCTGGGCTTTGTGCTCGATTTCTTGGAGATCATCTTCATCGTGATCCCAATTGTCGGCCCGGTGATTTATGGCGGCACGATGGACCCGAAATGGGTCACCATCATGATCGCGGTGAACCTGCAAACCTCGTTCCTGACACCGCCTTTCGGGTTTGCGCTGTTCTATCTGAGGGGTGTGGCGCCGAAGACGGTAACAACGGGGCATATCTATCGCGGCGTGATCCCGTTTGTGCTGATCCAGGTGGTGGGGCTGGCCATCCTTTGGTGGTTCCCAGGCATTGTCACAATCGTTCCAGATCTGCTGCCGCAATAATTGGCGCGCCTTTCAGGGGCCGCGCCTTTCAGGATGTCTTGAACAGGGATTGGGGCGGCGCTTAGTCCGGCTCCACCGGCGCGCGGAGATCGGGCAGGGTGATCTGGGCCACCTGTTGTGCAATTGGGTCCACCGATAGCGGGTGGGTCTGGTTCGAATAGGCCTCGGGGTCACCCAATTCCTGCCAGGCGCCGTCCACATAAATCTCCACGGCTGAGAAATTGGCTTTGTAGCCCATCTTCGACGACCCCGGCACCCAATAGCCGAGATAGACGTAAGGCAGCCCCGCCTCCCGCGCGATCTCCACATGGTCGAGGATCACATAGGTGCCGATCGATTGCCCCGGCAGATCGGGGCGGAAGAAGCTGTAGACGAGGCTCAGCCCGTCATCGAGGACGTCGGTCAGGCAGACGGCGGTCAGATCGCCATCGGTCTGGTCGCGGTATTCCACCACGCGGGAGCGGACCGGGGTTTCCTCGATCATCGCAGCGAATTCGAAGACATCCATATCGGCCATGCCGCCATCGGCATGGCGGCTGTCCAGATAGAGCCGGAACAGCGCGTATTGCTCCTCCGTCGCCCAGGGGGAGCGGGCGGTGCGCGCGATATGGGTGTTTCGCCGGATCGCCCGGCGCTGGCTCTTCGAGGGCGTGAAATCGGCCACCCGGATGCGTGCGGAGAGACACGCCGAACAATCGGCGCATGACGGGCGGTAGAGCACGTTTTGCGAGCGCCGGAACCCTTGTTTGGAGAGCGCGTCGTTCAGCTTGCCCGCATGTTCGCCTTGCAGGGCCGTGAACAGCTTCCGCTCCCGCCGCCCGTCGAGATAGGGGCATGTCTGCGGGGCCGTCACATAGAACTGTGGCGCAATAGGCAGCGTGTGGCGCATGGGTCTGGACAAGGCCTTCGGCTTCTAGGTCTTGCCAAAATCCTGCACCAGCCGCCCCGGTCGGGGCAACTGGTTTTTGTTTCGTTAACGATGAACCGATGTCGCGGCGGCTCAGCGGGGCCTGTTGATCATAGCCGAGCCAATCAGAAGGTCATGCAGACCCTGATGCCGCTCCCCCATCACCATCAGCGCGATGGAGATGATCTGCGGGATCGCGAAGCTGGCGCAGACGAGATAGGTCAGCGTGTGGAGCGTCGCCTCACCCGGGCTGAGCCGCGCGCCGGTTGGGCCGCGAAGCTGGATATTCATGATCCGCATCCCGATGGTGGCCGAGCCTGCTGAGATCGTCACCGTGCGGTAGAGGAAGCTGAGGACCATATAGGTCAGCGGCCAGACCCAAAGCGCCGCGGTGAGCGTCAGAAGCCCGAAAAGCAAAGTGAGAAGCGTGATCAGGATCACGTCGATCACCCAAGCGAAGAACCGTTTCGGCGGCACGCCTTCATAGAAGACCGGCTGATACCGGGGGTCGGGGAGGGTGGAGGTCATGGCAGTAGACATCAGGGGATTCTCGTCCAATGAAAAGGGGGTGTTTGGTGCGCGGCCCCTTGGGGGGATGGGGGCCGCGCGAGGGCCACGGGCGGGCTGGCCGGGGTTACGCCTCAGCCGGGGCCCGCTGCTCAATTTGGTCTTGCCGGGCTTGGGCGCGGTCGTCCAGGAAGCGGTCGAACTCGCTTTGGTCCTTGGCTTCGCGGAGCCGGTCCAGGAAGCCTTCGAAATTCGACTGTTCCTGTTCCAGGCGCGCCAAGAGCCCTTCGCGATAGGCGTCGAAACTGGCATTGCCGCTGGCCCGCTGGCCGCTTTCGGGGGCGTCCGGGCGCAAGTTGACCAGAAGTTCGGTATCCGCAGACTGTTGTCCGCCAAGGGCGGGCAGGCGGGTCCATTGCCAGGCCATGAAGACCGCCAACGCAACCCCGATCAGGCCGAACATGGCCATGGCCACAATCGAAACCGAGATCGCGAAACCGGCGTAGAAAATGATGGTCAGGATCTGAACCGGCAGAGGTGCTGCGCGCCGTTCCTCGTCTTCGTCCGTCCTGGTGTGTGGTGGTCTGCCCCGTAACATGTCGACCGTGCTCCTCGTCGCTTGGGTCTTGAGATGTGAAAAAGAAGGCCCCCCGGGGGGATTGGGGGGCCTGGTGTGGGTCGAGGGGATTAGGCCTCAACCGGGTCGCCGTTTTCGGCGTCGTCGCGTTTGGATTTCGCGCGTTCGTCCATGAATTCGTCGAACTCCGATTTATCCTTCGCTTCGCGAAGCCGTTGCAGGAAGGCCTCGAAGGCTTCTTGCTCATCTTCCAACCGGCGCAGCGTCTCGGCCTTATAGGCGTCAAACGCGGAGTTGCCGGAGGTCCGGAAGGACTGGCGGTGGGCGCGGCGCGATTTGCACGAGCCTTTGAACATGTCTTTACTCCAGATCATATAGAACAGAAGGGCGAGGCCGATGGGCCAGAACAAGATGAAGCCAAGGATCATCGCGGCGATCCAGGCGCCTTTGCCTTTGGAATCAAGCCACGCCTCGCTGCGGGAAAGCCAGCCTTGGGCGGACTGGACGGGTGCGGCGGTGGTGGACATCAGAGGTGCTCCTTTTCTGTGGTGTGGATGTTAATGTTAATCACATTAACTCATATGGGAGATGCAGAGGGGCTTGGCAAGGGGGTGAGGCGAAAAAAGTGAATCGGGTTCACATGCCTAGAATAGATCGCACTAGCATTATATAGAGAATCAGTTATATAACATCTAGTGGATGCTTGGAGTCGACCCATGTCAACGCTCGATCAAACCTTCGCCGCCCTCTCAGACCCGACCCGCCGGGCCATCCTCGCGCGTCTGGCGGAGGGGGAGGCGACCGTCACCGACCTGTTGGACCTGTCCGAGATCAGCCAGCCCGCCATGTCGCGCCATTTAAAGGTGTTGGAGAAGGCCGGTCTGATCGAGGCTCGCATCGACGGCCAGGCCCGGCCCCGGGTCCTGAAGGCCGAGGCGATGGCCCCGGTGCAAGACTGGCTCGACACATTGGCCGCCCGGTTCGAACAGAATTTCCGCCGTTTGGACGCTCTTCTGGCGGAGACCCCCAAAGATGAGGAGACTTAGCCGTGCCCGATCCCTGCACCGTGACTCGCCAGAACGAGACCACCGTGATTGTCACCCGCGCGTTCGACGCCCCGCGCGCCCAAGTCTGGCGCGCTTTCACGGAACCGGCGCTTCTGACCCAATGGCTCCTCGGGCCTCCGGGGTGGGAGATGCATGTCTGTGAGGTCGATCTGCGCGAAGGTGGCGGATATCGCTGGCGCTGGCGTCATTCTGAACGGGGGGAGTTCGGATTCACCGGCACCTATCTCAAGGTGATCCCGATGGAGCATCTGGAAGACACGCAGCTCTACAATATGGGCAGCCATGGCGTGCCGATGACCGATCCCAAGCGCAATTGGGTGACGTTTGAGGATCAGGGGCAGGGGACGCGGGTGATTTCCCGCATGGAATTCCCAACGGCTGAGGCCCTGACCCAAGCGCTTGGCACTGGCATGACGGAGGGGATGGAGATGAGCTATGCCAATCTCGACCGGATGATCGGTGAGGGGGTGGCCGGTTGATTGGCCGATCGGTCGGCTGGAACCCGACGAGATCAGGTTGAAACAGGACACCCAACCAAACCCGGGTCACCGCGAGCGCTACATCAGCCGGGCATCGACAGGCCGGGGACTGGCGAT
>JANQNZ010000144.1 GCA_028279315.1 Rhodophyticola sp. | reverse complement strand
ACCCAATCGCCAGCCCGCGGGACGGTCTGGCGATGCCCGGCGCCTTCGGCTTGATTCCGGGGAGGGGAAACAGAACGGCGGTGGTTCGACGTGGGCGCCCCTTGTCAGGAGCAATCCCCACCCCCTCAGATCGGGCTTGCGGCGGCGGATTGGAGGGATAATCTCGGCGCTCTCGTTTAGAAGGCGTGCGACTTATGGCATCCATCGTATCCGTGACCGATCTGGGCAAGACCTATGACGGCGGCTTCACGGCGCTGAACTCGGTGTCCTTGGAGATTGAAGAGGGGGAAATCCTGGCCCTCCTCGGCCCAAACGGGGCGGGGAAAACCACTCTGATTTCAACGATCTGTGGGATTACCCGGCCAACCAAGGGCCATATCACCGTGGGTGGGCATGACACCATCACCGACTACCGCGCGGCGCGGTCGTTGATTGGCCTTGTGCCGCAGGAGATCAACCTGGAGCCGTTTGAGAAGGTGATGAACACGGTGCGCTTCTCTCGCGGGCTGTTCGGTAAGGCAAATGACGACGCTTATCTGGAGCAGGTGCTGAGACAGCTTTCACTGTGGGACAAGAAAGACGCCCGGGTCATGGAACTCTCGGGCGGCATGAAACGCCGGGTGCTGATCGCCAAGGCGCTGAGCCACAACCCGCGCATTCTGTTTCTGGATGAGCCAACCGCGGGGGTGGACGTGGAACTGCGCCGTGACATGTGGGAGATCGTGCGCGGCCTCAAAGCCGATGGCGTCACGATCATCCTGACCACCCATTACATCGAAGAGGCCGAAGCGATTGCCGACCGGATCGGGGTGATCTCCAAAGGTGATATCCTCTTGGTCGAAGACACCGCGGCGTTGATGGCCCGGATGGGGCAGAAGCAGATGGTGGTGGAGTTGCATGAGACGGTCACGGCGGTGCCGGAAAGCCTGTCGAGCTATACTTTGGAAGTCGGCGCCGATCAGAAAAGCCTGATCTACACCTATGACACCCATGCCAATCGCACCGGGATCACCCGGCTGATGGCCGATATTCAGGCGGCAGGCCTGACGCTCTGCGATGTGGAGACGCGGCAATCCTCGCTGGAGGAGATTTTCGTGGGCCTCGTGAAGGAGGATGCGGCATGAACCTGCAAGCCATCCGCGCGATCTATGTCTTTGAAATGGCGCGGTTCTTTCGGACACTCGCGCAATCCATCGTGTCGCCGGTCATCTCCACCTCGCTTTACTTCGTGGTTTTTGGGGCGGCGATTGGCAGCCGGATTCAAGAGGTTGAAGGGGTCAGCTACGGCGCCTTCATCGTGCCGGGGCTGATCATGTTGAGCGTGATGATGCAGTCGGTGTCGAACGCCTCCTTCGGCATCTATTTCCCGAAATTCATCGGCACGATTTATGAGCTTCTGTCCGCGCCCGCTTCGTTTCTGGAGATCACGGCGGGCTATGTGCTGGCGGCCTCAACCAAAGCGCTGATCATCGGGGTAATCATCCTGGGCACGGCGTTTTTCTTCGTCGATCTGGAAATCCAGTATCCGTTGGCGATGTTGGCCTTTCTGGTGCTCACTTGCCTCAGTTTCAGCTTGCTTGGGTTCATTTTGGGGATTTGGGCGGGGAATTTCGAGCAATTGCAACTGGTGCCGCTGTTGGTGATCACGCCTTTGGTCTTCTTGGGCGGCTCGTTTTATTCGATCTCGATGCTGCCGCCGGTTTGGCAAACCATCACGCTGTTCAACCCGGTGGTCTATCTGGTCTCGGGCTTCCGCTGGTCCTTCTTCGGGCTGGCGGATGTGGCGATTGGCTGGAGTTTGTTGGCGATCCTGGGCTTCACCGCGCTTTGCGTGGGCGTGATCTGGTGGATCTTCCGGACGGGGTGGCGGATTAGGCAGTGAGCGCCGATCCGGGCCAAGGGCCCGGTGATCGCTCCAGTGGAGCGATCAAGGCGCGAACGGGCGGAGCCCGGGTGGTTTTGTCATAAGCGCAAGGGAAGCCGTGCCAGCGCATGGCCGGGGACAGCCGAGCGAGACACCTAATCGGTGCACTTTATGGCAGCCCGGTCATTGCTCCGAATGATCTGTGCACGAGGGTGACAAAGCTCCTGGCCGCCCGGACGGCCATGCTCTGGCGCGGCGGCTTCGCCTTATTCCGCGCCTCTCAGCGCGATGGGTGATTGGTGATCAAGAGGCAAATGCCCGGCGCGCGTCGCGCGCGTTATTCGGGCAGGGGACATAGAGGGGCGGTGGCCGGGCAGAGGTCTGTTCCAGTTGCCTTGAGGGCCTATTTTGGGTACTCTCGAAAGAGAAGGAGGTGGCCTCATGCCCGGAACATCCGTGACCCTTGGAGATCACTTTGATGGTTTTATTGCCCGTCAAATCGCGACGGGCCGTTACAAGACAGCCAGTGAAGTCATGCGCGCAGCGCTGCGCTTGCTGGAACACGAAACGCAGACGCGCGAAGCCCTGATCCTGGCGCTCATCGAGGGCGAGGAAAGCGGCATCAGCGACCGCACACCGGACGACATTTTCGAAGAGGTGAAGGCGGAAGCCAAACGAGATGGCCTCTTATAAGCTGACCCGCAAGGCCGCGTCTGACCTGCGCAACCTTTATCGTTACGGTTTCAGGGAACACGGCGCAGCCCAGGCCACCTGCTATAAAGAAAGCCTGGATGCGCGCTTCCAAACAATACCAGATGAGCCGCTGCGCTTCCCGCAGACCACGTTTGGGGACGGGTATCGCTACAGCGTTCACGCGCCCTATGCGATCTATTACAAGCTGACGGACACTGGCGAGGTGTGGATCATCCGCATCCTGCGCGGGCAGGATCCGCGGCGCGCCCTGTGATACGCCTCAAACGCCCCCTCACTCCTCCCCGTCCTCTTCAAACAACCCCTCGGGCGGGTCCACCACGATCCGGCCGGCGATGATATCCACCGTTGGCACGATCTCTTGGGTGAAGGGCACCAAGACGGTGCCTTTGGCGCCCTTTTCGCGGACCTCCAACAGGTCCGAGGCGCCGTGATTGTGGACCGCATGGACCTGCCCCCGGTCGCGCCCCCCGGTATCGACGACAGCCAGCCCGATCAGATCGGTGTGATAGAACTCGTCATCGGGCAGGGCCGGGAGCGCGTCCCGCGGGGCGTAGAGACGGGTGCCTTTGAGTGCGTCGGCTTGTTCTTTCGTTCCGACGCCTGAAAGGCGCACCGCGAAGCCGTTTTTGACTGGACGGGTGATGGTGAGCGTGAAGCTTTGCGACCCGTCCTCGGTGGAGAGGGGGCCGTAATCGCCAACTGCCTCGGGCTCCGCCGTGAAGCTTTTCACCCGGACCTCGCCGCGCACGCCAAACGCGCCGGTGATGGCGCCGACGCAGATGCGGGCGGTCATACCGGGCCCTCGATAGGGCCCGGTATGTCGGGGGGTGTCTTTGTGGCGCCCGGCATTGACGTCAGGCTCCGATTACTCGGCCTTCTCTTCCTCTGCCGCGTCCTCGGCAGGGGCCTCCTCCGCAGCGGCCTCCTCCTCGGGAGCCTCTTCGGCGGCGGCTTCCTCAGCGGGGGGGGCTTCCGCCGTGGCGTCTTCCGCAGGAGCGTCCTCAGCCGCAGCCTCCTCCGCGGGGGCTTCTTCCGCCACCGCCTCTTCTGCGGGCGCCTCTTCCTCAGCCGGGGCCTCGGCGGCTTCAGCGGCTTTCGCGGCCTTCTCCTCAGCGCGCTCTTGCGCTTTCTTGCCGGGCTGGGCTTTCTGCATATTGGCGCGCTCTTTCTTCTCAAGCACACCGGCGGCTTCCAGGAAGCGGCTGACGCGGTCGGTCGGCTGGGCGCCTTCGCTCAGCCAATGCTGCACACGCTCCATATCCATCTTCACGCGCTCTTCGCTGTCTTTCGGCAGAAGCGGGTTATAGGTGCCGAGCTTTTCGATATAGCGCCCGTCGCGCGGCATGCGGCTGTCGGCGGCCACGATGCGGTAGAAGGGGCGTTTTTTCGAGCCGCCGCGGGCGAGCCGGATTTTCATTGCCATGGGGTATTCTCCTTTGAATGGCGGGGTGGCGGGACAAGTCCCGCCCTACGATTGCTGTTTCTTGTGGTGTTGGATGACCTCGGCGATGATGAAGCCGAGGAATTTCTTGGCGAAGTCCGGGTCCAGATCGGCCCGCTTTGCCAGGTCTTCAAGCCGTTCGATCTGCGCCGCTTCACGGGTCGGATCGGACGGGGGAAGGTCGTGATCGGCTTTCAGTTTGCCGACCGCTTGGGTGTGTTTGAAGCGCTCGCCCAGGGTGTAGACGAGGATCGCGTCCAGCCGGTCGATGGACTCGCGATGGTCTTTCAAGAGCGCGGCTGCGCGGGTCACGGCGTCACTCATGGCGTGATCTCCGATGGAGCGGGATGGCGATAGACAAGGGTGCCGGGTTTGGGCTGGGTGGCAGCGGGATCGAGCGTGCAGCCAAGCCGTTCAGCCAGCGCGATGGAGCGGGCGTTTTTCGGCGCGATATAGCTGACCGCTGTGGTCCAGCCGAAAGGCCCGTAGCACTGAGCGCGGGCCGCTTGCGCGGCTTCGGCGGCATAGCCTTGGCCTTCAAACCCATCCCAGAGGAGCCAGCCGATTTCTTTTTCGGGCCAGCCATCGGGGTACCAGCAGCCGACCAATCCGATCTGCTGACCACTCTCGGTCAGGGTCACCGTCCACATGCCAAAGCCGTGGATCGCCCAATGGCCGATTTCGGCCGCGAACATCATCCAGGCTGAGCGCGGCTCCAACGGGCCGCCGGTATAGATCGACCGGTCCGAGGTGAAGTAATCGCGGAAGGCGGGCCAGTCCTGCGGTTCGGGGCCGCGCAAGGCCAGCCTGTCGGTGGTCAAGACGGGGATCATGCGGCCAACTCCCCCGGTGCGGGGTGGCGCCAAAGGTCCATCGCGCCGAAGATCTCATGGGCAAAATGGCCATCCGGGCGGCAGCCGAGCCGTTTGGCAAGCGCGACGGAACGGGTGTTGCGGGGTTCCACGAAGCTGATGACCGTGGTCCAGCGAAGCGTGTCATAGGCATAAGCCCGGGCGGCCTCAGCGGCCTCAAAGGCGATGCCGCGGCCTTCGCCTTCGGCAAAGACCGACCAGGCCAGTTCCGGTTCGGGCCATTCCAGCGGGTGGTGCAGGCCGGTGACGCCGAGGGGCTGGTCGGTGTGGCGGTCGGCGATGAGCCAACGGCCATAGCCGCGGAGTTCCCATTGGCCGGCAATGGCGCAGAATTGCTGCCAGGCGCGCGGGGCGGGATCGGGGCCGCCGACAAAGCCCGTGCGATCCGAGGCGCGGAAGGCGGCATAGGCGTCGAAATCGGAGGCCTTGGGCGCGCGCAAGGTGAGCCGCTCGGTGGTGAGGGTTGGGATCATTTGAGCGCCTCCGGGCCGGGATGGCGATAGACCAGATCGTCGGGATGGGGGCCGGAGGCATTTGTGTCATGCCAGCAGCCAAGGCGTTTCGCCAGGGCGATGGAGCGCGTATTGGCGCCGTCGATGTACGACACCGCCGTGGTCCAGCCGAGATCGTCATAGGCATGGGCGCGGGTGCGGATCGCGGCCTCTGCCGCGAAGCCTTTGCCTTCATGGGCCTCGGACCAGATTGTCCAGCCCAGTTCCGGTTCGGGCCAGCTATGGGGCTCCCACGGGCCGATGGAGCCGATGGGTTGCCTCGTCGCCTTCTCCTCCGCTACGAAAGTGCCGAAGCCGCGCAGGTGCCAATGGCCGGTGATGGTGGCCAAGACGCGCCAAGCTTGGGCCGCGTCACGATCCGGGCCGCCGCCGATGAACTCTGCGCGGGCGGAGCAGAGGAACGGCTGGAAATGGGCGAAATCGGAGGCCTGGGGCGCGGGCAGGATCAGCCGGTCGGTTTCGAGCCGGGGGGTGTTCTGTAATT
>JANQNZ010000141.1 GCA_028279315.1 Rhodophyticola sp. | reverse complement strand
GAGCACCACCAGCCAGATCGCCACTATGAAAAGCGCGGTCAGCATCAGGCCGGGGATCACGCCGGCCATGAAAAGCTGGCCGATGCTCTCCTCAGTCAGGATGGCGTAGATCACAAACCCGGCGGAGGGTGGGATCAGGATGCCCAACGTGCCGCCCGCCGCGATCGACCCGGTGGCGAGCCCGTTTTCGTATTTGTAGCGCTGCATTTCCGGCAGGCTGACGCGGCCCATTGTGAGTGCGGCGGCCAGCGAGGAGCCGGACAGCGCCGAAAACCCCGCGCAGCCCACCACGGTCGCCGAGGCCAGGCCGCCTTTCAGATGCCCCAACCAGGCATGGGCGGCGGTGTAGAGATCGCGGCTCATCCCCGACACGCCCGCCAGGTTTCCCATCAGCACAAAAAGCGGGATGATTGTCAGCGGATAGTTTGAGGCTTCGTTGAAAATCTCACCCGCCAGTTTCGGCATCGCGGCCCGTTCGCGGATCACATAGATCCCGACAAACCCGACCAGCATCAGCGAAATGCCCACCGGCATCCGGATGATGAGCAGCGCAAAGAGGGCGATAAACCCGATCAGGGCAACAAGGCTTCCGTCCATCAGTCGCCGATCTCGTTCGGGTCCTCGCCATCCAGGTGCCAAAGCCCGATCAGAAGGGTCAGCAGCATGTGAGCCGTGAAGAGGCCCATGGTGAAGGACAGGAAGTAGTAGAACGGTCGGTGTTCGATGAAGAGGTTGTTGGTGAGGCAAGCGCGCTCAGCCCCGCAGGCCTTATCGGCGAGCGCATAAGCCGCAAGCGCCAGGATGATCACGGCCAGAAGCCGCATTAGCGCATCGGTGAACCGGGTCAGGCGGCGGCCAAAGGCCATGCTGATCACATTGACGGAGACGTGGGAGCCATGGCGCGCGCCATAACAGACCGAGGCGCCCGCAACGATGATCAGCGTCATCATCGAGAGGTCACTGACCCCAAAAATCGGGTCCCTCAGCGCATAGCGCCAGATCACCGCCACAAGTGTGATCCCGACAAGGCCGGTGATCGCCAAAGCCCCGACAATGGCCACCAGCCCGGTCAACCGACCAAGCTGGCGATCTGCCCAAAGAAGGGCGTTTGGGGTTTGGCGGGCCATTTTGTGACAGCCCTATTCTGCTGCCATCAGATCCATCACCTCACCCACCGTCATCGGCCCGGCGGATTGCGCCCGGGTTTCTGCCAGCAGATCGGCGAGGGCGGCGTTCCAGCGCGCGCGTTCCTCTTCGGGGATGTCGATCATCTCAACCCCCGCTTCTTCGGCCAGTGCCAGCCCACGTGCGCCTGCGCGGTCATAGAACTCACCACCGGCCCGCGACAGCGCGTCATCGGCGGCGGCATCGACCCAGCCCTGCTGCTCCTCCGTCAGGCCGTCATAGACCTCCCGGTTCATCAGCAGCACAAAGGCCGAGCCTGAGCCTGGGAACCAGGTGGTGATGTAATTGGCCGGTTCATGCAGGTTGAAGGACACAATGGCCGAGGGGCCGATGGCGATGGCGTCGATCACGCCATTGGTGAGGTTCTGGTTGATCACATTCACCGGCTGCGCCACGGCAGAGGCGCCGAGGGCCTCGGCAAAAGGCGCATCCTGGCTGGCCGTTACGCGGACAATCATGCCTTCCAGGTCTTCGAGCGTACGCACAGGGCGGTCCCGGGTGATCAGAACTGGTGCTGCATTGGCCCAGACCGCCAGCATTTTGGCGTCATACTCCGTCTCTAACGCGTCGCGGGCGCGGAGCAGGGCTTCGGTGCAATCCGCGGCACTTCCGCAGACGCCGGGCAGGGTGACGGCATTCGTCATCGGAAAGACTTCGCCGGTATAGCCCGGGAGCGCGAAGACGATATCGGCGACCCCGTCCAGCAGGATCCCGTATTGCCGCGGCGGGGCGGAGTTAAGCGCGCCGCCGGGATACATTTGAACGGTCATTTCACCGCCCGAGGCTTCAGCCAGCGCCTCGGCAAATGGCGTGAAGACGGCGGCATTCATCGGATGCCCCGGCCCCATGAAGTAGGCCAGGCTCAGCTCCTCCGCCTCAGCCTTTGGCGCGGTCAAGCCAAGCGCCAGCGCAGCAGCAGCGCAAATCCCAAGATGTTTCATGATGATCCTCCCTATGATGGCGAATCCGGCCTCCCCGCCGGTGCGACATTCTTAACCATTAGAAGCGGATTTCGTATCCAAAGGGAAGAAGAAAATTGGGATATCCGCCAAGAAATCGGTCGACAGGGCCAATTTCGTATCCGATAATGCGCGTATGGCGACCAGTGTCGAACATGTGCTTTCGCTCATCCGGCGGCAAATCTTAAGCGGGGCCCGCGCGCCGGGAGAGAAGATTTCCGAGGCGGCGATTGCCGCGGAACTGGGCGTCTCCCGCACCCCGGCGCGGACCGCGCTGGCCGCGTTGGAGGCGGAAGGGCTGATCGAAAAGCGCCAGGGGCGGGGCTTCACCATCCGCTCAATCTCCGCCGCTGATGTGGAGAAATCCATCGCGGTTCGCGCCGCGCTTGAGGCGCTGGCCGCGGGCACCATGGCGCAGAACGGGATGAGCGCGGAGGTGGAGGGCGATCTCCGCCGCTCCATCGCCATGTCCGAAGAGATGTTGGCAGGCGACGGCCCCGTTGCGGGCCAGCTTGAGATCTATCAAGAGGCCAATATCCTCTTCCATGAGACGATCATGAAACGCTGCGGCAACGATCTGATCGCTCATACCTTTGAGCGGATCGCGATGCTGCCGCTGACCTCGCTTGGCTCCCTCATGTTCAAGGCCACGGATTCCCGGCGGGAGCGGATGCGCCTGACCGTGGGCCATTCCCAACATGTGATCATCTTCGACGCGCTGCAAAAACGCGATGTGATGCGGGCGGAAACCATGATGCGCGAGCACAGCTATGCGGCGCTGAACTACAGCGATCTCTTTGTGAAAAAGGCCGATTGGGCCGATCCGGCGCCCGAGCCGCAAGTGGCATGGGGCGTCTAAGCGGCAAAGCGGCGGTTGTGACCGGCGGGGCCAAAGGCCTTGGCCTGGAGTTCACGCGGGCGCTGACGGCGGAGGGCGCGGAGGTGCTTGCCGTGGATATCGCCGATGGCACTGAGGTGGCGGCGACCGGGGCGGCGTTTCTCCAAGCGGATATTGCCGAAGACGGCGCGGCGGATCGGATTGTGGCAGCGGCATTGGACCGCTTTGGCCGGATCGACATCCTAGTCAACAACGCCGCGCTTTACGCCACGCTACCCATGGAACGCTACGACCAAATCGAGCCAGACCTCTGGGATGAGGTGATGCGCGTCAATATTGGCGGCACCTGGCGGATGATCCGTGCGGTGGGCCCGGTGATGGAGCGCCAAGGCGCAGGCAAGATCGTCAACATCACCTCGGGCACGGTGAAAAAGGGAATGCCGGGCATGGCCCATTACACAGCGTCTAAGGGCGCGATTGCGGCGCTGACCCGGACCTTGTCGCGCGAGATGGGGGAGGCGGGCGTCTGCGTGAATGCGTTGGCGCCTGGGCTGACGCTCTCCTCCAGCATTCTGGCGAACCCGGGCCATGTTGAGGCCACGCGTACCCGCGTCCTTGCCTCCCGCGCGATCAAACGCGACGGGCAGCCGGGCGACCTGATCGGCGCGCTGATTTTCCTTTGCTCCGACGAAAGCGATTTTGTGACCGGCCAGACCCTCGCGGTGGATGGCGGGTCGGTGAACACCTGAAAGGGGGACCCCCATGACCGATACCACACCCGCCGTTGATCTCCGCGCCGCTGAGGCCGAAGTTGACCTGCCAGAGATCGGCGACCGCAGCCGTTATGACGCGCTGATGCAGGTGATCCGCAACCGCGTGACCGTGCGCAAGTTCGACGACAGCTTCACG
>JANQNZ010000299.1 GCA_028279315.1 Rhodophyticola sp. | reverse complement strand
CAAAACCGCGTAGACCGGGCCTTGGCCCGGGAGGGCGAACGGCAGGGCCAACGGGGCAAGGCCCGGTCTACGCATGCTCGGTTTGCTTTTCCGCCCAGGGGCAACACCACCTTGGCGGGCGCCCCGCCTTCGAACTGACGGATCGGGATTAAGGCAAATCGACTCAAGCATTCCGTTTCCGAATCGGCGCGGGCCATGCTACCCATAGTGGCATGGCCGCCCCCAACCCCAAGATAAGCGAGAGCCGCCGGACCATCCGGCAGTTGGACGACACCGCAATCAACCGGATTGCGGCAGGCGAGGTTGTGGAACGCCCGGCCTCTGCTGTGAAGGAATTGGTGGAGAATGCGCTCGATGCGGGCGCGCGCAGGATCACCGTCGACATAGCGCATGGCGGCAAGTCGTTGATCCGGGTCACCGATGATGGCTGCGGCATGGGGCCAGAGGATTTGCCCCTGGCGCTTGCGCGTCACGCGACCTCCAAGATCGACGGATCGGACCTTCTGAACATCCGCTCTTTCGGCTTCCGGGGGGAGGCATTGCCCTCTCTGGGCGCGGTTGGGCGGCTGACGATCACCAGCCGGGCAGAGGGTGAGGCCGCTCACGAGATCGGCGTGACCGGCGGGGAAATCAGCGCTGTGAAACCAGCCGCGCTGTCGGGCGGCACGGTGGTGGAACTGCGCGACCTCTTCTACGCGACGCCCGCAAGGCTGAAATTCCTACGCACGGATCGCGCCGAGATGCAGGCGATCTCCGATGTGGTGAAACGCCTGGCCATGGCCGAGCCGGGCGTCGGGGTCACTCTGCGCGACCTGACCGATGGCGCGCCGCGCGTGACCTTCCGCGCGGATGCCGAAACCGGGGATCTGTTCGACGCTTTGGCCGGGCGGCTCTCCACCGTGATGGGGCGGGACTTTGTGGAAAACGCCGTGCCGGTGGAGGCCGAACGCGAGGGGCTCCGCTTGATCGGCTATGCCGGCCTGCCGACCTATTCGCGCGGCTCCGCCGTGGCGCAATACCTCTTTGTGAATGGCCGCCCGGTCCGCGATAAGCTGCTTTATGGCGCGCTCAGGGGCGCTTACGCGGATTTCCTCAGCCGGGATCGGCACCCTGCGGTGGCGCTGTTCTTGGACTGCCCGCCCGAGCGGGTGGATGTGAACGTGCACCCCGCCAAGGCTGAGGTTCGTTTCCGGGAACCCGGCGTAGCCCGCGGGCTGATCGTCACCGCGCTCCACCACGCCTTGGCCGAGGCTGGTCACCGCGCCTCAACCACGGTGGCCGACGCCACGCTTGGCGCGTTCCGCCCCGAACCCTCCGGCCCGCCGCGCGTTTATCAGATGGACCGCCCAGGTCAGAAAACCCTCCGCGCGGCCCAAGAATGGCAGGCGCCCATGGACGGGCTAGCCGAAGCTGCGGAACCTTTTGCGCCCTCTAGCGCGCGGGTGGAAGAGGTGGCCGATACACGCGAAGCCGAAGTCCTGCCCCTCGGCGCCGCCCGGGCGCAGCTGCATGAAAACTATATCATCGCGCAGACCGAAGACGGGTTGGTGATCGTCGACCAGCACGCCGCCCATGAACGCCTTGTTTACGAAGGCCTCAAGGCGCAGATGGCCGAAAACGGCGTCGCCGCGCAGGCGCTTCTGATCCCGGAGATCGTCACCCTCGGCTCAGATGCCGAACGCATTTTGGACCTGGCCCCGGAACTGACGCGGTTCGGCCTGGGTATCGAAGCCTTCGGCCCGGGCACCGTGGCCGTGCGCGAGACCCCTGCGATCCTCGGCCCCGTCAACGCCGAGGCGATGCTGCGCGATATCCTGGATGAGTTGGACGAATTGGGCCAAAGCCAGACCCTTCAAGCCCGGATCGAGGCGATCCTGAGCCGGGTGGCCTGCCATGGTTCTGTCCGCTCAGGCCGGCGCATGGGGGCCGAGGAGATGAACGCGCTTCTGAGGCAGATGGAGGCAACCCCTCACTCCGGCCAATGCAACCATGGGCGGCCGACATATGTGGAGTTGAAGCTCGCTGATATCGAGCGGCTTTTTGGGCGGACATGATCAGCCTGGGCGATACTGTGATTGACCTCGGCGATCCTTTGACGCTTGGCCTCGTGATCGGCGGCGCCGCGCTGATCCTGATGTTGATCCTGATTGTGCTGGCGATGCGGGCCGCAAACCGCTCGGCCCGCGCCGTTGAACCTCTGGCGCATCATATCGGCGGCTTGGGCCAACGGGTTCAGGGCTTGAGCGACGGGCAGCATCAACTGGCCGGCGGCCTCTCCCATGTGTCCGAGATGCAGGCCAAGGCCCAAGCGCAGATGCTGGAGGCGATGGAGCGGCGGCTGGAAGAGGTGCAGAAAGGCATGGCCGAGACGCTGCACGGCACCTCCACCCGCACGGCGCGGTCTTTGGGGGAATTGCAGCAGAAGCTCGACCAGATCGACAAGGCGCAGGCGAAGATCGAGAAACTCTCAGGCGATGTGTTGAGCTTGCAGGACATCCTGTCGAACAAGCAGACCCGCGGCGCCTTTGGCGAAATTCAACTAAACGACATCGTGTCGAAGGCGCTGCCAAGCGACGCTTATGCCTTTCAGACCACGCTCTCCAACGGCAAACGCGCCGATTGCCTGATCCGCCTGCCGATGCCGCCGGGGCCGATTGTGATCGACGCCAAATTCCCGCTGGAGGCGTATGAGGCGCTGGTGAATGCCGAGACGGCGGAGGCGAAGGTGCAGGCCACCCGCGACTTGGGCGCGGCGGTGCGGGTGCATATCAAGGCGATTGCCGAGCGGTACATCATCGAGGGCGAAACTGCCGATGGGGCGCTCATGTTCCTGCCGTCCGAAGCGGTTTATGCGGAGCTTCACGCGCGCCTGCCGGATGTGGTGCGGGAGGGGTTCGACCGCCGGGTCTGGATCGTCTCCCCCACCACCTGCATGGCCACGCTCAACACCATGCGCGCGGTGATGAAAGATGCGCGGATGCGGGAACAGGCGGGCGAGATCAGGAAGGCGCTGAAACAGCTTCACCGGGATGTGGAGCTGGTGGAGGAGCGCGCGGGCAAGCTTGAGACCCATATCCGCCAGGCGGGCGATGATGTGGCGGGTATTCTGACGGCGACCGCCCGGGCCGGGAAACGGGCCGAGCGGCTGGACAATTTCGATTTCGAAGAGATGGCGCCGGATCGGGCCGAGGACAGCGTGGTGCCATTGCCGCGGCGATGAGTGACGGGCGTGGCCCGGTTGAAAACGGAACCAGTGAAACCAGCCTTATCTCAAGCGCGACACAAGCCGGACATTGACAGGCCGAGGGCTGGCGATCCAACGTTTGAGCGGCAGCGCTTTATACCCGCCAAATCCGGCCTTGCTCCAATCACGGCACCAGGCCTCACCCAATCGCCAGACCGCCCGGGCGGCCTGTCGATGCCCGGCGCCTTCGGCGCTATTCGGGCAGGGGACTTAGATGGACGGGTGCTTAGCGCGGACGCGGATGATGGAGATCGCGGTCTACCGCTGGAACGTGGCGGCCAATATCTTCGCCAACTCTTCCGCATCGGTCTCCATGAACGCGTCCGGCTGATCGCTGTCGATATCGAGAACCGCGATCAGCTCTTCCGCGCGGTTCCAAACCGGCAGCACCAGCTCGGAACGGGTCGAAGAGGCGCAGGCGATGTGGCCAGGGAACGCCTCCACATCCGGGACCAACTGCACCTCCCCGGTCCGCGCCGCAGCACCGCAGACACCTTTGTCGAAGGGGATCTGAAGGCAGCCATGGCCGCCTTGATAGGGGCCGATCTTCAGCAAGCCCGGCGCGGTCACTCGGTAGAAGCCGGTCCAGTCGAACCGGTCATCACTGTGGTGGAGCTCACAGACCAAAGTGGCCATCAGCGCGACCTCATCCCTCTCGCCTTCGATCAAGGCAGCGATGGTTTTTGCGAGCGTCGGGTAGTCAACTTGCATCTTTGTGCCCTTTGTTAGGCGGCGTTTGGGGGCGCTGCCCCCGCGCCTTGCGGCGCTCCCCCGGAGGTATTTGGGAAGCAAAGAGGGCGGCGGTCATGGGCGTTCGATGGCAATCGCCGTGCCTTCGCCGCCGCCAATGCAGATGGCGGCCACCCCGCGTTTTAGGCCGCGGGTTTCAAGCGCGTTCAGAAGCGTCACCATGATCCGCGCGCCGGAGGCGCCAATCGGGTGGCCAAGCGCGCAGGCGCCGCCATTGACGTTCACCTTCTCGCGGGGAAGGCCGAAGGCCTGCATAAAGGCCATGGGGACCACCGCGAAGGCCTCAT
>JANQNZ010000112.1 GCA_028279315.1 Rhodophyticola sp. | reverse complement strand
AACGCCCCGCGCGCGATATCGGCGATGTCGGACATCACAGCCGAGGCGGTCGGGCCTTCGCCCGCGCCGGGGCCGCGCAGCACAATCTGCTCCACGCTGTCGCCTTCGAGCACCACCATATTCGTCCCGCCCTCAAGCTGCCCAAGGGGGGAGGCGGCGGGAACCAAGCAAGGTGTCATGCGTTGCTCCAGCCCCCGGCCCGTCATCTGGGCCACGCCGAGAAGTTTGATCCGATACCCCATATCGCGGGCGCGGTGGATGTCTTGCAGGGTGACCGATTGGATACCTTGCAGCGCGACCGCGTCGAAATCGACTTGCGTGCCGAAGGCGATGGAGGAGAGCAGCGCCAGTTTATGGCCCGCGTCGATCCCGCCCACATCGAGATTGGGATCGGCCTCCAGATAGCCCAACCGCCCGCATTCCTCGAAAAGCGCGTTATAGCCCTGCTCGGTCGCCTCCATCTGGGTCAGGATGTAATTGCAAGTGCCGTTCATGACGCCCATGACCCGGGTGATTTCATTACCCGCAAGCCCTTCGGTCAGGGCTTTGATGACCGGGATGCCGCCCGCCACAGCGGCCTCAAAGCGGAGCACGGCAGCTTGGGCCTCGGCCTGTTCCGCCAAAGCCTGCCCGTGGAGCGCCAGAAGCGCCTTATTTGCGGTGACCACATCCTTGCCCGCGGCGAGCGCGGCTTCGGTCGCGGCCTTAGCCGGGCCATCGCTGCCGCCCATCAGTTCGACAAACACGTCGATATCGTCGCGGGCGGCGAGTGTGACCGGGTCATCTTCCCAGGCATAGCTGGTCAGGTTCACACCCCGATCCTTGTCGCGGGAGCGGGCGGAAACCGCGGTGATCTCGATCGCGCGCCCGGTCCGCGCCTGAAGCCGCTCTGCCTGGCGTTGCACGATTTTCACAACCCCAACACCCACGGTGCCAAGACCAGCAATGCCAAGACGCAAGGGTTCGGACATGGGCGCGGCAGCTCCTGTTTGAAAACACGAAAACGGACCGCGCCCCTGTTAGCCGCTTCCCATCATGGGCGCAATGGAGGGGCGGGGATCAGGTGAGCGGCAATTGTCGTAAGAGATTGGCGCGGCGGCGCAAATCGGCGGCGCGGGCCTCAAGCGAGCGGCCCTCGGCCTCCGCATCCCGGGGCAGAAGCGCGTCCGTTTGGGCCAGAAGCGGGCCAAGGGGCACAAGCTCCGGAAATGGCGCGTCCCGCGCCGCGGGGCTGAGGCCCGCGTCAAGATCGGGCAGCGGGTCGCCACAAGCGGCGAGAAGAAGCGGGAGAGGCAGAAGCCAGCGCATGGGGTAACGCCTAGCCGAAGCCGGTGCCCCGGTCCAGCCATGGGTTGAATTGAACGCCTGTTCAGATAAATCTGTCCCCCATGGCGCGCACGCAAGGATCCCATGGCGACATCACCGGCCCCAAGGTGCGGGAGGCTGCGTTGCGGCTTTTTGCGCAAGAGGGGTTCGCGGCCGTCTCCATGCGCCGGATTGCCGGTGAAGTGGGGGTGCAGGCCGGCGCGCTTTATCTCTACACGCCGGACAAACAGACGCTGCTTTTCGATCTGATGCGCGAGCATTTGGAGGAGCTTCTGGCCAACTGGTCCGCTCCCGATGCGCCGCCTTTGGCGCAATTGGAGGATTTCGCTCGCCATCACATCCGGTTCCATCTGGCGCGGCCTGAACTGGTCTTCATCGCCTATATGGAGCTGCGCAACCTGGAGCCGGAGAATTTCCGGGTGATTGAGCGCCTGCGCCGGGAATATGAAGACCGGCTGGAGGCCGTTCTGAAGGCGGGTCAGGCCGCGGGTGAGTTTGAGGTGCCTGATACCAAGCTTGCCACCATGGCGATCATCGCGATGCTGACAGGTGTGAATACGTGGTATCGCGAAGGTGGGCGGCTCGACCGGGACGCGGTTGAGAGCATCTATTGGGATATGGTGCGGAAGGCTGTGGCGGCGGGGTAAGGCGTTGTGGCCAGAGTTGGCGCGGTTGATGGCAGGGTCACGCCCTGAGTGGCGCCGGATGCCTCCGGCGGCCATATTTGCGGGATGAAGAAGATAGGAGCGCGGGCCCGGATTGGGGACGGGGTCACTCTGCTGGTGTCAGCGCGGGTCGTTCAGCGCCCGATTTGGGCAGCGGCACCAGGCGTTCCCGCTCCTCATCCCAAAGCTTCAGCGTGAAACTTCTGAGCGCCTCGGGCCAGCGGATCGTCAGCACGTCATCGTATGTCTCGCGCAACGCCCGATGGCATTTCCGCAGGCGATAGCTTGGGATGTTCGCGTTGAAATGGTGGATGTCGTGATAGGCAATATTGCAGGTGCCCAGGTCCCACCACCAGCCGAGATCAAGGGCGGAGGAGCCTTGCAGCGCGGCCCGCGCCGGGTTCAGTTCCGGCTTCCGGTCCCACCAGGTGTCTTCGAAATTATGCTGAAGATAGACCAGGAAGACCCCGATACATCCGGCGACAAACACCGTGCCCGCATAGATGACCAACCCCGGCAGACCGGCCAGAAGCCAGATCAGACCAACCCAAGCGGCAATCCCGAGGTTATGGGCGATGACCGCCGCCGCGCCGACACGGCCAGAGTTCTTGGGCCAGCGATAGGCGAGCACATAGGTGAAAAGCCCACCAATTGGGATCATGATGAACGGGTTCCGGTAAGCCCGATACCAGAGCCGTTTCCAGAAGCCCGCCGCGTGCCATTCCGCCACCGTCATCGTGAAAATCTCGGTTGTGTGGCGCTCGTCGAGATTGCCGAGATGGGAGTGATGTTCGTTATGGTTGAACTGCATCACCCGGTAGGGCGTCAGCGTGAAGACCGACAGCCCGTGCCCGGCCAGATCGTTATGCTCCTTCCGCGCGAACAGCGAAGCATGGCCGCAATCATGTTGCAGCACGTAAAGGCGCACGCCCGCAAAGGCGTTGATCACGATCAGCGGCACGACGAAAAGCGGGTTGGGCCAGGCCAACACCGCTAGATAAAGCGTCAGGAAATAGACGACGAACGTGCCGAAATAGCTGACCAGCGCGATCCGATCGTCGCGATTGGTCCAATCGCGGGTGAAGGCGCGAATTTCACGCTCGGCCTCACGCCGATATGCCTCGGAGATATAGGGGGTCTGAATACTCATCGGTCTAAGAGCTCGGATGCAAAAGGGTCTGTCGTCAGGGATTTGCGGCTGGCTGTCCTAAACTCAACCCCAATTTGCCATTGGAAATGCCTAAGGACAACCCCAGGTCTTGATAGGAAAAACAACGGGTTACTTGGGGTCGGCAAGCCGCCGCCGAGCCCCGGTTCGGGGCGAAGGCCCTGCCTTAGTGGTTTGGGTAGACCGGGAATCGCGCGCAAAGGGCCAGCACCTCGGCTTTCACCTTCGCTTCGATCTCCGCATTGCCGTCTTCCCCGTTTTGGGCAAGCCCTTCGACCACTTCGACAATCCAATCCGCGATTTGGCGGAATTCATCCTCCCCAAAGCCGCGCGTTGTGCCCGCGGGGGAGCCGAGGCGGACGCCCGACGTGATCGTCGGCTTTTCGGTATCGAACGGAATGCCGTTCTTGTTGACCGTGATATGCGCCCGGCCAAGCGCCTTTTCGGTCGCATTGCC
Source organism: Rhodophyticola sp. (assembly GCA_028279315.1). GTDB lineage: Bacteria > Pseudomonadota > Alphaproteobacteria > Rhodobacterales > Rhodobacteraceae > Rhodophyticola. Next base: position 26,115 of record JANQNZ010000112.1, on the reverse strand, counting down.
TTTCACATCCTTGGGGCGGAGATCGACCAGAAGCACATGGGTGTCGGTGCCACCGGTAACGAGCGCCAAACCGCCCTTCATCAATTGATCACCCATGGCTTGGGCGTTTTTGATGACCTGCGCCTGGTAGTCTTTGAATTCAGGCCGCAGCGCCTCCCCAAAGGCCACCGCCTTACCGGCGATCACATGCATCAGCGGGCCGCCTTGGATACCAGGGAAGATCGCGGAGTTCACCTTCTTCGCGATATCCTCGTCATTGGTCAGGATCATCCCGCCGCGGGGGCCGCGCAACGTCTTGTGCGTGGTCGTGGTCGCCACATGGGCATGGGGGAAGGGGGAGGGATAGTGACCGCTTGCCACCAGCCCGGCGAAATGGGCCATGTCGACCATCAGATACGCGCCCACGCTATCGGCGATCTCGCGCATTTTGGGGAAATCGATGATCCGCGGAATGGCAGACCCACCCGCAATGATCAGCTTCGGCTGATGCTCCGCCGTCAGCGCGGCGATCTGATCATAATCGATCTCCATATCCTGCTGACGCACGCCATATTGGATCGCGTTGAACCATTTGCCCGATTGGTTCGGCTTCGCGCCATGGGTCAGGTGACCGCCGGCATCAAGGCTCATGCCCAGGATCGTGTCGCCCGGCTGCAAAAGCGCCTGGAAGACGCCTTGGTTCGCCTGAGAGCCGGAATTCGCCTGCACATTGGCAAAGCCGCAGGCGAAGAGCTGTTTCGCCCGGTCGATCGCCAGGTTTTCAGCGATATCGACAAATTGGCAGCCGCCGTAATAGCGCCGGCCCGGATAACCTTCGGCATATTTGTTGGTCATCACCGAGCCTTGCGCCTCCAAGACGGCGGCAGAGACGATGTTCTCCGAGGCGATCAACTCGATCTCATCGCGCTGGCGGCCCAGTTCCGACCGGATGGCGCCGAAAATCTCTGGGTCGCGGGTGCTGAGGGGCTCGGTGAAGAAACCGTCGTCACGATGCGGGGCGTTCATGGGGCTCAGGCTCCGAAAGCAGCTAGCAGATGGGCGGCCTTGTAGGGCATCACGCCTGGCTGGGGAAGGCCGGATTGCGCCGCATGGCTGGCGTTTTGCGGCGGATCAATGGGGCAGGGCGGGCCGGTGGCTGCGTGTTGCCGACCTGCTGAGGCGTCAAAACCATTGTGTTTCGGGGCTTTGCGGGCAAAGACTGGACCCCCGAGAGTCCGTAGATAAAAAGAGGCGCCATGCCCGCCGCGCGCAATATTGCCTTCCTCGCCAGCGACGTGCCGAGCGCGCAGGAGGCGCTGGAACGGCTATCGGCACGGTATGGCCAGCATGCGCCGAAAGATGCCGATGTGATCGTGGCCCTGGGCGGTGATGGGTTCATGCTGGGCACATTGCACGCCACCCAAGCCCTGGAGGCGCCGGTTTACGGGATGAACCGCGGCACTGTCGGGTTCCTGATGAATGAATATGGCGAAGAGGATTTGATCGTCCGGCTGGAAGCGGCCGAGGAAACCGTGATCAATCCTTTGCACATGACCGCGAAAGCCGCCGATGGCCGGGTGAGCGAGGCGCTGGCGATCAATGAGGTCAGCCTCTTGCGCGCCGGGCCCCAGGCCGCGCAGCTTCGGATCTGGGTGGACGGCAAGCTGCGCCTGGCAGAATTGGTGTGCGACGGCGCGCTTGTCTGCACGCCTGCGGGCTCGACGGCTTACAATTACTCGGCCCATGGGCCAATCCTGCCGGTGGGCGCGGATGTCTTGGCGATCACGGCGGTCGCCGCGTTCCGGCCGAGGCGCTGGCGCGGGGCGCTGGTGCCCAAAGGCTCGGTTGTGCGGTTTGAGGTCATGGACCCCGACAAACGCCCGGTGATGGCGGATGCGGATTCGCGCTCGGTCCAGAATGTGGTGTCGGTCGATATCCGCTCGGAACCCACGGTCGCGCACCGGATCCTGTTCGATTCCGGGCACGGGTTGGAGGAGCGGTTGATCAGTGAGCAGTTTGTCTGAGGATCAGCGGCATTGCGTCGCTTTGTGGGCCTCAATAGAAGTAGTTTAGCGTTAAACTATCTGGCGCTGGGGAGGATGTTATGAGTGACGACAAGACCGACACATTGCGGGCAGCGGCGCTGTCTTATCACGAGTTTCCCAGGCCCGGAAAGCTGGAGGTGCGGGCAACGAAGCCTCTGGCCAATGGCCGTGACCTAAGCCTGGCCTATTCCCCCGGCGTGGCTGAGGCTTGCATCGACATCAAGGAAAATCCAGCGGATGCAGCGCGTTACACGTCCCGCGGTAACCTAGTGGCGGTTGTGTCGAACGGCTCTGCCGTCTTGGGCCTCGGCAATATCGGGGCGCTCGCGTCGAAGCCGGTGATGGAGGGTAAGGCGGTCCTTTTCAAGAAATTCGCCAATATCGACTGTTTCGATATCGAGGTGGATGAAGCGGACCCCGAAAAGCTGGCCGAGATCGTCTGCGCGCTGGAGCCGACCTTCGGCGCGATCAATCTGGAAGACATCAAGGCCCCGGATTGTTTTATCGTTGAACGAATTTGTCGGGAGCGGATGAATATCCCCGTTTTCCACGACGATCAGCATGGCACGGCCATCGTCGTGGGGGCTGCGGCAACCAATGCGCTGAAGATCGTCGGCAAGGATTTCGACAAGATCAAAGTGGTCTCGACCGGCGGCGGCGCGGCCGGGATTGCTTGCCTGAACATGCTTCTGAAGCTCGGCGTGAAGCGGGAGAATGTGCATCTCTGCGACCTCGAAGGCTTGGTCTATGAAGGCCGGGAAGCGCAGATGACGCCGCAAAAGGCCGATTACGCGCGAGGAACCAGCCCCGCGAGCTTGGACGACGTGATTGAGGGCGCCGACTTGTTCCTAGGCCTCTCCGGCCCCGGCGTCTTGACGCCTGATATGGTGAAGAAGATGGCGAAAAAGCCCGTGATCTTCGCGCTTGCCAACCCCACGCCCGAAATCCTGCCTGAGGAGGTGCGGAAGGTTGCCCCCGATGCGGTCATTGCCACGGGGCGCAGCGATTTTCCCAATCAAGTCAATAACGTGCTTTGTTTTCCCTTCATCTTCCGCGGTGCGTTGGATGTGGGCGCGACAGAGATCAACGACGCCATGCAACTGGCCTGTATCGACGGTATCGCGGCCATGGCGCGCGCAACCACAAGCGCGGAAGCGGCGGCGATTTACCGGGGCGAGCAACTGACCTTCGGCCCCGACTACCTGATCCCAAAACCCTTCGATCCGCGCCTGATGGGGGTGGTGGCAAGCGCCGTGGCGGCGGCCGCAATGGAAAGCGGCGTGGCCACGCGGCCCCTGACCGACCTCAAGGCTTATAAGGCCAAACTCAACCAGGCCGTCTTCCGATCCGCGCTCATCATGCGCCCGGTTTTCGAAGCTGCGGCCACGACCTCGCGCCGGATTGTGTTTGCCGAAGGCGAAGATGAACGGGTCTTACGCGCCGCCCAAGCCATGTTGGAGGAAACCACCGACAAGCCGATCCTCATTGGCCGGCCTGAGGTGATCGAAGCCAGGGCCGAACGCGCCGGGCTTGATATCCGTCCAACCCGGGATTTTGAGCTGGTGAACCCCGAAAATGACCCGCGCTATCGTGATTATTGGGGCACCTATCATGAGGTGATGCAGCGCCGCGGCGTCACCCCCGATCTGGCCCGCGCGATCATGCGGACCAACACCACCGCGATCGGCGCCGTCATGGTCTACCGCGATGAGGCCGACAGCATGCTCTGCGGGACCTTCGGACAATACCTCTGGCATTTGAACTATGTGGAGCAGTTGCTCGGCACCGGCGATTTGCACCCGGTTGGCGCTTTGAGCCTCGTCATCCTGGAAGACGGGCCGCTCTTTGTGGCCGATACCCAGGTTCATGCAAACCCAACGCCTGAACAGATCGCCGAAACTGTCATCGGCACCGCCCGCCATGTGCAGCGCTTTGGGGTCGAGCCACGGATCGCGCTTTGTTCCAGCAGCCAATTCGGCAATCTCGACAGCGATAGTGGCGTGAGGCTCCGCGCCGCGATGGAAATACTCGACGCCCAAGGCGTGGAGTTCTGCTATGAGGGCGAGATGCATGTGGACAGCGCCCTTGACCCGAAGGTGCGGGACCGTGTCTTCCCAAATGCTCGGTTCGATGGCCCCGCGAATGCACTGGTCTTTGGCTCCACCGATGCCGCAAGCGCGGTGCGGAACACGTTGAAGATGAAGGCCGGCGGGTTGGAGGTGGGGCCGATCCTGATGGGTATGGGTAACCGCGCCCATATCGTGACCCCGTCGATTACCGCGCGGGGGCTTCTGAACATGTCCGCCGTGGCCGGCACGCCGGTGGCGCATTACGAGTAGGCGGGGAGCATCGACCGGCGGGTGTCGGGATTTTGCAAAATTCCGGTCCGTTTTCTTGCAAGAAAACGGGGAGCGGGCGAGCCGGACAGCGCTGAAAGATGAAAGCAACGAATCTACGAGGTGGGGCAGGCGCCTACAGCGCGGCCGCAGCGGCCTGATACGCGGCCTTCGTCACCGCTAGATCTGCCTCGGTCAGGGCCAGGCTGGGATAGGTCTTGCCCGGGGATTTGAAGATCCCGTGCTCGCGCAGAACCGCGTTGAACCGGGCTGTGCGCGCCGCATCACCGCCGAGAACCTGGCGATAGTCGATGGGTCGGGTCTCCGTAAAGATCACCTCGAACAGGGTTTCGTCGCCGACGATCTGATACGGCACCCCAGCCTCGTCCAGAGCGTCAGCCGCAAAGCCCATCACCTGCCGCCCAAGCCCACGGAGGCGCTCATAGGCCCCCTCCCGCCGCAGGATTTCGAGGCTCTTCAGCCCCGCCACGGACGCCACCGGATTGCCCGACAGGGTTCCAAGCTGCATCAACCAGCCCTCCGCGCCAACCGCCGCTTTGTCGAAATGCGCCATAATCTCGGCCCGCGCGACAATGGCCGCGAGCGGGAACCCGCCGCCGATCAGTTTGCCAAGCGTCGCGATGTCAGGGGTCACGCCGTAATACTCCTGCGCGCCGCCATAGGCGAAGCGGAACCCGGTCACGACCTCGTCGAAGATCAAGAGGATGCCGTATTTGTCCGCCTCAGCCCGAAGCAGTTCCAGGAACCCGGGCTCCGGCGGCACAATCCGTTGCAGCGGTTCCACGATGATCGCGGCGATCTGATCCCCAAATTCCGCCAGAAGGGACCGGATGTAATCGGGGTCATTGAACGGTGCGATCAGCATCTCTGCCGCCACGCTTTCAGGAATGCCGGCACTATCGGGGATCGCTTGCGGAAAATTGGCGGCGCGGGTGGGGGCGAGGCTCATCTGCGCCTCGGCACTCATCCCGTGATAGCCACCTTCGAATTTGACGATCTTGTCGCGTCCCGTGACCGCGCGGGCGAGCCGGATCGCATACATATCTGCCTCCCCACCCGACGAGACAAAGCGGAGCTGTTCGGCACAAGGGACCGCGCGCACAATCTCTTCGGCCAGCTCGATTCCGGCGGCGTTGTTGGCGAAGAAGGTCTGGCCTTTGGGCAGTTGCGCCATCACCGCCTCCATCACCTCTGGATGGCTATGGCCCAGAAGCATGGGGCCTGAGCCAATGAGGTAATCCACGTACTCGCGCCCATCCTCGTCCCAAACCCGTGCGCCTTGCCCCTCTCGGATCACAATCCCGGGGTCGAAATTGCCGAAACCGCCAGCGGGCAGGACGGCGCGGGCGCGGGCGATCCAGTCGTCTTGGGTGCCGATTTTGAGCATGGGGTGCGTCTCCCTCAATCCAGGATCAGATCGGGGGCGCCAAGAAGCTCCCGATCCGGGGTGATGCCAAGGCCAGCGCCTTCGGGCGGCGCGATGCGTCCGTTCTGCCGTACAGGGCCGTCGGGCGCGATCCGGGGGGCCACATAGCCTGACAGATCGCAGGTGTTCAGCACATGAGCCGGGTCGGTCGCAGCGGCCAAATGCAGGCAGGCGGCGGTGGTGATATCCGAGCCCCAGGTATCCTCGATACACATCTTGGCGCCGAGATACACACAAAGGTCCCGCGCCCGCCGTGCCGCCGAAAGCCCGCCGAATTTCGAAAGCTTGACGGCGACGGCATCCATGCAGCCGCGTTCATAGCCTTCGAGCAGGCTGGCCGTGTCATGGGCGGTCTCGTCGAGCTTCATGGGCAGGCCGGTTGCATCCCGGACCCGGGCGCACTCAGCGATACTGGCGCAAGGCTGCTCCAACATCACATCAAGATGGGCCACGGCGCGGCCGACCCGCGTCGCCTCCAGGCTGGTCGCCCCGCAATTCCAATCGCCATAGACCAATGGGCCGTCGCCCACGGCGGCGCGGACTTGGGTCAGGCGGGCCACATCCGCCTCCCAATCCTGGTCGGCGCCCAGTTTGGCCTGGAATTGCGTGATCCCTCTCGCCTGCGCCTCTTGCGCGATTTCGGCCATGTTGTGAGGCGCGATGCAGGTGATGGAGTGGTAAAGCGGCATATCCGCCGCGCGGCGCCCGCCAAGGAGCGCATAAAGCGGCAAGCCCGCGACCTGGCCGGTCAGGTCCCAAAGCGCAATGTCGAGGGCGGATTTTGCATAGACATGGCCTTGCAGATAAGCATCGGCCTGGGCCATCAGCGCCTCGGGCCCCACCGGATCGGCGCCCAGGATGACTGGGGCCAGCTCAGTCAGCGCCGGGGCGACGCCTCTGGCATAGGCGGGCAGGTAATGGGGGATCGGGCAGACCTCTCCCCATCCGGTCAGGCCGCTATCGGTCTCCAGCGCGATCACCACGGTCTCCACCGTGTCACAGCTTTTACCGCCGGCCATGTGATAGGCGGTGTGAGAGGTGAGCGGCACATGCCAAAGCGAGAGGCGGGTCAGTTTCATTCCCATCGGCCCCCATACTCGCGGATGAGGGCGGTCAGGGTGTCATGGGCCGCTGATCCATGGGCGATCAGGCTGATCTGGATCGGCAGGCCGCCATCTTCTTGCCGCTCGGTGAGGCCAAGCGCGGGCCGTCCCTCGGCCGGTGGCCAGTACTCGGTCAGATCGCCGATGAGAAAGAGGAGTTCGGTTGTGTCATCCCACTCCTCCATCTCAAAAAGCGCGTCGCGCGCGGCCCCAGGCAGCGCGGGTCGTTTTGCGGCCCCCCGGCTGGCGCTAATCTGGGCAGCGATATGGGCGCGAAACGCAGCGGTCTCTGCGTAAAGTGCATCGTAATCTATCGCGATCCGGTCTGTCGGGACCGTGGTGCCAAGCGGGATCTCCAACGCAAAGGGAAGGTCGTCCGGCATCCCCTCCGGCTCAGGCTGCCCCTTCCGCCCAAGCCAATCCTTGACGTCCTCAACCGCGTCGAAAAGCCGGTCGGAGAGCGAGGGTTTCATAATCCGATCCACGTCAAAATCGATACCCTGACGGCGAAGCTGGGCGGCCAGCGCGCGGGCCTCCTCCAACTCTTGCTCGGTCTGGGCCTCCATGGCGATGATCGCATCCACATGGAGCGCTTCGGACCCCTCTGTCAGGGCCTCAAGCGTACTGGCCTCGGCGGCCCAGGCCATATCGGGCGGTTGGCCATCGGACGGGAAGCTCCAAATCGTGGGGTCGGATGTCGTCATGGCTCACTCATACACCGCAACCGGCTCACCAACCGAGTCCTCATCGGGATGCACCCCCAATCCCGGTGCCTCGGGCAGATGCAGATGCCCGTCGGTCGCGCGCGGCCCCCGCCCGCCCGCGATATCGACGGTGATCATGTCCTGGCAGGCCCAAACCGCGTGCAGATGGTCATCCGGGATCGTGGCGGCCAGGTGCAGCGCTTCGGCATCGGCCAGGACCGTGCCGCCGGTGGCCATCACGAACATGTCGATCCCGTGTGCGAGTGCCACATCCCGCATCCGCGCGGCTTTGGTCAGCCCGCCGACCCGGTTGAGCTTGATGCCAAACACCTCCGCAACTCCATCCCGCGCAATCCGGGTGGCGTCCTGCAAGGTGACCAGGCTTTCATCCACGCTAACAGGCGCCGCGTGTTTCGGCGCAATCGCCGCGATATCGTCCAAGCTTTCGCAAGGTTGCTCAAACATCACGGCCAGGTCCTCCGTCGCCCGCATGACGCTCAGCGCCTGCTGGCGGCTCCAGCCCCGGTTCACATCGTAAAGCACGATATCGCTCGGGTGGCGGAGCGCCTCCATATCCCGGATGCGGGCGATATCCCGGGCCACATCCCCGCCGATCTTCACGGAAAAGGCGATATAGCCCCGGTCGCGGTAACGGGCGACCACCTTCCGCGTCTCCTCCACCGTCTTGGCGCCGACCGAGGCGGCGATGGGTTTTGGGCTGCGGCTGCCGCCCCCCATCAGATCGGCGATGGGTAGGCCCGCGGCCTGGCCCGCGATATCCCAGCAGGCCATGTCGATGGGGGATTTGGCATAAAGATGCCCAGGCAGGGCGAGGTCTATGGCCCGTTCCACATCGAGGGCGCAGCGCGGATCAAGGCCAAGGATGAAGGGCGCCATGGTCTCGATCCCCGCGCGGATGCCCGGCCCATGGGCGGGGACGTAAGTATGGCCCCAAGGCGTGCCCTCGCCCCATCCGATCAGCCCCGCATCCGTCTCCAGCTTCACCAGGGTTGCGTCGAGGGTTTCGAACTTCAACCGTCCGCCGGACAGCCAATAAGGATGCTCCAACGGCAGATTGACCTGATAGACCGTGATCCGGGTGATCTTCATCGCGCCGCCCTTTTGTCCCGGTGATAGGTCAGCGCCATGGCGGCCATCTGTTGCAGGGCGGCTTCGGGGAACGGCCCCTCGGTTGGCACCAGGACCGCGCGGTTGCCGTCATAGGTAAATTCCGTCGGGAAAAGTTGCCGATAGCGGCTGAGGAGGTCGGTTTGGCAATGGACCAGAAACGCGCAGGTCTCCGGCATCTTCTCGGACCAACCCAAGCGGATCGTTGTCCCGTCCTTCCTCGCGGGAAGGAACGCGGGCTGACCCCATTTCAGCGTCTCGGTCAGGGGGGCGGTCTGGGTGGCCGTGGCCGCAGCCAGAATAAGGCCGCGCATCTGCATCAGTCGCGCGCGCGGAGCGTCTGGCAATTGGTCGAGGACCTCTCCGATGGCGGGGGCGGGCTGGGTCATGTCAGGCAGCCACCTCCAGGATCGGCGCCCCTAGCGCCTCGTAATCCGGGACCACCCCCAGCCCCGGTGTATCGGGCGCGTAGAGCCTCCCATCCTTCGCAACCGCCCCGCCGATTCCGGTTGAGCTTGTGTTGTAGTTCATCAGATCGGTGGTGTTTTGCAGATACTCCGACGGGGTCGAGGCCGCGAAATGGGCCAGAGTCGCCGTGGCGATCTCCCCACCCCAAGTGTCTTCGGCGACAACGGGGATGCGGTTTTCGATCAGATAATCCCGCACCCGGCGCGCTTTCGAAAGGCCACCCAGATTGGAGATCTTGAGGCAACAAATCTCAGCCCCTCGATCCGCGACGATCCGCTGAGCCGCGGCGATCCCGGTGATGCATTCATCCAGTTTCATCGGCTGCTCCGCCACACGGCGGACCTGTTGGCATTCCTCATAAGTCCGGCAGGGCTGTTCTAGGATGAAATCCAAATCACGCGTTGCCCGCGCCACCCGGATCGCATGATCGACGCGCCAGCCTTGATTGGCGTCGGCCATGGCGGTCTCACCCGGTTTCAGAAGCGGCACGGTGGCGCGGATACGCTCGATATCGCCCGCCCAATCCGCGCCGGTCTTGATCTGAAACTGGCGATAGCCTGCCGCGCGGTGCTGTTCCAATTCGGCGATGGTGTCCTCCGCCGGTTTCTGCGGTGCGACCCGATACATCGGCGCCCCATCGGTCAGCTTGCCACCCAGAAGGAGCCAAACCGGCGCCGAGAGTGATTGTCCCAGAATATCCCAACAAGCCGCGTCAAACGGCGCTTTGGCATAGCCATGACCCTGGACAAGATGGTCCAGTACTTGCTCGATCCGCGCCACCTGCCTTGGGTCTTCGCCAATCAGATGGGACGCGACCAGGCGGGCAAGCGCGGGGACACCCTCGGAATGGGCCACCATGTAGTTTTCACCGCAGGGCGTGAACTCCCCGCAGCCGGTCAGGCCCGCATCAGTGTCGATCACAACCACCGAGGCCCGGGCGCTCTCGATGACATTCCCCGCCCCCCAGGCATAGCGACCGCCCACATAAGGCAGATCGGTCTGGTAGACCCGGAGGCGGGTGATCTTCATGGGATGACCACGATATTGCCGGTGTGTGTCTTGTCGATGAAAGCCTGTTGCGCCTCTTTGAGGTCCGCCAGGGGATAGGTGGCGGCGAGCGCCGGTTTGATCTCGCCTGCTTCGATATAGCCGATGAGGCGGGGCATCACATCGCGGTCAATGACGGTGGAGCCGGTGAAGGTCAGGTCGCGGAGGTAAAGCGTGCGCAGGTCCAATTCCACCATCGGCCCGGCTATCGCGCCGGAACAGGTGTAGCGGCCACCCCGGGCCAGGAGGTCGATCAGACCCGGCCAGGCCGCGCCGCCGACCACGTCGGCCAGGACCGTGATCCGTTCGTCCTTTAGGGCGGCGCGCAGGTCATCCGGCGCCCGCGGCAAGACGCGGTCGGCGCCAAGCGCCGCGACATCGGCGTGTTTCACCTCAGACGCCATGGCGATCACCCATGCGCCCCTGCGTTTGGCAAGCTGCACCAATGCGCCGCCAACCCCGCCCGAGGCGCCGGGAACAAGGACCGTGTCCGAAGATGTTACTCGTGCCCGCGTCAGCATCCCTTCGGCCGTGGAGTAGGAACAACTGAAGGTCGCCAATTCAGCATCGGACAGATCGGAGGTGACGGCCAGCGCATTTGTCGCTGGGATGACGGTGTATTCCGCGAACCCGCCATCCATTTCCGAGCCGAAATAGCCGGTCTTGTCTTTGTTCTCAGGGTCACCCGGGTCCCGCAGCCAATTGTCGGTGATGACGCGCTCGCCAATCCGGCCTGGATCGACTCCTTCCCCGACGCTCACAATCCGCCCGCAGACATCGGCCCCTTGGATGCGCGGGAAGGTGATCGGCGCGCCGCCCCAGGAGGGGTCTTCCTCTGCCACCGTCTCATAAGCGCCGCCAGTGGTCGCTTCGCTGACCGCCTTAGAATACCAGCCCGAGCGGGTGTTCACATCGGTATTGTTCAACCCACAGGCCCCAACCTTCACCAGCACCTGGCCCGGGTCGGGGGAGGGGGTGGGCCAGTCTTCGTGCCAGGCGTAAGCGTCCAGATCGCCATGGCGCGTCAAGACCATCGCTTTCATTTTGGCAGGCAGGGTCATGGGCGCGCCTTTCCTGTCCGCCGGGAACCGGTTTCTTGCAAGAAACCGGAACGGATTTTTGCAAAAATCCGATGCTCATGCATGGTCATTGGGCCGGCTCCAGAACCGCATCCGTGCGGGGGCGGAGGCTGTCCGGGTCATATGCCGCTTGACCCAACACCACCGCGGGCCGAGGTGTGCCATGGATCACGACCTCCAGCACGGTGCCGGGTGTCGCGGCCTCCGGTTTCACATACGCGAAGGCCAGTATCTTCCCGACTGTATGCCCAAAGGCGACCGAGGCCGTGGAGCCGACCACCTGACCGTCTTTCAACACCGCCTCGCCCCCATGACCATCGACCACGCCATCCGGGTTAATCTCCAGATAGGCGCAGAGCCAGGGCAGGGTGCCTGCTTCGGCGCTCGCCCGGGTCGCCTCGACACCCAGATAATCCTTGTCCAGTTTCACAAACCGCATGACATTGGCTTCGGGCAGGGTCACTTCGTTGGTCAACTCACTTGCACCCGGAAACCCCTTCTCCATCCTCAGCGCATTCATCGCGAAACTGCCGTAATCGGCGATGCCATGGGCCTCTCCCGCGGCCCAAAGCGCTTGATAGACGTCCAGACAGGCGGCGTTTGGCATGTGGAATTCCCACCCAAGCTCGCCTGCATAAGACATGCGGAAGGCCCAGATGTCATGCCCGGCCAGGGTGATCTGTTGCGCTGAGAGCCAGCGGAAGGCCGTGTTATCAAGCGCCGCGTCCGTGCAGGCCGCCAGCACATCCCGGGCGCGCGGGCCGTTCAGGGAAAGCGCAGACCATGTGTCGGAGAGCGCGGTGACGGTTACCTCCTCTCCCGCGCGATTCTGCGCCAGATGATCCAGCAGCCGCTGCTCGAAGAAGGCGGCGCAGACCAGATAGAACCGGTCGTCACTCATCCGCACGATGGTGCATTCCAACTCGATCCGCCCGCGCCGGTTCAGCATATGGGTCAGGGTGATAGAGCCCTGTTTCTGCGGCATCCGGTTGGCGGTCAGCCGGTCCAGCAAGGCGTAAGCGTCAGGTCCCGCCACTTCCACCTTGGTGAAGGCGGTGACATCCATGATCCCCACCCGCTCCCGCACCGCTTGGCATTCGGCGCCCACCAAGTCGTGGACGGCGTTCCGGCGGAAGGAATAGTGATCTTCCTGTGCCACGCCGTTCCGGGCAAACCAGCGCGGGCGCTCAAACCCGTAATTCTCCTCAAACACCGCACCCTTTTCTTGTAGAAGATCATAGAGCGGGGAGGGTTTCAGCGGACGCCCCGCCAGCCGATTGAAATGCGGGAAGGGGATTTCGTGGCGGAGGCAGTAATCCTCCTCCGCCTTCGCCACCTGCCAATCCTTTGTCGCATAACCTCCAAAGCGGCGCGGATCATACTCGCGCATGGAGATATCGGCGGCCCCATGCACCATCCAGCGCGCCAGTTCGCGCGTCAGCCCCGGGCCCCAGCCAATGCCGATTTGCGTCCCGCAGCAGCACCAGTAGTTGCGCACCCCGGGCGCCGGGCCGATCAGCGGGTTGCCATCGGGCGGATGCGAAATCGCGCCATGGACATCGCGGGTGATGCCAAGCTCGGCAAAGATCGGCATCCGGTTGAGCGATTCCTCCAGCCAAGGCATGACCCGATCGTAATCTGCGTCAAACAGCCAGTTCTCGTATTCCCACGGGCAATGATCGTGCCAGACGGAGTTCGGGTTGGCCTTCTCATAAATCCCGATCAGGCCCTTCTTCTGCTCTATCCTTATGTAGCCCGAGACCTTCTGATCATCCCGGATCACCGGCAATTCGGTGTCGAGGTTCTGAAACTCCGGCACCTCATCGGTCACGAAATAATGGTGGGTCATAGAGGTCATCGGCAATTGCAGGCCGGACCATTCGCCCATCTGGCGCGCATAGGTGCCGCCTGCGTTGACCACATGTTCGCAGGTGATCGTGCCTTGCTCAGTTTCGACGACCCACTCGCCGTTCGGCGCTTGGGTGATGTTCGTGGCCCGGCAGCGGCGGATGATCCGCACGCCTTTGGCGCGGGCACCCGCGGCAAGCGCCATGGTCACATTGGTCGGGTCCACATGGCCGTCATCAGGCGTGTGCAGCGCGCCCAAAACGCCGTCGAGATTGTAGAACGGGTGTAACTCGCGCACCCGCTCTGGCGCCACAAGCTCGATATTGAAGCCAAGGGACCGAGCCACACTCAGCGTATGGCGTAGCCAGTCCATCTCATCCTCGGAATAGGCCAGCCGGAACGACCCGCAGCCATGCCAGGTGACGGCCTGGCCCGTCTCGGCCTCCAGTGCCCCGGAATAAAGCCCGATATTGTAATCGACACATTTGCCGAGCGAGAATGAACTGGTCGAATGGGTGATTTGCCCCGCCGCGTGCCAGGTAGACCCGCTGGTCAGTTCCGCCTTCTCCAACAGTACCGTGTCAGTGCCCCAGCCTTCATGGCCCAGGTGATAAGCCAGGCCCACCCCCATGATACCGCCGCCCACAATCACGACGCGGGCCTGGGTGGGGAATGCTGTTTCGGTCATTTGGCGCCGTCCTTGAATTACGGGGGGACTCACATTTTCGCTCGACAGGCTAAGCGCACGTTTATACCATCGTCAATCATGAATGACACAAATGTATCATCGACCGTCCTGACCCGTCTGAGCGAGGAGTGGGAGGCATTGACGCCCGAGGCCCAAAAGGCCGCGCGCTATGTGCTTGAAAACCCGCGCGATGTGGGTGTGTCCACGGTGCGCGAAATTGCCGAAGCCGCGAAGGTGAAACCCAACACCGTGGTGCGCATGGCCCGCCAGGTGGGATTCGAGGGTTATGAGGATTTTCGGGAGCCGTTCCGCGAGGCCATCCGCCGGGGCCGCGCCGATTTCCCGGACCGGGCGCGCTGGTTGCAAGACATCCGCAAATCGGGCGATCTCGGCGGTCTCTACGCCGATATGGTCGATGCCGCGATCCGCAATATTGAGGAGAGTTTTGCGGGCATCAGCCATGACGCCCTGAAAGCAGCGGCAGAGGCGATTTGGAACAGCCGCAATGTCTTCACCCTCGGTGTGGGCGTGAACAATTCCAACGCGCGGAATTTCACCTATCTCGCCTCAACCGGCATGGTACAGTTCCACGCCATCCCGCGCCCGGGCTCCACCGCGATCGACGATCTGGCTTGGGCCAATGCGGAGGATGTGCTGATCGCCATCACCTGCCATCCCTATCGGTCTGAGGTGGTGGAGGCGGTGTATTTGGCCAAAGAGCAGGGGCTGACCGTGGTCGCGATTTCCGACAGCCGCGCGTCACCCATCATCCGTGCGGCGGACCATGGGTTTGTGGTGGCCGCCGACACGCCGCAATTCTTCCCGTCTTCGGTTTCGACCATCGCGCTTTTGGAGACGCTCCTCAGCTTCGTCATCGCGGTTGCCAGCCCCGAGATCGTGACCCGCGTCGACACCTTCCACCGCCGCCGCCACCAGCTTGGCATCTATCAAGAGGATCCGGAATGAACGCCCCGCTGACCCATTCCTTGGAGGCGCGCTATTACACCGATCCGGGTATTTATGAGGCCGAGAAAGCAGGGCTTTTTGCCCGGACCTGGCAATTTGCGGGTCATGTCAGTCAGGTCGAGAACCCGGGCGATTACTTCGCCTTTGAGATCGCCGATGAAAGCTTGTTCTGCATCCGGGGCCGGGATGGCGAAATTCGCACTTTCTACAATGTCTGCCAGCACCGGGCGCATCAATTGGTTCAAGGTCAGGGCACCACGCGGGTTGTCGTCTGCCCCTATCACGCCTGGACCTATGAACTGACCGGCCAGCTTCGTGCCGGGCCAAACCTGAATGCGGTGCCGGGGTTGGATAAATCGAAAATCTGCCTGACCAGCGTCAGAACCGAAATCTTCCTGGGCTTCATCTTCGTCAATCTCGACCCCGACGCCGCCCCAATGGAGGATTGGTTCCCCGGTGCGCGGGCCGAGTTGGAAAGTTTCGTGCCCCATTGGGCCGATCTGAAGCCGGTAGAATGGGTGGAAATCCACGAGAACTGCAATTGGAAGGTCTCGGTCGAGAATTACTCCGAGTGCTACCACTGCGCCTTGAACCACCCGACCTTCGCCACAGGCGTGGTGAAGCCAGAAACCTATGACATCCAACCCCAGGGCCATTGCCTGCGGCACACGACAGAATGTCAGAACCTGGACGCGATGACCTATGAGATCGACACCTCGGTCCCCCATGCGGAGGAGTATTCGTCATGGTTCCTCTGGCCCATGGTGTCGTTCCAGGTCTATCCGGGGAATGTGCTCAACACTTATCACTGGCGCCCCGTCGATGCGGAGAACGTGATTGTCTGGCGCGGCTGGTACACAATCGGCGGCGAAGACAGTGAAGTGATCCGCCGCCTAGCCGTGCAAGATCGGGTCACAACGGTCGAAGAAGACATCCATTTGGTCGAATCTGTGCAACGGGGCCTCAAGAGCCGCGGCTATGTTCCGGGACCACTGGTGGTTGATCCAAGCTGCGGCGTGAATTCGGAACACGCGATCAGGGTGCTGCAATCTTGGATGCGGGAGGCGGTGGATGGCTGAGGTTTCAGGCCGGTGTTTTTGCGGGGCGATCCGTTGGCGCGCCAACGGCTCCGTGCTTTGGGCCGGCCATTGCCATTGTGAGAGCTGCCGGCGGGCGAGTTCTGCGCCGTTCACCAGTTATATTGCCTTCAACCGAGACGCCGTGACCTTCGACGGAGAGCCTGAAACCTATGCCTCTAGCCCTGGCGCGGAGCGCGGGTTCTGCGGAGATTGTGGGGCGCAAATCTTCTATAAGAGTGAGCGTTGGCCCGAGGAAATCCATCTCTTTGCGGCCTCCTTGGACAACCCCGATGACTTCACGCCCGAGGCGCATTTCTTCTGGAATGAACGTGTGGCTTGGGCCGATCTGAACGATGGCCTGCCGCGTCACCCGGCACCGACAGACCAAGCCGCGGGGTGCGCGTGATGACGGCGATCCCCGACTATTGGCAGAACTATATCGGTGGCCAATGGGTCGATGGCGGGGCCGGACGGATCGCCGTTACAAACCCCGGAACGGGGGAAGCGCTGGCAGAGCAGGCGCTGGCCGATGCGGGCGATGTGGATCGCGCGGTGCAGGCGGCGAAAGCGATGCATCGCTCCGGCGCGCTGTCCGATCTGAGGCCGGTGGAGCGGGGGCGGATGGTCCAGGCGATGGGCCATTACCTGTTGCACCACAAACATGAGATCGCAGAGGCCCTGACGCTGGAGCAGGGAAAACCCCTCTGGGAAGCCGTGATCGAGGTTGAAGGCGCCGCGCGGTATTTCGAGTATTACGGCAATCAGGCGGAGACGGTCGAAGGCCGCTCGATCCCGCTTGGGTCCGGCTATGTCGATTTCACGACCTATGAGCCTTACGGCGTCTCGGCCCAGATCATTCCCTGGAATTACCCGGTCGAGATGACCGCCCGGTCGCTCTCGGCGGCATTGGTCACGGGCAATGCCTGCGTGGTGAAAAGCCCGGAATTGACGCCGCTCACCAATGCCTGGTTTGCGAAGGCGGCGGAGGCGGCGGGCCTGCCGGAAGGCGCCGTGAATGTGCTCTGCGGTCTCGGCAAAGACGCAGGCGCGGCGCTGGCCGCCCATCCGGAGGTCAACCAGATTGTCTTCACCGGCTCCGTCCCCACCGGCATCGCGATTGCCGAGGCCGCGGCCCGCAACGTGGTGCCTTGCGTCTTAGAACTTGGCGGCAAATCGGCGGCGATTTTGCATGACGATGCCGATCTCGACGCGTTTGAGACCGACATTCGCTGGGGCATCTATTTCAATGCAGGCCAGGTCTGTTCGGCCATGTCCCGGGTCATTGTCCACGCCTCCCGCCATGACGAACTGGTCGAACGTGCCGCCAATATCGCCAAATCGCTCAGCGTCGGCCCTGGGATTGAGCGGCAGGAATTCGGCGCCAATATGGGCGCCATGGTCTCAGACGCGCAGCGGGATCGTGCGGCGGGCATGGTCAGCGCGGCTGAGGCCGCGGGCGCGAAGGTCGCCGCAGGCGGGCGCAAGCTCAACATCCCCGGCGCCTTTATGGAGCCGACGGTTCTGACCGAAATCACCCCCGATATGGCCATCGCCCAAGAGGAGGTGTTTGGCCCGGTCCTCTCGGTCCTCCGCTTCGACACCGAGGCGGAGGCCATCGAGATCGCCAACGGCACCCAATACGGGCTGGTCGGCGGCGTCTTCACCCAAGACCTGGACCGCGCCATGCGCGCGGCTCGCCAGACCCGGGCGGGGCAGGTCTTTGTCAATGAATGGTATGCGGGCGGGGTCGAAACCCCGTTCGGCGGCTATGGAAAGTCTGGCTATGGTCGCGAAAAGGGGCGGGAGGCCCTGTGGAATTACGTCCAGACAAAAAACGTCGCCATCCGATTGCGGTGACGGCACCCGGGCGACCGCTCGCACGAAAAGAAAGCGAGGCCCCGGAAACCGGAGGAGACAAGTAAATGTCGATACGACCACCCTTAACGGAGCTGCCGATCCGCATCGCGGAAAGCGGCTTCTACAAGGGCTTCACCAAAGACGTGACGGTGACAGCCAAAATTCTCGTGGGCGCGCTCATCATCTGGGCCGTGGCCTTCCCTGATCAAGCAGGCGCCGTCCTGGGCGCAATGAACAGCTTCATCCTGGCCAGCTTCAACTACTGGTATGTCTATGTGATGGCGTTTTTCGTCATCCTCTGCCTTGGCCTGGCGCTCTGGCCAACGGCGGGGCGGCTGAAGCTTGGCCATGCGGAGGACCAGCCTGAGTTCTCCAATTTCTCCTGGTTCTCGATGATGTTCGGGGCCGGGATCGGCATTGGGATGCTGACCTTCGCAACGGCTGAGCCGATGTTCCATTGGGCGTCGAACCCCGACACAATCCGGGGCGTCACCGAAGGCTCCAGCGCTGACAACGTGCGGTCGGCCTATGTGTGGTCCTTCACCCATTGGGGCCTGGCGGCTTGGGCGTCCTACGCGATTGTCGGCCTGTCGCTGGCCTTCTTCGCCTATCGCCGCAACCTGCCGCTCACGATCCGCTCGGCCCTTGCGCCCATCTTCGGATCACGGCTCTCCGGCCCGATTGGCCATGTGGTCGATATCGTGGCTGTGGTGGCAACCGTCCTGGGGGTTTCCCAGACGCTTGGTTTTGGCGTGGAGCAATTTGTGGCAGGCCTCAGCCGGATCGGCGTGGGCGATTGGATCCAAACCACCGCCGCCGATGGCAGCGTCAGTGCGTCAACCGCCGGTATCATCGTGGCGCTGGTCATCATCATGGGCGCCTCGACCCTCTCGGCGCTGTCGGGCGTGGGCAAAGGCATCAAGTGGCTGTCGAACATCAATATGGGGCTCAGCTTCTTCCTTCTGGCCTTCTTCCTGCTCTTCGGCTCCACCTTCTTTGGGCTTCAGGCGCTCTTTGTGGGCATCTTCGACTATCTGGTGTCGATCCCCGCGAACCTCTTCAATGTCTGGGTGTCAGATGGGGTTGAGGGCTCAGAGGCCGCGCAACTGGCCGGGTGGCAAGGTGGCTGGACCATCTTCTACTGGGCCTGGTGGATCGCCTTTGCACCTTTCGTGGGTGTGTTCCTGGCGCGGATTTCCAAAGGCCGGACGATCCGCGAATATGTCCTCGGCGCGCTGATCATCCCGTCGCTGATGTGCTTCCTGTGGTTCGCCATGGTCGGCGGCACCGCCATCGACCTGGAACTGACCGGTGAGGCCGCAGGTTCCATCGCGGGCGCAGGGTCGTCGGATCAGCTGTTTGCGACGCTGGCGGTGCTCCTCAGCGAGAACCTCGCTTGGGTGATGTCGGTGATCGTGGTGATCCTGCTTCTGACCTATCTGGTGACCTCAGCGGACTCCGCGGTTCTGATCATCAATACGATCAATGCCGCTGGTGATGAGGGGCCGAAGGCGCGCCCGCATATCCTCTTCTGGGGGGCGGCGCTCGCGCTGGTGGTCGGCGGGTTGATCATCGCGGGCGGTTTGGGCGCGATCCAGACCGCGATGGTGATCGGCGCCCTGCCGTTCAGCGCGGTGATGGTGCTGATGGGGCTTTCGCTTCTGAAGGCCATCTGGCGCGATGGACGGCGCGAGGCTGCTGGATTGCCGACAACCCATCGAGAGGAGGATGGCACGGCCGAACCGGCCGAATGATCTGAAAACCGCAAGCGGGCCCCGGGAGAGATTTCGGGGCCCGTTTTTCTTTTTCAGCGAGAGGGGCAGGTCCATGGATGACGACCTTTTTGAGCGTGGTTTGGCGGCACGTAAGGCGACGCTTGGTGCGGAGTATGTGGAGAAGAACCTGGCCGCCGCCGATGACTTCACTCGGCCCTTTCAAGAGGCGATGACAGCCTGGTGCTGGGGCTTTGGCTGGGGCGATGATGCGCTCGATCCCAAGACGCGCAGCCTAATGAACCTCGCTATGATCGGGGCCTTGGGCAAGATGCAGGAGTGGGAGACCCATTGCCGGGGCGCGCTGAACAATGGCGTGACGAAGGAAGAGATCCGGGCCGCGATCCATGTGGTGGGGATCTATTGCGGGGTGCCGCAAGCGCTGGAGTGTTTCCGGGTGGCGCGGAAGGTGTTGGAGGAGGCGGGGGAGGTTTAGGAAGGCTGGACATGGGTACAGCGGGAGCCGCGCCCGGGCATGGCCGGGGACAGGCGGACGCTACACTTGATCGGCGCGCTTTATGGTCGTCCAGTCATTGCTCCAAATGATCGGTGCGCGAGGGTGGCAAAGCGCCTGGCCGCCCGGACGGCCATGCGCGGGCGCGGCGGCTTCGCCTTGTTCCGCGCCTCATCAGCGCCAAGACCCAATCGGCGATGATGGCAATGGAAGAGGGTCACCCACCCCGCGGGTCCAGCAGCTTCGCCAACACCCGATCCTTGGTCACCTGCCCAATCGCCTTGCCATCTTCCTCCACACCCACCGGATGATCCGCGCCGCCGATCATCTCCATGACATGGCGGATGTCCTCATCCGGCCCCACCCAATGGGTCGGCGTGCCCTCGACCGGCACCATCACATCGCGCGCGCAGAGCACGCCAAGCGGGTTCATATGGGCCACAAAATCCGACACATAGGCATCCGCCGGATCGGAGTAGATATCCTTCGGCGTCCCGCATTGCACGATCCGCCCGCCCTCCATAATCGCGATCCGGTCGCCCAGTTTGAACGCCTCGTCCAGATCGTGGCTGACGAAGATGATGGTGCGTTTCAGGGTCTGTTGCAGCTCGATCAACTCGTCCTGCAGCCGTGTCCGGATCAACGGGTCGAGTGCCGAAAACGGCTCATCCATCAGAAGGATCGGCGCGTCGGTGACAAAGGCGCGGGCGAGGCCCACGCGCTGCTGCATGCCGCCGGATAAATCGCCCACCTTCCGCTCCGCCCAATCGGTCAAGCCGACCAGCGCCAATTGCCGATCCACCCGGTCCTTGCGGTCGGCGGCGCTGATCCCGCCCAATTCCAGACCTAAGCCCACATTCTCCCGCACCGTGCGCCAAGGCAGAAGGCCGAATTGCTGGAACACCATGGCGATATGGCTCTGCCGCAGGCGGCGGAGCGTGGACGCATCGGCATGGGTCACGTCAACCATGCCACTCCCGTCATTCACCCGCACGGCCCCGCGCACAACGGGGTTGAGGCCGTTCACGGCCCTCAGCAGCGTGGATTTGCCCGAGCCCGAAAGGCCCATGAGGACCAGGATTTCCCCTTCCTCGACGTCGAGCTTGCAGTCATGGACACCGAGAACCTGGCCCGTCGCCGCCTGCACGTCATGGCGGCTTTGGCCGTCATCCATAAGCGGTAGAGCGGTGTCAGGCTTCTCCCCAAAAACGATGGACACATTATCGAATTCCACCGCGACGCTCATGACCGTTCCACCCTGAGCATCCGGTCCAGCATGATCGCGACCACCACTATGATGAACCCGCTTTCGAACCCAAGCGAGGTGTTGACCGAGTTCAGCGCGCGCACCACCGGCACGCCCAACCCGTCCGCGCCGACAAGGGCCGCAATCACCACCATGGAGAGCGACAGCATGATGGTCTGGTTGAGGCCCGTCATGATCTGGGGCAGGGCGTAAGGCAGCTCCACCTTCCAAAGCTTCTGGCGGGGTGTGGCGCCAAAGGCGTCTGCGGCCTCCAAGAGCGGTTGCGGGGTGGAGGAGATGCCCAGATGGGTCAGCCGGATCGGGGCGGGAAGCACAAAGATCACCGTGGCGATGAGACCCGGCACCATGCCGATCCCGAAGAACACAATGGCCGGGATCAGATAGACAAAGGTTGGGAGCGTCTGCATCAGGTCCAAGATCGGGCGCAGGATTTGATAAAGCCGCGGCCGATGCGCCGCCGCGATGCCGATGGGGACGCCCACCAGCATACAGACCACACAGGCCGACAGAACCAGGGTCAGGCTTTCGGTGGTCTCCTCCCAATAACCTTGGTTCAGGATGAAGAGGAAACCCGCGAAGATCAGCGCCGGGACCGTCCAGCGCCGGTGCAGCCACCAGGCGAGCCCAGTGAAAATGAGGACGATCAGAAACGGGTGCAGATCAGGCGAGTAAAGCGGCTGATACCCCTCCGCCCCCGTCGCCCAGGAGATATCAACGGGGTCCTGCAACACCGCCAGGATTGCGTCGATCATCGCCTCCAGGAGGACCGAGAGCCCGTCAAAAAACAGCGCGCCGTTCACTTGCAGCCAGTCGAAGATATCGGCGGCGACGCGGCCCACGGGAATTTTGTTGTCTTCTATCCAGTCGAGCATTCACGGACCTTCTCATTGTCCGGTTTCTTGCAAGAAACCGGCCCGGAATTTTGCAAAATTCCGGCATCTCGGTGTGTCATGGCTGCTTCCGGCGGTTGACTATGTGGGGGCATCATCAGCGCCCCCACAGTCCGAAAAGTCAGCCATCCAGCGCGGCGTTCACCGCCGCCACCGCGTCGCCGCCATCCATGGTCGTCACGCCATCTAGCCAGCCAGAGAGTACGTCCCGATTGGCCGACAGCCAGGCCTCGGCTGCGTCCCGCGGGTCCTCGCCATCGTTGAGGATCGCGCCCATGATCTCGTTTTCCATGGCCAGCGTGAATTCAAGATTCTGAAGCAAGGCCCCGACATTGGGGCATTCATCGACATACCCGGCAGAAGTGTTGGTGAAGACCGTCGCGCCGCCCAGATTGGGCCCGAACCAATCATCGCCGCCTTCCAGATAGGTCAGCTCAAAATTTGCGTTCATCGGGTGCGGCTCCCAACCCAGGAACACCACCGGTTCATCCCGGTCCGAGGCACGGGCCACCTGGGCCAGCATCCCCGCTTCGGAGCTTTCGACCACCTCGAATTCGCTGAGGCCAAACGCATCCGCCTCGATCATATCCAGGATCAGCCGGTTGCCGTCATTTCCGGGCTCAATCCCGTAGATCTCGCCCTCAAGGGCATCGAGATTTGCGGCGATATCTCCGAAATTCCCGATCCCCAACGCAGCGCCCGCGGCATTGGTGGCCAGCGTGTATTTCGCGCCTTCCAGGTTCGCGCGGACTGTGTCGACCGTGCCAGCCTCGCGATAGGGCGCGATATCAGCCTCCATCGTCGGCATCCAATTGCCCAGGAAGATATCGATGTCGCCTGCCGCCAGTGCCGTATAGGTCACGGGCACCGACAGCACCTGGATGTCCGTTTCATAGCCCAAAGCGTCCAGAACATAGGTCGTCGCTGCCGTGGTCGCGGTGATGTCGGTCCAGCCGACATCCGAGAAGGTGATCTCGCCACAGTCCGCGGCGGCAATCCCTGTGCCCAGTACCAGCGCTATGGCAGAGCTTGTTGTCAGTTTTTGCATCATGTCACTCCCTGTTTTTTGATTGACTCGTCAGTCAATATTAACCAGCCTCACCCCGCGCCCTGTCAATGGAGAAGGTTGTGCCCAAAATCGGTATGGAACCCCTCCGCCGGTCCGCTTTGGTCGAGGCCACGATCATCGAGATCGGCCGTGTAGGAACCTTAGACATCACCGTGGCGCAGATTGCAAAGCGCGCGGGCATGTCAAGCGCGCTGGCGCACCATTATTTCGGCGGCAAGGAGCAGATGTTTGCCGCCGCCATGCGCCATGTGCTGACGCTTTACGGGGCCGAGGTTCGGGGGGCGCTGACTATGGCGGACACCCCCCGCGCCCGGGTGGAGGCGGTGATCCGCGCCAGTTTCGCCCCCAGCCATTTTCGCCCCGAAGTGGTGGCGGCCTGGCTGAATTTCTACGTTCAGGCGCAGCGCTCGGACGAGGCCGCGCGCCTTCTCCGCGTCTATCACGCGCGGCTGCGCAGCAATCTGCGCCATGATCTGCGGAGACTGGTGGGGGGTCGTGCCGATCACCTCACCCGAGGCATCGCGGCGATGATCGACGGGCTCTATATCCGCCAGGCGTTGGGGACGGAGCGGCTGACAAGCGCGGACGCCGTCGCGCTCCTCCTCGATTATCTCGACACGCATCTTTCTGCGGAGGCGCGCCCATGACCCGGCCCAATATCCTGATCTTCATGGTCGATCAGCTAAACGGCACGCTTTTTCCCGACGGCCCCGCCGAGTGGCTCCACGCGCCCAACCTGAAGAAACTGGCCGCCCGCTCCACCCGCTTCGCCAACAGCTACACCGCCAGCCCGCTTTGCGCGCCGGGCCGGGCGAGCTTCATGTCGGGCCTTCTTCCGTCTCGAACCCGGGTTTATGACAACGCCGCCGAGTTTACCGCCGATATCCCAACCTACGCCCACCATCTGCGCCGCGCAGGCTATCAAACCTGCCTCTCGGGCAAGATGCATTTTGTCGGGCCCGATCAATTGCATGGGTTCGAAGAGCGATTGACCACCGATATCTACCCCGCCGATTTCGGCTGGACCCCCGATTACCGCAAACCGGGGGAGCGGATCGATTGGTGGTATCACAATATGGGCTCGGTGACAGGCGCTGGTGTGGCCGAGATTTCCAATCAGTTGGAATATGATGATGAGGTGGCATTTCAGGCGACCCAGAAACTCTATGACCTGGCCCGCGGCAAGGACACGCGCCCCTGGTGCCTGACCGTCAGTTTCACGCACCCCCATGACCCTTACGTGGCCCGGCGCAAATACTGGGATCTCTATGAGGATTGCGACCATCTGCTGCCCCAGGTCCCGGCGATGGATTACGCCGATCACGACCCCCATGCGCAGCGGATTTTCGATGCCAATGACTGGCGCAGCTTCGACATTACCGACGATGATATCCGCCGCTCCCGCCGGGCCTATTTCGCCAATATCTCTTATCTCGACGACAAGATCGGCGAGGTGATGGCGGCGCTGGAGGCCACGCGGCAAGAGGCGATCCTCCTCTTTGTCTCGGACCATGGCGATATGCTCGGCGAACGCGGGCTGTGGTTTAAAATGTGCTTCTATGAGGGCTCCGCCCGGGTGCCCCTGATGATTTCGGCGCCTGGCATGGCACCCGGCCTCGTCACCGATCCGGTCTCGACCATCGATATCTGTCCGACGCTCTGCGATCTGGCCGGCGTGTCGATGGAGGACATCGCGCCCTGGACCACGGGCGAGAGCCTGGTGCCCTTGGGGCAGGGGGCCAAACGCGAGAGCCCGGTGGCGATGGAATATGCGGCTGAGGCGTCTTATGCGCCGCTCGTCTGCCTGCGCTATGGCAAGTGGAAATACACACGCTGCGCGCTGGACCCCGATCAACTGTTCGATCTCGACGCCGACCCCCATGAACTGACCAATCTGGCCGATCACCCGGACCATCAGGGCACGGTGACCACGCTGCGCGCGAAAGCTGAGGCGCGGTGGGATTTGGCGGCCTTCGACGCCCAGGTGCGGGAAAGCCAGGCAAGGCGATGGGTGGTTTATGAGGCGCTTCGCAAAGGCGGGTATTACCCTTGGGATTTCCAGCCCCTGAAACAGGCCAGCGAGCGCTTCATGCGCAACCACATGGATTTGAACACGCTTGAGGAAAGCCAACGCTTCCCGCGCGGCGAATGAGGATGACAATGACATTCACGCCCCCCAAAGCCAGCCATTTCATCAACGGCACTTATGTCGAGGATCGCGCTGGCGACCCGATCCCGGTGATCTATCCCGCAACCGGCGAGGTGCTCTGCACCCTTCACGCCGCCACGCCCGCGATTGTCGATCAGGCCCTGGAAGCGGCCAAATCCGCGCAGGCGCTTTGGGCGAAGATGAGCGGGGCGGAGCGCTCGCGCGTCTTGCGCAAAGCCGCCGATATCATCCGCGCGCGAAACCGGGAGTTGAGCCTCCTGGAAACCTATGACACCGGCAAACCGCTTCAGGAAACGCTGGTGGCCGATGCGACATCGGGCGCCGATGCGCTGGAGTATTTCGCAGCCCATGCGGCGACGATGACAGGGGCGCATATCCCGCTTCCCGGCGGCGATTTCGCCTATACGATTCGGGAACCGCTTGGGGTCTGTGTGGGCCTCGGCGCGTGGAATTATCCAACCCAGATCATCTGCTGGAAAACGGCGCCCGCGCTCGCCTGCGGCAACGCGATGGTGTTCAAACCGTCCGAGACCACGCCCCTTTGCGCGCTGAAAGTGGCTGAAATCCTGACCGAAGCGGGGGCGCCGCCGGGGCTGATCAATGTGGTGCAGGGCTATGGGCCTGTGGGGGCTGCGCTGTCGACCGATCCGTGCGTGGCCAAGGTGTCGCTGACCGGGTCAGTGCCGACGGGCTCCAAAGTCTATGCTGCCGCCGCGGCG
>JANQNZ010000089.1 GCA_028279315.1 Rhodophyticola sp. | reverse complement strand
GATCGTGTCCTGGCAATGGCTGCCCTTCGCGACGCTGATCCTGCTCACCGCCATCCAGTCGCTCGACAGTGAGCAGTTGGAAGCAGCTGAAATGGACGGGGCCGGCCCTCTGGCGCGCTTTGGCTTCATCACCCTGCCGCATCTCAGCCGCGCGATCACCATCGTGATCCTGATCCAGACGATCTTTCTGCTGGCGGTTTTTGCCGAAATCTTCGTCACCACAGCCGGCGCCTTTGGCACCCGCACGCTCACCTATCTGATCTACCAGCGCGTTCTGGAAAGCCAGAATGTGGGCCTGGGCAGTGCCGGTGGGGTCTACGCCATCATCCTCGCCAATATCGTTGCGCTCTTCCTGATGCGCATCGTCGGCAAGAACCTCGACCGCTGAGGAGGAGACATCATGGCACGCGCAGTCACCACCCAACGCAAGGCCTTCAATACCGGCCTTGCCTGGATCATCGGCCTTCTGATCTTCTTCCCGATCCTTTGGACGATCCTGACCTCGTTCAAAACCGAGGCGGAGGCGATCGCCAACCCGCCCTTATTCCTGAATTTCGACTGGACGCTGGAGAATTACGCGGTTGTGCAGGAGCGGTCGGATTATATGCGCTTCCTCTGGAACTCGGTGATCATCGCGGGCGGGTCCACCATTCTGGGGATCATCATCGCGGTGCCCGCGGCCTGGTCCATGGCCTTTGTGCCCTCGCGGCGGACCAAGGACATCCTGTTGTGGATGCTGTCCACCAAGATGCTTCCGGCGGTCGGCGTCCTTTACCCAATCTATCTGCTCTTCATCCAACTGGGCCTTCTGGACAGCCGTGGCGGCCTGGTTGTGGTGCTGATGCTGATCAACCTGCCGATCATCGTCTGGATGCTTTACACCTATTTCCGCGAAATCCCGGGCGAGATCCTGGAAGCCGCGCGGATGGATGGCGCGACGCTGCGCGAAGAGATCCTCTATATCCTCACGCCCATGGCGGTCCCCGGCATCGCCTCAACCGTGCTTCTGAACTTCATCCTGGCCTGGAACGAGGCGTTCTGGACGCTGAACTTGACCGCGGTTGATGCGGCCCCGCTGACAGCCTTCATCGCCAGCTATTCCAGCCCCGAAGGCCTGTTCTTCGCCAAGCTCAGCGCGGCCTCAACCATGGCGATTGCGCCAATCCTCATCCTTGGCTGGTTCAGCCAGAAACAACTTGTCCGCGGCCTGACCTTCGGCGCGGTGAAATAGGGAGCGACTGACATGGGACGCATCACGCTTGATAAAGTGCGCAAGGCGTTTGGCGAAGTGGAGGTCATCCCGCCGCTGGACCTGACGATCAACGATGGGGAGTTTGTGGTCTTCGTCGGCCCCTCGGGCTGTGGCAAGTCCACGCTTCTGCGGCTGATCGCGGGGCTGGAAGACGTGACCGATGGCGAGATCCGCATCGACGGGGAGGAAGCCACCCAGGTGCCGCCCGCCAAGCGGGGCCTGGCCATGGTGTTCCAAAGCTATGCGCTTTACCCGCATATGTCGGTGCGCAAGAACATCGCGTTCCCCCTGCGCATGGCAAAGATGGATGCAGCCGAGCAGACGCGCCGGGTTGAAGGCGCGGCGGATGTGCTGAACCTGACCGATTACCTGGAACGCCGGCCCGGCCAATTGTCGGGCGGCCAGCGTCAGCGCGTGGCCATCGGACGGGCCATCGTCCGGGAACCGGCGGCGTTTCTTTTCGACGAGCCGCTTTCGAACCTCGACGCCGCGCTCAGGGTGGGGATGCGCCTTGAAATCTCCGAGCTACACAAGCGGCTCGAGACCACGATGATCTACGTGACCCATGACCAGGTCGAAGCCATGACCATGGCCGATAAGATCGTTGTCCTCAGGGCCGGGAATATCGAACAGGTGGGCTCCCCGCTGGAGCTTTACCGCACGCCGCGCAATCTGTTTGTGGCGGGCTTCATCGGCTCCCCCAAGATGAACCTGATCGGCGGGGCGATTGCCGCGCCGCACAACGCCACAACGATTGGTATTCGGCCTGAACATCTGAGCGTCTCGTCGGATGCGGGCGACTGGCCCGGGGTTGTGGGCGTGTCGGAGCATCTGGGATCGGACACGTTCTTCCACGTGACCTGCGAAGGGATGGAGGAGCCGATCACCGTCCGCGTCGGCGGCGAGGTTGATCTGAGTTACGGCGACAAGGTCTTCCTTAGCCCGGATCCGGAGCATCTGCATCGGTTCGACGCCCAAGGGCTGCGCGTCGCATGACCCGCTTGGCCGGCAAGTCGGCCTTGATCACCGGGGCCGCCCGGGGCATTGGGCGCGCCTTTGCCGAAGCCTATGTGCGGGAAGGCGCCCGCGTGGCCATCGCCGATGTCGATGTGCATCGGGCAGAGCAGACTGCTGCCGAGATCGGTGATGCGGCCTTGGCCGTCGAAATGGACGTGACCCGGCAGGACAGCATCGATGCAGGCCTGGCCCGCACAATCGACGGGCTTGGACAGATCGACATCCTCATTAACAACGCCGCGATCTTCAACGCGGCGCCCTTGGTCGAGATCGACCGAGCGGAGTATCAGCGCGTCTTCGACATTAACGTGGCGGGGACGCTCTTTACCATGCAGGCCGTCGCCCAGCACATGATCGACCGGCGCATTCGTGGCCGCATCATCAACATGGCCTCCCAAGCCGGGCGGCGGGGGGAGCCGCTGGTCGCCGTCTATTGCGCCACGAAGGCGGCTGTCATCAGCCTGACCCAATCGGCGGGCCTGAACCTGATCAAACACGGGATCAACGTGAACGCGATCTCGCCTGGTGTGGTCGAGGGGGAACATTGGGACGGTGTCGATGCCTTCTTCGCCAAATACGAAGGCAAAGCGCCGGGGCAGAAGAAGAAAGAGGTGGGTGAGGCCGTGCCTTATGGGCGCATGGGCCGCGCCGAGGACCTGACCGGCATGGCGGTGTTCCTGGCCAGCGATGAGGCCGCGTATATCGTTGCGCAATGTTACAATGTCGATGGCGGGCAATGGATGAGTTGAGGGACGATCTTGCACCTGATCCGGTGCCCTTGTCGGAGGCGGTGCTCGACCATCTCCCCGATGGCGTTGGCCGCCCGACCTATAGTCGCCGCCGCCTTACGCCGGGCATTGTTCATATCGGATTGGGGAATTTCCACCGCGCGCATCAGGCCTGGTATCTGCACCGGTTGATGCAGATGGGCGAGGCGCTGGACTGGGCCATCCTCGGCGCCGGGGTCCGCCCCTATGACAGCACGATGCGGGAAAAGCTGATCGTGCAGGACTGTCTGACCACGTTGATCGAACTGGCGCCCGATCATGTCTCTGCCGAAGTGATCGGCCCGATGATCGACTATCTGCCAATCGAGGACCACAACGGCGCTTTGATCCGGGCGATGGCTGATCCGACCATTCGCATCGTGGCGCTCACGATCACCGAGGGCGGCTATTATGTCGACCCCAAGACGGGGGGCCTCGACGCAGCCCATCCCGATATCCGCCACGACGTGCAAAACCCGGATCGTCCCCGCACCGCCTTTGGCGCGATGGTGGCGGCGCTGCGCCTGCGCCGGGCGGCGGGGCAGGGGCCGTTCACCGGGCTCAGCTGCGACAATCTCAGCGGTAGTGGCGCCATCCTGCGCGAGGTCCTGACCGGGTTGGCACGCTTGACCGACCCTGCACTTGCCGACTGGATCGACGCGGAGGGCGCTTTCCCAAACTCCATGGTCGACTGCATCGTGCCCGCCACCGGCGCCGCGGAATTGTCTTTGGCGCGGGGGCTTGGCATCGCGGATGCCGCACCGGTGAGCCACGAAAACTACCGCCAATGGGTGTTGGAAGACCGCTTCTGCGCAGGCCGCCCGGATTGGGACAAGGTGGGCGCGACCTTCACCGAGGACGTCCACGCCTATGAGATGATGAAGATCCGGGTCCTCAATGCCGGGCATCAGGTCTTGGCCAATGCGGGCGAGCTCTTGTCCTTGGCGACAATCGCCGACTGCATGGCCGACCCGACCGTCGCACCGTTTTTCCGAAAAGTTCAGACTGAAGAGATCTTGCCTTACGTCGACCCGGTGCCGGGCATGGCGCCAGAGGATTACCTAAACCTCGTTGAGCGCCGCTTTGCCAACTCGGCGATCCGGGATACCAGCCGCCGGGTGGCCTTCGACGGCTCGTCCCGACATACCGGGTTTGTTTTGCCTATCCTTCAGGACGCCCTGTCCGCCGGAGCCTCGGTGGACGGCCTCGCCCTGGTCGAGGCGCTTTGGGCACGGATGTGCGAAGGCACCCGCGAGGACGGCACGAAGATTGCCGCGAATGACCCACGATGGAGCGCAATTCAGAAGTCGGCGGCGGCGGCTAAGTCACGCCCGCGGGCTTGGCTTGAGCAATCGGACATCTACGGCCCTATCGCAAATGATGACGTGTTCTCAACAGCGTTTGAGCGTTGGCTGAACATGGTCTGGCGAGACGGCGCCGCTGAGGCAATGGCGACATATGTTGGGCGGTCGTAACTCTCTGATTGATCCCGGACAAACGTGACCGCGCCGGAAAGATCCCTCGCTGCCGGAACGATCAGGCAGTTGCGGCGATGCGCAAGTTCGCTAAGCGTCGCCCGTCATCAGCGTCACGCGATCGGCTGCGAACCACGTGCGACCAAATTCAACCGGTTTGCCCGCAGAGTCGATGTTGATCGCAACCGTCCGAAGCAGGGGGTCACCAACCGGCAGTTCCAGCAGGGTCGCATGGGTCTTCGATGCAGCCTTGGCGGTGATTTCCGTGGATTTTCGTGTGTAGTCTGAAACCCCATGTGCGGCGAGCGCAGCCGTGACCGATCCGTTTTCCGTAAGGTGCTCCAGGATCTTGGGGAAACGATCCGCTGGAAAGACCGAACAGAACAAGGCGAGTGGCGCGCCGTCAGACAAGCTGATGCCTTCATAGACATGGACCGCGTCACCTTTGGCCAGTCGCAGCGCTTTGGCTTCTTGGGCGCTCGCGCCGCGCGTTTCCAAAGATAAAATGCGCCGCTCAGCCACCCGACCGGCAGCGGCCAGGTTCTGTCGAAACCGGGTTCGCCGTCCGATCCTATAAGGCGTCGGAATGTGGCGGACAAAGACCCCCGCGCCGCGCCGCGAGAAGACGATGTTTTGATCCGCCATATCCGCAATCGCGCGGCGGACGGTGTGCCGGTTCACGCCAAAACGCTCTGCCAGTTGCGCTTCGGTGGGCAGGCGTTGGCCGGGGGCGTAATGGCCTTCGCCGATATCCCTCACCAGCGTGTCGCGGATCGCGGTCCAAAGTGCAGAACGTCCCATGTCATCAAACTTTCACTCATCCGCCCTTGCGGCCAGAACAGATTCGGCGTTAGCAAGTTTGTATAGTTGTATAAAAATAGACAAGTCCGCAAGATGTCGAATCCTCTTTCCGAACACCCTTCCAGCGCTGAGACCCGGAAGCAGCGGCTTTCGACGCTCTCGAAAGCGAATGAGACGGCTTTAGCGCCGCTGTTTGCGCGTTTCGTCGAAGACAACCCGGTCCCGGATTACACCACCTTGCGCGCAGCTGAGATTGGCACCGCAATGGTCCGTGGCCGCGCCGGCGCAACGGGGGCGCCTTTCAATCTGGGTGAGATGTCGGTGACACGTATGTCGGTGCGATTGCCCTGCGGCTCTGTCGGTCATGGCTATGTGCAGGGCCGCTCAAAAGAGGCGGCACGCATGGTCGCGGTTCTCGATGCCATGGCAGAGGCCGGCGCGGCAGAGGCGGTGGAGCGCGTTGTTTTGACGCCCCTGC
>JANQNZ010000082.1 GCA_028279315.1 Rhodophyticola sp. | reverse complement strand
CTATCTCAACTGGGCGATTGAGACGGCGGCCAAGATCGGGGCGGAGGGGTTGGCCGGTGTGCTCTTCGCGCCTTGGGGCCAATTCGATCCGCTCAACCGAGACGCGCGGCTTGCCCGATCCGCCGAGGCACTTGGGGCCGTCGATGCCACACTTGAACGCCATGGGGTGACTCTGGGCCTTGAGGCGCTGAACCGGTTTGAGACGGACCTTCTGAACACCGCGGTCGATGCCGTGGCGCTGGCCCGCGCCACCGGCTCCCCCCGGATCGGGGCGCTTCTGGACACGTTTCATCTGAATATCGAGGAGAAGGATATCCGCGCGGCCATCGCAGGTGCGGGTGACGCGCTGGTGCATTTCCACGTCTCCGACAACGACCGGGGGGTGCCCGGTTCGGGCCATGTGCCGTGGGAAGACGTGCGCGCGGGGCTGGCCGATGCGGGCTATGACGGCTGGGTCGTGGCCGAGATGTTTGTGGTCGCCGGCAACCCGGCCAGCACCGATCTGAATATCTGGCGCGATATCGAGCCCGATGCGACGGAGGCCGCACGCCAGGCTCTGGCCTTTATGCGGGAGACGTTTGGATGACCGACATCTTGGCCGCCGCCGTCGCCCGGTTTGAGGCGCTGGAAGATCAGTTGAACGCGCTCGACGCGGCGGCGGGTGATGGCGATCACGGCGCGACCATGCTGAAGGGCCTGCGCGCGGCGGCAGCGGCGGACGATGCGCCCGAAAAGGCCTTCCGCAAGGCGGCGGGTGGGGCCTCGGGCTCGCTCTTTGCGCAAGTGATTGCGGCGCTGACCCGGATCGACGCGGGGGCGCCGGTGGGGCCGTCCCTGGCCGAGGCCGCAGAGAAGATCGCGCTGATTGGCCAGGCCAAACCGGGGGACAAAACCATGCTCGACGCGCTTCTTCCGGCGGCTGAGGCGGAGAGTTTGGCGGCGGCAGCAGAGGCCGCGGATCAGGGCCGGGCGGCAACCGTGGAGATGACCGCGAAACGGGGTCGGGCAAGGTACGTGGAAGGCGCAGGCGTGGGCCATGTGGATGCGGGCGCAACCTCGGTCACCGAGCTTCTAAGAATCTGGGCCGACCGTCACGGAGGGGACGCATGAAGAAGGTCTTCAACAGCCGCGAGACGATGGCCGATGACATGATTGCGGGCTTTATCGCGGCGTTCCCGGATCAGGTCGCGTTTGGCGCCAGCCCGCGCGTGGTCCGCCGCCGGGACCTTCGCACCAAAGGCCCGGATGGCAAGGTGGCGCTTCTGATCGGCAATGGCTCAGGCCATGAGCCGATTGCCATGGGGTTCGTGGGGGAGGGGCTTTTGGACGCCAATGTGGTCGGCGATGTCTTCGCGGCACCCTCGGCCGACGCGATTTTGGAGGGGATTGAAGAGGTCACCGGAGCGGCCGGGGCCGTCCTTCTGATCTCGCGCCACGAAGGGGACGTGATCAACGGCAATGGCGCGGCGCTTCTGGCGCAGGACGATGGGATCGATGCGCGCCCGCTGCTGATGTATGACGATATCTCCTCGGCCCCCAAGGGGCAGGAGGGGGATCGGCGCGGCGCCGCGGGCACGATCTTCATCTATAAGATCTTGGGCGCCGCTGCCGAGGAAGGGATGGCGCTTGATGATCTGGTTGCCTTGGGTGAGGCGGTGCGGGATGCCACCCGGACGCTTGGCGCCGCCCTCCGCCCCGGGACCTCGCCTTTGACTGGTGACGCGATGTTCGACCTGCCGGATGACGAGGTGGCCATCGGCATGGGTGTCCATGGCGAACGCGGCTCGGGCCGGCGCAAAATGGCCCCTGCCCGAGATCTGGTGCGCTATATGGTGGACGCGCTTTTGGAGGATCGCCCGATCCCCGACGGGGCGGAGGCGGTTGCCCTCATCAACGGCTCGGGCGGGACCACGATGATGGAGCTTCTGACCATCTATGGCGAAACCGCGGGCGTCCTGGCCGAGCGCGGCGTGACCCTCACCAGCCCGATGATCGGGTCTTATTCCACGACGCAAGAGATGGGCGGCTTTTCGATCTCGCTGCTTCTGCCGACGCCTCAGATGCTGCGCTTCTGGCGCGCGCCTCATGGCGCGCCGCAATTCCCGGTCATTCAGGGCGGAGGTGGGTAGGCCCATGCGCGCTCCGATCCATGGCGTCGCCGTCGATGCGGGAAGCGGGCTGGAGGCCGCGATTGCCGAGGCTCGGGGCGCATCAGGCAGGCAAGGGGATCTTCTGACCTTCAAACGTGCGGTACTGGAAACTCTTGGCCCCGCCGCCAGCACCGTCCTTCTAGACGCCGCCTGTGGTCCGGAACTTCTGGCCAATTACCCCAAGGACTGCGCGCCCATGTTGGCTTTCGAGGCGGATGTCTATCACATCTCGGACGCGGATCGGATCACAGTTCTGCCGGATGGATTGTCGGTGGATGATTACCCTGAGCTTGGGGTCAAGCAGTTGAAATTCTTCATGTATTACGCACCGGATGATGACCCCGTGCTAAATGCAAAGAAGGAGTCACTGGTCGCCGATATCGGCGCGCGATGCCGGGCGGCGGATGTGCGGTTCTTGATGGAGCCTTTGGTCTATCATCCGGTGCTGAAACCCGGGACGGTGGAATATGCGATGGCCAAGCCCGGTCTTGTGGAACGCGCGACAGCGGTCTTTGCGGCGCCTCAGTATTGCGTTGATGTCCTGAAGGTGGAGGTGCCGGTGGACCTGGCCTTTGTGGAGGGGTTCGGTGCGCCCGAGATGAGCCGGGCCGACGCCCTGGCCGCGTTTCGAAAGGCCGCGGCCCCGGCGGACGGGTTGGGTCTAGTCTATCTGAGCGCAGGGGTTACTTTTGAGGCGTTTGAAGCGTCGCTGCACCTGGCGCGGGAGGCGGGCGTGGGTTTCGATGGCTTCATGTGCGGCCGGGCGATCTGGGCCGATGCCGTTGGCGTCTTTGGGACGGCGGGTGAGGATGGTCTGCGCACCTGGCTGGAGGATGTCGGGCGCGCCCGACTGGCCCGCCTGATTGCAGCATTGGGTTAGATCATTGGGCGGCGTCGGGTTGTAACTGGATCGCTGGAATGAACGGCGCTCCCCCAGGCGCAACATGAAGCCGGGCATCGACAGGCCGAGGGCTGGCGATCCAACACCCGAGCGGCAGCACTTTATGGCAGCCACATCCGGCCTCACTCCGATCTCAGCACCAAGCTTCACCCAATCGCCAGACCGCCCGGGCGGCCTGTCGATGCCCGGCGCCTTCGGCTTGATTCCGGGTGGGGGAAGGAGAAGGGCGGG
>JANQNZ010000074.1 GCA_028279315.1 Rhodophyticola sp. | reverse complement strand
CCTGGGTGGTGGAGCATCACGGGGTTTTCCAGATGCTCTATTACGCGCATCACTATGGCTGGGACCGGAACGCGCGGGACCGGTTCAAAGATCACCCCTGTTTCGACAGTTGCGCCGAATTCTGCGAGCGGTGGGATCAGTCAAGCTTCGACCCCGATTACGAGGCCGAGGCGTTGGAGCATTTTGAGCCGATGGTGCGGGAGGTCTTTGCCCGGAAAGCCTATGATCCAGAGGTGATCCGGGAGGGTTTTGTCTCGCCTCTGACAGGCCCATGAGCCTCCGCCCAGCCACCCCGGCGGATGCGCCTGCCGTCACGGCGCTCATCCGCGCGGCTTATGAGGTCTTCACGCCGCGCCTGGGTCGGGAGCCGCCACCGATGGCCGATGATTACGCGGCGGTCATCGTCTCGGGCGCCGTGCAGGTGTGGGAGGAGGCAGGCGAGATTCTGGGGCTGATTGTCCTGCGCGCCGCTGACGACGCTGTCCTGATCGAAAATCTCGCCGTGTCGCCCGCCGCCCAAGGGCGCGGACTCGGGCGCAAATTGATCGCGGCGGCGGAGGCAGAGGCGGTCGCCCAGGGGGTCTCGCGTCTGTACCTTTTCACCCATACCGCGATGCAGGAAACGGTGGCGTTTTATCACCGGCTTGGGTTTGTCGAGGTGGCGGAGGCCGACCCCAAACCGCAGCGGATTGCGATGGAGAGACCGGTTGAGCGCGGGTATCCGCGCTCGTAGCGGCGCGGCT
This sequence comes from Rhodophyticola sp., assembly GCA_028279315.1. Lineage (GTDB taxonomy): Bacteria > Pseudomonadota > Alphaproteobacteria > Rhodobacterales > Rhodobacteraceae > Rhodophyticola. The sequence continues at coordinate 1,819 of JANQNZ010000074.1, read as the reverse complement.
CGTCAAGCTCCTTTGGAGCCCTCCTCGCCGCGCTGTGCCTCCGGCGGGAGGTATTTACGAAGCAAAGAGGAGTGGGGCAGGGCCGTCTCGGGAAACGTCCAGTGGAGGTTTTCAGGTCCGAGCGGGCGTCTCATCGGCAGGTGCCCCAGCCGGTGGATTGCAGGTGGAAATGGTTGGCGTGGAGGCGGTTGAACTCCGGCCCCAGCACCGTGACGAACCAGCGGCAGGCGCCATCGCGGATGTCGCGGTTGAATCGCGCCGCGGCGCTCTCGCCCTCCCAATTGTCCAAGAGGTCGATCTGCCGGCCATCGGCCAGAACCACGCCGCGGATGTCTATGGCTTCCGCGGTGGCATGGCTGCTCATCCTTGTGCCGTCCCCCGCCATGGTGCGGATTGGGCGGCAACTGTAGCTTGAGAGGTGGCGGAGGGTGGTGACGGCGGCGCCAAGCTCAATCTCGGCGGCCTGTTGCAAGCTGTGACGCTCCCACATCGCCAGGCGCAGGGCCACGGCGCAGGTGGTCTCGACGGGGCTGAGGGTGGCTTGGCCGACGCGGTTAAGCTCCAGTCGCGGGTCGATGAAACAGCTTTCGCTTTCGCGAAACGGGTCCATGCGGGTCAGGGCGGCATGGCCTTCGAGCGCGGCGAAACAGGTGTCCGGGGTCCGAAGCGCGGCGCGGAGTTTCAGATCGGTGAGCGGCGTGAGGGGTGCGGCTATATCGAGCGGGGTCAGCGGGTTCCAATGATCAGGCAGCGGGCTGCGTGGATCGGACAGCAGCCACCAGCCGCCCCAGATTGCCAGCACCGCCCAAAGGAGCGCCGTCAGCGCGCGCCCCAACCGCCGCATTTAAAGCACGATTTCAATGAGATGGGGGCCGGGTGTGTCGAAGGCCTCTTGCAGGGCCGCCACGAGATCATCGGCGGTCACGGCACGGCGCCCCGGGACGCCATGGCCTTCCGCCAGCGACACCCAATCCAGCAGCGGGTCGTCCACATCGAACATGCGCTGCGCGTTGCGGCCCACTTGGGCGACACCCAGATTGTCCAACTCCCCGCGCAGGATCTGATAGCCGCGATTGGCGAAGATGAGTGTGGTGACGTTGAGCCGCTCCCGCGCCATGGTCCAGAGCGATTGCAGCGTGTACATGGCTGAGCCATCGCCGATCAGCGCCACGACGGGCCGGTCGGGGCAGGCCACAGCGGCGCCGGTCGCCACTGGCAAGCCTTGACCGATGGCGCCGCCCGTGGTGACCAACAGGTCATGGGGCCGGGCGGTGGTGGTCGCCGCGAAGATCGGCGCGGCGCTGGTGACGGCTTCGTTGGAGATGATCGCGTTTTCGGGCAGAAGCGCAGCAATGGCATCGGCCACCTTTTCGAGGCTCATCGCGCCGGTTGGCTGGTCGGGTAGGTCCAGCGGGGCTGTCTCAAAGGGCGCATCTTCCGGCAAGTCCAGCGCCTCGGCCAGGGCGTTGATGGTCCAGCCGACATCCATCTCAGGCACGCAGAGATCGTGGATCGCGCAGCCGGGCGGGGTGGGGACGCTTGGTTTTCCGGGATAGGCGAAGAAATTGACCGGGGCCTCAGAGCCGCAAAGGACAATTGCGTCCAGCCCCTCATGGGCGGCGACGTTCAACTCCACCACATAAGGCTGCATTTGAACCCGGGCGCGGCCTGCGCCCCGGGCCAGGCGCGGGACTTGGAGGGGCGCCATCAGCCGGGCGCCGGTGGCGTGCGTGATCTGCGCGGCGCGGGTCAGAAGCGGGTCGGTCAGGGCCGCGCCGCGGATCAGAAGGGCGGCGTTTCCGGCTTTCAGCGTGTCCAC
>JANQNZ010000057.1 GCA_028279315.1 Rhodophyticola sp. | reverse complement strand
GCCTGCCCGATCTCTGCCTGGTCCCGCAACTCTACAATGCCGACCGGTGGGGCGCTGACTACACCGACTGCCCCCGCATCCGCGCCGTCCAGGCGACCTGCGCGGATCATCCGGCTTTCGCAGCCGCGACGCCCGAGGCGGTAGCGTCATAAGTCGCGCCGCCCCCGTCGGAGGCTCCGCCCGCTCAGGCCTGAAGACCTCCACTGGAGGCTTTCCCAGACAGTCCTCACACCTCCCTCTTTGCTTCCCAAATACCTCCCGCCGGAGGCATTGCGGGCCGAGGAGGGCTCCGGAACGGAGCTTGACGAGGTCCGCCCCACCGACGCGAGGGCTCAGACCACCCGCAGCCGATACACCCGATCATGGGTCAAAGACGGAATCTGCGCCCGCGCCGCCTCGACCTTCCGCAAATCCAGATCGACCACCGCCAGGCCAGGCGCCTCTCCACCCATATCGCAGAGCACCTCGCCCCAAGGGTCCACAATCATCGAATGGCCCCAAGTCTCGCGCCCATCCGCATGGTGCCCCACCTGCGCCGCCGCAATGATGAATGACCCGGTCTCAATCGCCCGCGCCCGCAGCAAGACCTCCCAATGGGCGCGGCCGGTGGGGACAGTAAAGGCCGACGGGATGAAGATCAGCCCCGCGCCCGCTTGTGCATAATCCCGGTAAAGCCCCGGAAACCGCAGATCATAACAGATGCTGAGGCCCCAACGCCCCCAAGGTGTCTCCACCACCACCCCTTCGGTCCCGGCCTCGAACCGCTTCGACTCGCCAATCGGTCGCTGCCCCTCCAGCGCCACATCGAAGAGGTGGATCTTGTCATACCCCGCCCGCACCGCGCCTGTGTCATCAATCAACACCCCGTGGTTGCGGAACTTGCCCTCCGCACCGGTCACCGGCACGGTCCCGGGCTGCATCCACAGCCCCAGTTCCGCCGACAGCGCCCGCGCGCGCGCCAGAAACGGGTCCGTGTCCGCCGCCACCACCATCTCCCGCGCCGCTGCCGCGTTCCTATTCATCAGCCCGGCCACTTCGGGAAGCGCCAGAAGCTCCGCCCCAGCCTCGCGCGCCCGTGCCGCCATCTCGTCCAGCGTCGCGATATTCAACTCATGGGTGTCGCCCGAGGTCATCTGCCCCATCGCCACCCGCAAACTGGTTCTCATCCCCGCCCCCTGGCCAAGCGCTGCGACTTCCGCCAGTCTGCGCGAAGGCAAGGGAAAGGGCCAGTATGACCGATCGTTGGGAACAAGGAATGGCGACGCGCCGCACGGTTCTGGGCAATGCCCATGTGGACCGGGCCGAGGCGAACCGCACCGCCTTCGACGCCCCGTTTCAAGAGCTGATCACCGAGGCCGCCTGGGGCCATCTCTGGTCCCGCCCCGATTGGCCGCACCGGGAGCGCTCGATTGTGACCATCGCGATCCTGGCAGCCCTTGGCCACGACGAAGAACTGGCGATGCATATCCGCGCAACCGCCAATACCGGCGCCAGTGAGGCGGATATCCGCGAGGCGCTCCTCCATGTCGCGATCTATGCCGGTGTCCCCGCCGCCAACAGCGCAATCCGCATCGCCAAAGAGGTGTTCGACGGGATGAATTCAGGCCCCGACGCGCCCTAAGATTGCCTGATCCCCCCTCCCGCGTGTTAGCCTGACCGGTGGAGGAGAGGGAGGGCACCCATGAAGGACAAAATCGTCACGGCCGCCGAAGCCGCGGCCCTGGTCAGTGACGGTGACACGGTCACCACCTCAGGCTTCGTCGGCATCGGCGTTCCCGATCAATTGCTTGCGGCGCTTGAGACGCGCTTCCTCGACACGGGCGGCCCCCGCGACCTCACGCTTTTCTTCGCGGCAGGCCAGGGAGATGGCGCCGATCGGGGGTTAAACCGGCTTGGCCATGAGGGGCTGCTCGCGCGTGTGATCGGCGGGCATTGGGGCCTCATCCCCAAGGTGGGTCAATTGGCGACCAACGGGTTGATCGAGGCCTATAACCTGCCCCAAGGCGTGATCAGCCAGCTGTATCGCGACATCGCCGCAGGCAAACCGGGGACTGTCACCCATGTGGGCCTCGGCACCTTCGTCGATCCGCGCCTTGATGGCGGCAAGATCAACCCGCAAACCACGGATGACATCGTGGAGTTGATGGAGATCGCGGGCCGAGAGCAGCTGTTCTACCACGCGCGCCCAATTCAAGTGGCGCTTCTGCGTGGCACCACAGCGGACCCCGCGGGCAACGTGACGCTGGAGCGGGAGGCCCTTGTCATCGACAATCTCGCCCAAGCCATGGCCACACGAAACTCCGGCGGCGTGGTCATCGTCCAGGTCGAACGCATTGCGGCGCGCGGCGCTTTGAACCCGCGCGACGTGATCCTGCCCGCCGCCTTGGTCGACGCGGTCGTGATCGCTGAGCCCGAGCACCATATGCAAACCTACGCCACGCCTTACTCCCACCTCTTCGCCGGGCAATTCCGGGCGCCCGCCGGGGTATCGGCCCCCATGGCGCTTGACGCGCGGAAGATCATCGCAAGGCGCGCAGCCTTCGAACTGCCGGTGAACGGGGTCGTCAATCTTGGCATCGGGATGCCCGAAGGTGTCGCCGCCGTGGCTGAGGAAGAGGGGTTGCTGGATCATGTAACCCTCACCGCTGAACCCGGCGTCGTCGGTGGCCGCCCCGCCTCAGGCCTCGATTTCGGCGCCGCCACCAATACCGACGCGATCATCCCGCAAAACGCGCAATTCGATTTCTACGATGGCGGCGGGCTTGATCTGGCCGTCCTTGGGATGGCCGAGGCGGATGCCGCTGGAAATGTGAACGTCTCCCGCTTCGGCACGCGGCTCGCGGGCGCGGGCGGCTTCATCAATATCAGCCAGAACGCCGCCCGCGTCGTCTTTGCCGGGACCTTCACGGCGGGTGGCCTGGATATCGCGCTCTCAGACGGCGCACTCACCATCGCCCAGGAAGGCCGCGCCAGGAAATTCCAGGATACGGTGCAGCAAATCACCTTCTCCGGCCCCCGCGCCTTGGGCAAACCCATCCTCTACGTCACCGAACGCTGCGTCTTCGATCTCTGCGCAGACGGCCTCCGACTAACCGAATTGGCCCCGGGCGTCGATCTGGAGACTGACATCTTGGCCCATATGGCCTTCCACCCGGTGATCGGAGAGGTCGCCCAAATGGACTCGCGCATCTTCACCGATGACCTGATGGAGCTAAAAACCGATCTCCTGCATCTCGACCTCGAAGACCGGATTGCGCTGAACGCAGACGCCACGCGTCTCTTCATCAATTTCGAGAAACTCCGCATCCGCAGCGAGGACGATGTTACCCGTATCGGCGCCCGGGTCGAGGCCCTTTGCGCCCCGCTCAAATCACGGGTCGATGTGATCGTGAACTATGACGGCGCCCGGATCGATGAGGATGTGGAGGAGAGCTATGCCGCGCTTGTCGCCGAGCTGGAGGACCGGTTCTACGGCACGGTCTCGCGCTACTCCCACTCAGCCTTCATGCGTTTGAAACTCGGCAAGACATTGGCCCGCGACAACGCCCCTCATGTGTTTGAGACCGCCGAAGAAGCGCGCAGCTATCTGGAGCGCGGGAACCGAGGCTAGCACACCCCGTCGGCCGCTTGCACAGGACCAAGGGAGGGACATTTTGAGTATTTGAGAAGCAAAGACGATGAGAGACGCATCCCCTCGTCTTTGCTTGCAGAAATACTCCCGCCGGAGGCATGGCAGGGGCATCGCCGCTGCCACCCGCGCCGCAGATGGCGCCCGGGAACCGGGGGCTTGAGGCGGCGCGGCCCCTGCTAATGGCTCAAGGTCCGCGCGACGGCGTCTTTCCACCCGGCATAGCGCCGCGCGCGCTCTACCTCCTCCATCTTGGGTGTGAACGTCCGGTCGAGCGCCCAAGTGGCGGCAAACCCCTCCTCATCAGGATAAACGCCCGCCTTCATGCCCGCGACCCAAGCCGCGCCGAGCGCCGTGGTCTCCAACACCTTGGGCCGATCCACCGGCGCGCCCAGGATGTCGGCCAGAAACTGCATGGTCCAATCCGACGCGCTCATCCCGCCATCAACCCTCAGTACCTGATCGCCGCCCGCACCTTGCCAATCGGCGCGCATCGCCTCCCACAGATCGCGGGTCTGGAAGCCGACGCTTTCCAGCGCGGCGCGCGCAAATTCCGCGGGTCCTGAGCCACGGGTCAGCCCATAGACGGCCCCACGGCACTCCGGATCCCAATACGGCGCGCCAAGCCCAACAAAAGCCGGGACCAGGTAAAGCTCTTCGGTCTCATCCGCCGCTTCGGCCAGGCCTTGGGTCTCACCGGCCTCCCGGATGATCTTCAGCCCATCGCGCAGCCATTGCACCACTGCACCCGCGATGAAGATCGAGCCCTCCAACGCATAGGTCGGTTTGCCGTCGAACTGATACGCGATCGTCCCCAGCATCCGGTTCTGGCTTTCCACCAACGTCTCGCCCGTATTCAGAAGCGCGAAACAGCCGGTGCCATAGGTGGATTTCAACATCCCCGGTTGGAAACAAGCCTGGCCAAGCGTGGCGGCCTGTTGGTCCCCTGCCACACCTAGGATCGGCAGAGGTTTGCCGAAGAGGTCCGCGCGTGTCATCCCAAACTCCGCCGCGCAATCCTTCACCACGGGCAGCATCCCCATGGGAATGTTTAGAAGCTGGCAAATCTCAGCATCCCAAGCACCTTCGCGGATGTTGTAGAGCAACGTTCGCGCCGCATTCGTCGCGTCAGTCACATGAGACGCGCCACCAGTCAGTTTCCAGATCAGGAAGCAGTCGATGGTCCCGAAGGCCAGTTGCCCCGCCTCGGCCTTTGCCCGGGCGCCCTCCACATTCTCCAGAAGCCAGGCGAGCTTCGTGCCCGAGAAATAGGGGTCGAGCAGAAGCCCGGTCTTCTCCTGCACCATCGGCTCATGCCCTTCGGCCTTCAGCCGTGCGCACATCTCAGCGGTGCGCCGGTCTTGCCAGACAATTGCATTATGGATGGGTTTGCCCGTCTCCCGATCCCACACAACCACGGTTTCGCGCTGATTGGTGATGCCGATGGCCGCGATGTCTTCGGGTCCCAACCCAGCCCGCTCGATGGCTTCCCGGCAGGTCGCCGCCGTCGTCGCCCAGATATCGCCCGGATCATGTTCGACCCAGCCCGAGGCCGGGAAATGCTGGGCAAACTCCTCCTGCGCCGTGGCAACCGGCGTCAGATCGCCGTCGAAGATGATTGCCCGGCTTGATGTGGTGCCCTGGTCGATGGCCAAAACATGGGTCATCGCGCCCTCCCCTTTATTCTGTTGTTTCGAAGCCTAGCGGCCCCGAACCGGCCTGCAAGTCATTCCGGCCCGCGCCTCGCCGCCATGAACCCCGCCAATTCCGCAACCTGATCGGCGCCCAGCCGCAATCCCAGTTTCGACCGGCGCCAGATCACGTCCTCGGCCTCCCGCGCGTACTCCCTCTCCATCAGCCAAATCACCTCGGCCTCGGTCAGCGTCGCGCCGAAATCGCGGCCCAGATCCGCCGCCTCTTCTGCCTCTCCCAAGATGTCCCGCGACTCGGTGCCGTAAGCCCGCATCAGCCGCTTGGCCCAGGCTGGTGTCAGGAATGGATAGCCGCGGATCAATTCTTCTACAAGATCATCGAAATCCGCCACGGCGAAGTCGCCACCCGGCATCGGCACACCCGCGGTCCAGTCGCCGGAGGCACGCGGAAAATGCGGGGCCAGTTTCGCCATCGCGGCCTCAGCCAATTTCCGATAGGTGGTGATTTTGCCACCAAAGACATTGAGCAGAACTGGCCCATTTTCCTCCAGCGACAACACATAATCCCGGGTCGCCGCCGTCGCCGATTTCGCCCCGTCATCATAAAGCGGGCGGACGCCGGAATAGGTCCAGACCACGTCTTCAGCCGTCAACTTCTGCCGGAAATAGCCTGAGGCGAAATGCAAGAGATAGTCCCGCTCTTCCGGCGTGCAGACCGGCGCGCCGGGGTCGCCTTGATGCTCTGCATCCGTGGTGCCGATCAGCGTGAAATCGCCCTCATAAGGGATCGCGAAGATGATCCGCCCGTCACTGCCTTGGAAGAAATAGGCTTTGTCATGGTCATAAAGCCGCCGCGTCACGATATGGCTGCCACGCACCAAGCGAATCCCTTCCGAGGAGTTCATCCGTGCCACATTGCGCACCACATCGGCCACCCAAGGCCCGCCCGCATTCACCAGGCCGCGGGCCGCGATCACCTCCGTGGTCTCTCCCCTCCGCACCGTGATCTGCCAAAGATCACCGCCCCGTTCGGCACTAACGACCTCAGCGCGGGTCATGATCCGAGCGCCCCGCGCCTCGGCGTCGCGGGCATTCAGAACCACAAGCCGCGAATCCTCAACCCAGCAATCGGAGTACTCGAACGCGCGTGCGAAGCGGTCTTGCAGGGGCGCACCCTCGGGCGTTCCGGGGAGCGCGAAGGACCTTGTGCCGGGCAGAATCTCCCGCCCGCCCAGATGATCGTAAAGGAACAGCCCCAACCGGATCAGCCAGGCGGGCCGCCGCCCGCGCATCCAGGGCATCACGATCGACAGGAGCCGCGAGGTCGGTGTGTCACTGTCAAACCGCATCTCAGGCGACAGGGGCAGGACAAAACGCATGGGCCAGGAGATATGGGGCATGGCGCGAAGCAGAACCTCCCGCTCGATCAGCGCTTTGCGGACCAGCCCGATCTCGAAATATTCCAGATAGCGAAGGCCGCCGTGGAAGAGCTTCGTCGATGCGCTGGACGTGGCGCCCGCCAAATCCCCTTTCTCCGCCAGGCAAACGGACAAGCCGCGCCCCGCCGCATCCCTGGCAATGCCGCAGCCATTGATGCCGCCGCCGATGATGAAAAGGTCGTATGGCGCTGCCACGACTCGCGCACTCCTGTCTGGGATCGCCCTCTCGTCTCATTCCATGTTCGTTTTGTCAATTTTCATCTTCGTTTTTCTTCGTTATGTAGTGAGAAACACGAAAGAGACCCCATGCCGCTCACCCCCCGCCAAGCCGATATCCTGGCCCAAGCCCGCGCCACTGGCCGGGTGGTGGTGGAGGATCTGGCGCAAGGTTTCGCGGTCACGGTGCAAACCATTCGCCGCGATCTGACCGAAATGTGTGAGGCCGGCGTGCTCGACCGCATCCATGGCGGTGCGGTCCTGCCCTCAGGCGTGACCAATATCGGCTATGAAGACCGCCGCCGCCTGAATGCCGAGGCGAAGGAGCGGATCGGGGTGGCCACCGCCCGGCTGATCCCGAATGGTGCTTCGCTTTTCCTCAATATCGGCACCACGACTGAGGCGGTCGCCCGCGCGCTCCTCTCCCATGCCAATCTCATGGTTGTGACCAACAATATGAATGTCGCACAGATCCTCGCCGGGAACCCCTCGGCAGAGGTTATCTTGACCGGCGGCAGCCTCCGCCGCGCCGATGGCGGGCTGGTGGGCGATCTGGCGGTGCAGACGATCCGGCAATTCAAGGTGGATGTGGCGGTGATCGGGGCCTCGGGCATCGACGGGGCGGGCGATCTGTTGGATTTCGACGTGCAGGAGGTGCGGGTGGCGCGTGCCATTCTCGATCAAGCGCGCGGGTCGATCCTGGTCGCCGATCAAGGGAAACTCTCCCGCGCCGCGCCGGTGCGCATCGCCTCGCTCACCGAGTTAGATACTTGGGTGACCGATGCGGCACCCTCCGCATCCTTGGCCAGCCTCTGCGAGGACGCCGGAACAGAGATCAGATTGGCGGGGGAATAGCCCGGAAAACTCGAGTTTTCCGGACGGAATTCTCGAGAATTCCGATCCCTCACTCAGCCTTTATACGCCCAATCAGCAGCTCGACCTCCGGCCCCAACGCCTCAACAATCAGCGCCACCCCATCGGCATTGGGGTGAATTCCATCGGCCTGCATATAGCGCGCGAGACCGAAGACACCGCCCTCATCAACGACCTGCCCCAGCCCGCCCAGGAAGCTTTCCACATGCAGCGCGTCATAGGTCTCAGCCAATTCCGGATACATCGCATTGAAGGCAGCCTGATACTCCGGCCCGTAATTCGGCGGGGCCTCTAGCCCGATCAGAAGCACCTCAACCGAGGCCGCCTCCGCCGCCTGCAAGATGCCTTCCAGATTGGCCCGCGCGGCCTCCGGCGCGATCCCGCGCAGCAGGTCATTGCCGCCAAGGGCCACGATCATCCCGTCGACCTCAGGCGTCAGGGTCCAGCCAACCCGCGCCAAGCCACCTGCGGTTGTGTCCCCCGAGACACCAGCATTCAGAACCGTCACCACATGCCCCCGGTCGCGCAGCCAGCCTTCAAGCTGCGGCACAAACCCATCATCGGGGAAAAGGCCGAAGCCTTGGGTCAGGCTGTCACCCAAAGCGGCGATTGTCACGTCTTCGGCCAGGGCCGCCATCGGCGCCAGCGCGAAAACCGCTGCAAAAACAATCTTGCTCATCCCCCCGCAAGCCCCATATGCGAGGGAACGAAGTGAACTAAGGCGTTTAGTCATGGCCGAGCCGATCCTGTCCCTCACCGATGCAGAGCTGGCGCTTGAGGGCAATGCGGGGCGGGTCGAAATCCTGCATGGCATCACGCTTGAGATCGCGCGCGGCGAAACCGTGGGGTTGGTGGGGCCGTCAGGCTCGGGCAAATCATCGCTCCTCATGCTCATGGGCGGGTTGGAGCAGGCCACATCCGGGTCCGTCAAGGCCCTGGGCCACGACCTGACCGCAATGAACGAAGACGCGCTGGCCCGCTTTCGCCGGGAACATATGGGGGTCGTCTTCCAATCCTTCCACCTCATTCCGACCATGACGGCCTTGGAAAACGTCGCCACGCCGCTGGAGTTGGCGGGGGCCGAGGATGCATTCGATCGGGCAGAGACGGAGCTGTCCGCCGTTGGCCTTGCCGACCGTCTGCACCACTATCCCAGCCAATTGTCGGGCGGTGAGCAGCAGCGCGTGGCGCTGGCCCGCGCCGCCGCGCCGCGGCCGGATATCCTTCTGGCCGATGAGCCCACGGGTAATCTGGACGAAGCCAATGGCGCGGCGATTATGGACCTGCTTTTTGGCTTGCGTGACCGCCACGGTGCCACGCTGGTCCTGGTCACCCATGCCCCCGATCTGGCGGCCCGGTGTGACCGCGTGATCCGCCTGCGTGACGGACGGATCGCGCCCGAGGCAACCCGGGACGCCGCCGAATGAGCATTGCGGTCCGGATCGCGCGGCGGGAGTTGCGGGGCGGGCTGAAAGGGTTCCGTATCTTTCTTGCCTGTCTAGCCCTTGGGGTTGCGGCCATTGCCGCTGTGGGTTCTGTCCGCGTCTCTATCGAAGCAGGGTTGGCGCGCGAAGGGGCCGTCATCCTCGGCGGCGATGCGGAGATGAGTTTCACCTACCGGTTCGCATCCGAGGCGGAGCGCGCGTGGATGGAGGAGAACGCAGCCGCCATTTCCGAGACCGTCGATTTCCGATCCATGGCCGTGATCGATCGGGCGGACGGGCCTGAACGCGGTCTGACCCAGGTCCGCGGGGTTGATGAGGCCTATCCACTTTATGGGGAGGTGGTGCTGGACCCACCGATGCCGCTTTCAGAGGCGCTGGCAGTCCAGGACGGGTTGCCCGGCGGCGTGATGCAGCGCGTCTTGGTGGATCGTTTGGCGCTCACCCCCGGCGACACGTTTCGGCTTGGCACGCAAGAGTTCCGCCTGACAGCGATTATGGAGAGCGAGCCCGATGGCGCGGCAGGTGGGTTTGGCCTTGGTCCGCGCAGCATCGTCACTCTGGACGGGCTTGCCAATTCGGGCCTCCTGCAACCAGGCACGCTTTATGACAGCCAATACCGATTGCGCCTGCCACCAAATGCCGATCTCGCGGCGTTGGAACGGACGGCGGAGGCAGAGTTTGGCGAGACCGGCCTCCGCTGGCGCGATGCGCGGAATGGCGCGCCGGGCATTCAGGAGTTCGTGCAGCGGATCGGGGCGTTTCTGGTTCTGGTCGGCTTGGCGGGGCTGGCTGTCGGCGGTGTCGGCGTTTCGGCGGCGGTGCAGGCCTATCTCGATGGCAAGATCGCCACGATTGCCACCTTGAAGACGCTTGGCGCTGAGGCGCGTGTGATCTTCGCCGCCTATTTTCTGCAGGTGGGGCTGTTGACGATCATTGCGATTGCACTCGGCCTCGCCCTCGGCGCGCTCCTGCCATTGGCCCTTTTCCCTTTGATCGAAGCACAATTGCCGGTGCCGGTGGCGTTCGGACTCTACCCCGGCCCCCTTGCCGAGGCCGCACTTTATGGCGCGCTAACCGCGCTCATCTTCACGCTTTGGCCCCTGGCCCGCACCGAACAAGTCCGGGCGGCGGCGCTCTTCCGCGACGCCTCCGGCCCCATCCGCGCCTGGCCGCGGCCGGTTTTCCTTCTGCTCATCTTGGGGCTGGCAGCCGCCCTGATCAGCACCGCCGTCTTCTTCTCCGGCACACCGCAATTGGCGCTTGGCACGGCGGGCGGCATTTTTGGATCCCTGGCGCTTCTGGCGCTGTCGGCGCGCGGCATCCGCAGCCTCTCGCGCCGCCTAGCCCGGGCCAGATCGCTTCGGGGTAAAACCGCGCTTCGGATGGCGCTAGGGTCGGTCGGCGGCCCAGGGTCCGAGGCCGCGAGTGTGGTTCTCTCCCTTGGCCTCGGCCTCACGGTGCTGGCCACAGTTGGGCAAATCGACTCCAATTTCCGCGCCGCCATCGAGCGCGACCTGCCCGATGTCGCCCCCTCCTACTTCTTCGTCGATATCCAAAACGATCAGCTTCCCGGCTTCCTGGAACGGGTGGAAGGCGACGACGCCGTCTCGCGCGTTGACACGGCGCCGATGCTGCGCGGCATCATCACCCGGATCAATGGCGCGCCCGCGCGCGAAGTTGCGGGTGATCACTGGGTCCTATCCGGTGACCGAGGCGTGACCTATCTGACGGAAGCGCCGCCGCCCGAAGAGATTGTGGCGGGCGCCTGGTGGCCAGACGACTACACCGGCCCGCCGCTTGTCGCCTTCGCCGCGGAAGAGGCGCTGGAGATGGGCCTGACCGTGGGCGATGAGATCACGGTCAATATCCTTGGCCGTGACATCACCGCCGAGATCGCGGCGCTGCGTGAGGTCAGGTTTGAGAATGCCGGGATCGGCTTCATCCTGACCATGTCGGAAAACGCCCTTGCCGGAGCGCCGCACACCTTCATCGCCACCGTCTATGCCGAGGAAGAGGCCGAGGCCGCGATCCTGCGTGATGTGGCCGGTGCCGCCCCCAACATCACCGCGATCCGGGTGCGGGACGCCATCGCGCAAGTGTCCGAGGCGCTTTCGGGCCTGGCCGCCGCCACTTCTTACGGCGCAGGCGCCACACTTCTGACCGGATTTATGGTCTTGATCGGCGCGGCCGCAGCGGGGGAGCGGGGCCGGGTGTTTGAGGCCGCCGTTCTGAAGACATTGGGCGCGGTCCGGGGCCGCATCCTCCTCAGCTTCGCGCTCCGCTCAGCACTTCTGGGCGCGGCGGCGGGGGCTGTGGCGATCCTGGCAGGCGCGTTGGGCGGATGGGGCGTGATGCGGTTTGTGATGGACACAAGCTATGCGTTTGAGCCGGTCTCGGCGCTCGCGATCATCCTTGGGGGTGCGCTTGCCACGCTTCTGGCCGGGCTTCTCTTCGCACTCCGCCCCTTGGCGGCACGTCCGGCGCGGGTCTTGCGCGCAAGAGAGTAGACACGGGGCGTCGCAAGCCCTCTTGTCAAAGCCGCGCCGAAGGCGCACCTCAAAGCCCATGAGACGCTTGCGCAACCTCCTATCCCGCAGCGCCCCCGCGCCAAGCGCTGAACGGCCGCCCGACCGCCCAATGCCGGGCCGCGCGGTCTATGTCGTGGGCGATCTGCACGGGCGGGCGGACCTTCTGGAGCAGATCTTGGAGGAGATCGATCGCGATATCGGGGAGACCAAGGCGCAGAACCCACATCTGGTTTTCGTGGGCGATTATGTAGATTTCGGCCCGGACAGCGCGGGCGTTCTTGACCGCCTCGCCGACCTGACCACCGAATTGCCGCAGAACGTCACCTGCCTAATGGGTGATCACGAACGGATGCTGCTCGACTTCCTAGCCGATCCGGTGATCCGAGGACCCCGCTGGCTGCGGTCGGGGGCGCGTCCAACGCTAATCAGCTATGGCTTGCCAGCGGCAGAGCTGCCAAAAGCGCCCGGCCCAGACACGCTGATCGAACTAGCGGCGCTGCTGAAATCAAACCTGACGGAAGAGCGTCACGCCTGGTTGCAAGCGCTGCCGTTGTCTTGGTCCTCCGGCAATCTTTGGGTCGTCCACGCGGGTGCCGATCCCCATCACGCGATGACCGATCAATCAGCGCGCACACTGCTTTGGGGGCATCCAGAGTTCGATATCGGCCCGCGCCCGGACGGCGTTTGGGTGGCCCATGGGCATCAACCGGTGGAGGAGCCGGCGCTCAGGGATGGCCGCATCGCCATCGATACCGAGGCTTGGACAACCGGGCGGTTAACGGCCTGCGCGCTACGCCCTGATGGAAATCACCGGTTTTTGCAGACTTGATCGACCGTAGACCGGGCCTTGGCCCGGTGGACCCACCGATTGTCATCCCGGGCCGAGGCCCGGTCTACGTTTGGGTATCAACCGCGTCAGGTCCCTATCGCCGCCGGAGGTTCTCCTCCACCCCATCCTCGATCTTCGTGTTCCATGTCGGCACCCCCGACCGGAACGCCGCGCGCCCGATCATATGAGCCGCCACCGGTGCCGTGATCAGAAGAAAGACGATGGTCAGAACAGCACGCGTCACTGTCGCGAGATCGGCAAAGAGGAACGCGACCGCAATCAGGATCAGCCCGCTGCCAAGCGTCCCCGCCTTGGTCGAGGCATGCATCCGGACCAGCACATCGGGCAGGCGCAAAACGCCAAGACCCGCCACAAAGCAGAAGAACCCGCCCAGAAGGACGACAACGGACAGCGCGATCTCGCCGATCATTTCGCGTCCTCCGCATCATGGGTATCCCGATTGACGATCCGCGCATCGCGCCGCTCCACAAACCGGGCCAGCGCAACTGTGGCCAAGAACCCAACCAGCGCCATCACAATTGCCACGTCCAGAAACGCCGTCTCGCGTGAGAGGAGCGCGAAAAGACCGCAGAAGGCGACGATCAGCACCGTCATCATGTCGAGCGCCACCACCCGGTCGGGCAGGCTTGGGCCCTTGATCAGACGCACAAAGGCGAAGACAACGCCCAAGCTGACCAGAACGAAAGAGATGTTGATGGCTGTGTCCAGAATATCCATGAGCCTTACTCCATCGCCTCAATCACCCAGCGCTCCATCCCTTCCTTCAACTGCTTTCGGATCGCGTCCGGGTCATCGGCAAACATGGCGTGGATATAAAGCGTGTCGCTCGCTTCATTCACATCCAGGCTGAGTGTCCCGGGGGTGAGTGAGATCAGGTTGGTGACCAGCAGCACCTCCATCTCCCCCTTCGCATCAAGCGGCATGGCGATGATGCCGGGTTTCGAGAGTTGCGTGGGGGTCAGCACGTCCCAGACCACCTGGATCGAACTGACAACCAATTCGTAGAGGAAGAGCGTGATCAGTTTGATCCAACGCCAGACACGCAGGAAATACCGGTCAGAGCCTGGGAAAAGCGGCTTGGCCAGATAAAGCGCGCCTGAGCCGATGCCGAATCCGACGGCAAGGCCTGAGAGCGTGAAACTCCCGGTCAGCGCCGCCCAGGCGATGGCGAGCGCGATATTGAGCGTGAAAAGGTTCATGACCCGCCCTCCAAATAGGCCAGACCCTCCGCCGCCCCGGCCTGAGTGCCCAGCACCGTCGCCACGTAGTCGGTTGGGTTCAGAAGCTGCTCCGCCGCGCGTTCGGCGAATTGCACGAAGGGTTCGGGGTAAAGGCCGATGATGCAGGTCAGAACCGCAAGGGAGGCAATCGGTAGGATTAGTGCCGTCCGGTCGCGGGTTGTCAGGCTGCCCAGCTTTGGCTCCATCCCCGCCGGGTGCGGTTTCCAGAAGGCGCTGCCCCAGATCTTTGTCATCGAGTAGATCGTGAGAAGCCCGACCACCAATGCGACCGCGGCGATGATCCACATCTCCAGATCGAGGCTCGCCTTGACCAGGATGTACTTCGCCCAGAAACCCGAGAGCGGGGGGAAGCCCGCCAGCGAGAAAGCCGGGATCAGGAAGAGAAGGCCCAGGACCGGCGCGGTTTTATAAAGCCCGCCAATGGCGCTCAACTCCGTCGAGCCTGCGATGCGGCGGGCGACGCCGGCCACCAGGAAGAGGTTCGCTTTCACGATGATATGGTGGACGAGGTAGAAGACCGCGCCGACGATGGCGAGCGGGGTGTAAAGTGCCAGGCCCAGGATCATATAGCCGATCTGGCTGACGATATGGAAACTCAGAATACGCCGGAAATCATTCATCGCGGCCGCGCCCAGAACGCCGGTGATCATGGTGAAGCCCGCGATCCAAAGGAGGATTGTGTGGGTGTAGTCCACATCACCCGTGAAAACCAAGGTGAACATCCGGATCAGCGCATAGACCCCCACCTTGGTCAGAAGCCCGGCAAAAATCGCAGAAACCGCAACGGATGGCGTGTGGTAAGAGGCAGGGAGCCAGAAGAAAAGCGGGAAGACCGCCGCTTTCACGCCGAAGGCCACCATGAACATCACCGCCACAACGGTCAGCAGGCCCTGATTGTCCACCTCCTGCACCGCCAGATGCAGATCGGCCAGGTTCAGCGTGCCGGTCTTCCCGTAAAGCAGGCCAATCCCGCCCAGAAACAGGATCGTCGAGACCAGGTTGATGGTCACATATTTGATCCCGCCATCCAGCTGCTGACGCCGACCGCCCAGGATCAAAAGACCGAAAGAGGCGATCAGCATCACCTCGAACCAGACATAAAGATTGAAGAGATCGCCCGTCAGAAAGGCGCCGCAGACGCCGGCCAGCAGCACCTGGAAGAGCGCGTGATAACCAAGTTTCTCCAGCCGCTCTTCGATATCGGCAAGCGCGTAGATGGCAACCGCGAGCCCGGTGATCCCGGTGATCACCACCATGACCGCGCTCAAAAGGTCCGCGACCAGCGTGATCCCGAACGGCGCGGGCCAATTACCCATTTGGCCGGCGACCACGCCCTCAGCCAGAACCGCCTGCATCAAGAGGCCGGAGGCCACAAGCAAAGCAGCGGACCCGATGACGGAAATCCACCGGCCCTCCGGCCCGTTTCGGAACAAGAACGCCAGGACCGCCGTGGCAAATGGGATGACCAGCGGCGCGGCCAGAAGCCAGCTCATTGATCCTCCTCCCGGGGCTCAGCCAGGCGCATTTGGTCGCTCATGAGCGTGCCCATGGACTGATAGCCGCGATAGACCAGCGTCAGCGCGAAGGCGAACAGGCCGAAGCCAATCACAATCGCCGTCAGAACGAGCGCTTGCGGCAACGCGTTGGCCACCACCTCTGCCGGGAAATCGGCGCCATCGGGGATCAGCGGCGGGCTTTCCGCGGTCAGACGCCCGGCGACGAAGATCACCAAGTTGGCGGCGTTTGAGATCAGGATCAGCCCGAAGATAAACCGCAGCACATTGCGCGCCAGCATCAGATAGGTGCCGGTGGCGAACATCACGCCAACCATGATGGAGATGAGGAGTTCCATGGGCGCGTCAGACCTCCTCTTCCAGGGCCAGCACGATGGTCAGGATCGACCCGAAGACCACCAGATAGACGCCGATATCAAAGACCAGGACCGAGGAGAGCGGCAGGCCGTAATCCTCCTCCGTCGCGCCGATGAAAAGCCATTGGCCGGTGAAAAGAGCATCACCGAAAAAGGCTGCGAAGACACCTGCGGCGAGCGCGATGCCAAGGCCCACCATGGCAATTGCCTGCGGCTCAACCCGCAGTGCCGCGCGGGTCGCGCCGCAACCATGGGCAATGGCGTAAAGCACAAAACCCGTGGCGCCCACCAACCCGCCGATGAAGCCCCCGCCGGGCAGGTTATGGCCGCGCAGCAGCATATAGATCGAGAAGAGCAGCAGCAGCGCCACCAAAAGCCGCGTGGCGGCGTTCAGGATCAGCGAGTTCATCATGCCTCATCCTCCTCGGGCGCTTTGCGCCGCGCATAATGGGTGCCGCGCAGCAGCGCGTAGGCCGCGAGCGCCGCGATCACGACCACCGCGATCTCGCCAAATGTGTCGAGCGCGCGGAAATCGACCAGGATCACGTTGACGATGTTGCGCCCATAGGCTTCGGGCCAGCTTGCCATCTCGAAGTAATCTGTCAGGCGCCTGTCGATATCGCCTTGCAGAACCGCAATCAGGATCAGGGTTGAGACAACCCCCACCAGCACCGACACCGCCGCGTGCCAGGGACGCCAATCGCGATGGCCCTCACGGATTTCCAGATGCGGTAGTTTCAGCATGGCGACCGCGACCAAGACAACAACCAGCGTCTCGACCAGAAGCTGCGTGATCGCCACATCGGGCGCGGAGAACATGATGAAGATCAGCGCCACACCGATGCCGACAACGCCGAGGGAGGCAATGGCCGTCATCCGGCTGGACGTGAGCGCAGTCAGAAGCGCGCCGGCGGTGATGAAAAGCAGGACGGCCCAGTGCTTGAAGAGAAGCCCGTCCAGCTCCTCGGCCAGATCCAGTTGGAAGGCCAACGCCTCGCGCGACCAGATGGTGAAGGCGGCGAGGACGCCCAAGGTCGCGAAAATCGTGAAGAGATAGCGCTGCAAGACCCCCGATTGCAGATGCCGGGTCTGCCAATGGGCCAGCGCTTTCAGCCCGTCGAGGACCTGGTCCCAGCCCGGGTCGAACTTGATCGGGTTAGCCGCAAAGACCCGGCCCAGCCAGTCGCGAAGCGGGCGGTGGAAGGCGTAGACAAAAGCGCCCACCGCGAAGGTGATGAGCGACAGGATGAAGGCCGCGTTCACCTCTTCAAACAGGTAAATGTCGACCTCATAGCTGTAATCGCCGTACACCGCCCAGGTTCCGGGTGCGATCAGCCAGGTCTCGGCATAGTCGGGGAAGAGCCCAAAGCCGAGCGAAAGGACGCCGAGGATCAGCGGGCAGATCCACATGGGCCAGGGCCCTTCATGGGGTGGTTTCGGGGTCTCGGCCAAAGGCCCGGTGAAGGGGCGCAAGACCGCGATTCCCGCCGCGGCGAACATCAGGACCGAGGCCGCGAAGATCGTGCCGGTGATCCAGATCATCGCCACTTCCATCTCCAAGCCTGCCTTGTAGAGGAACTCTTTGCCGATGAAGCCGAAGAAGGGCGGAATGCCGGCCATAGAGATCGCGGCGAGCGCGCCGCCCAAGAAGGTGATCGGCATCTTCCGGCCCAGGCCGCGCAGGATCGGCGCCTCCCGCGTGCCGGTCTCATGATCGACAATCCCGATCATCAAGAAGAGCGCGGCTTTGTAGAGCGAGTGGACCACAAGGAAGAGCATCATCGCCTTGATCGCATCCGCCGTGCCTGCGCCGATGAAGAGCGTCAGCGCGCCCAGCGCCATCAGGGTCGTGTAGGCCAGGACCTGTTTGATATCGGTCTGCCGGATCGCGAGGATGGAGGCGAAGACAGTGGTGAACCCGCCCGCAATGACCAGCGCCCAGAACCACAGATCGGTGCTGCCAAGCGCGGGGTTCATCCGGGCCATCAGGAACACCCCGGCCTTCACCATGGTCGCCGAGTGCAGATATGCCGAAACCGGCGTCGGCGCGGCCATCGCGTTCGGCAGCCAGAAGTGGAACGGGAATTGCGCGGACTTCGTGAAGGCGCCCGCCAGGAACAGGATCACGATCGGGACGTAAAGCGGATGCGCCCGGATCAGATCGCCTTGGGTCAGGATCACGCTTAACTCAAACGACCCCGCCACATTGCCCAGCATGATCATGCCCGCCAGCAGCGCGAGGCCCCCCGTGCCTGTCAGAAGCAGGGCTTGAAGGGCCGAGCGGCGCGATTTCTCCTCATCGGAATTGAACCCGATCAGGAGATAGGAGGAGATCGTTGTGATCTCCCAAAACACGAAAAGCGCGATTAGATTATCGGCCAGAACCAAGCCCAACATGCCCGCCATAAAGGCCAAAAGGTAAAGGACAAAGCGCGGGTATTCCGGGTGATTACCCAGATATCTCGTGGAATAAAGCGTGACCAGCGCGCCAATGCCCGAGATCAGAAGCGCGAAGGTCAGGCTCAGCCCGTCCAGCAAGATCGACAGCCGGATGCCAAGCGCGGGCACCCAGTCATAGGCCCAGAGAATGACCTCACCCGACCCAACGCGGGGCACAAATTGCACGAGATAAGCAAAGATCGCCGCCGGGATCAGGACCGAAATCCACCCCGCGGGTCCACCCGCCACTCTTGGTACAGAGCCTGCTGCCTCAGCCACGCCCGATCCTCTTCTTTTGCCTCAAAGCCGCCCTGCCGCGCAGCGCCATTTCCCTGATCTAGCCCGCTTTTTCCAATGTCACGGGGGACACGAACCCCTCAGGCTTCACCGCAATCACCGCGCAATCGACCCGGTGCAGAATGGTCTCAGCCGTGTTGCCCATGATGAAGCCGCTGATGCCGGTGCGCCCCACCGTCCCCATGACAATCAGATCGGGTTTGTGCGCCTCGGCATACTCCGCAATCGCGTCGCCGGGCAGGCCTTTGATCATATGCACATGGGCGCGGCTCACCTGCGGGTAATCGGCCATCAACGCATCCAGCCGATCCCTGGCCTGATCCTTCTCCCGCTCAACCATCCGGTCGACCTCACCTTGGTATTTGGAGGTATAGCGGCCATGGCGCAGCGCATATTCCTCCTGCAGGCGCCAGACATGGGCCACATGGCAAACGGCTTTGTCCCGCTCCGCCATCGAGGTGGCGAGATCCAGAACCATCCGATCCAACCGGTCCCGCGCCGCATCGCCATGGGGTTCGGGATCGACCGTGGCCAGGATCGTGTCGAAATTCCCGTCGCCCGGGCCTTTCAGCATCCAAACCGGGCACGGGCATTTCCTTAAAAGGTGCATATCGACGCCCTTCAAGACCCCCCGGCCATGGGGCGCCGCCGTCGCGCCTTTGATCACCATGTCATGGCCTTCGCGCAGAACCATGCGGATGACTTCGACAAAGGTGCTGCCCTGCAAGACAGCTTCGGTGACCTCAACCCCTTCGCCCCGCGCCTTATCGGCCAGTTTGGCCAGCCGGTCGCGGTGATAAGCGATGACATCTTCCTCGATCTCGGCCCCGCGACCCCCTTGGATCGCCGACCAAAGGCGACTGAGCTCCCCCGGCGCCGCGTCGATCACATCGACCAAGGTCAGCGCGGCATCATTCAGCTTGGCCAGATGCACGGCGCGCTCCAGCGCAACCTCGTGCAGGCTGTCCTCGGTCAATAGCGCCAAAATGCTCTTGAAGCGCTGCATCCGCCCACTCCCCATTTCCCTCGCAGGCGACATAGAGCGGGCTTGCCGATTGATCCAATCGAAACTAAACCTGTTTTTGATAGAGATTGCCGATCAAACTCATGCCGACCCTGCAACAACTCCGCTATTTGGTCGCCGTCGCCGACACGCTGCATTTCCGCCGCGCGGCAGAGCGGGCGCATGTGACCCAACCAACGCTCTCGGGACAATTGAAGGAGTTGGAGGCGAAGCTTGGCATCCAGTTGGTGGAACGCTCCCGCGCGCGGGTGGTTTTGACACCAACCGGGGCCGAGATCGCGTCGCGCGCCCGTGCCGTCCTGCGCGATGTGGACGACATCAAGGCCTTGGCGCAGCAAGGGCAGCACCCGTTGGGCGGCACGATCCGCGTGGGCGTGGTGCAATCCCTTGGCTCCTACCTTCTGCCACTTGTCATCCCTGACCTTCACGCGCGTCATCCAGACCTGAAGCTTTATGTCCGCGAGGGTCTGGCCGGCGACCTCCTCGCGCGCGTCGACGACGGCACGCTTGACCTTCTTTTCTTCCCGCTGCCGATCACCCGGGCCGATCTGGAAAGCCAGCGCCTATTCCGGGAGCCACTCCTGGCCGTCATGGCCACCGACCATCCGCTTGCCGCAAAAACGCAGATCGACCGCGACATATTGAGGGGCGAGACAATCCTGACCCTCGAACCAGGCCACCGCCTGCATGAGCAAATTCGACAAATCTGCGAGGATGTGGGCGCCGATCTCAGCCTTGACTATGAGGCGACCTCGCTGGATACGATCCGGCAGATGGTGGCGATGGGGCTGGGGATTTCCCTCCTGCCCGCGCTCTATGTGCGCTCCGAAGTGCGGCCCAACACGCTTGTGACCGCGCGCCCACTCTCCGGCCCCGTGCCGTTCCGTTCCATCGGCATGGTCTGGCGCAAAACCGCCGCGCGGGGGGAGGCCTTTGCCGAGCTTGCCCAAATCCTCCGCCGTATCCTGCGCGACACCGCGCCCGAAGTCACAGTCATCGACTAACGCGGAGCAATAGAAAGTGGGGCGTCAGTCTATCGCCGGGCGGCAAACAAACACGCCCTTCTCCACCTTCATCTTTCCAAAAATACGCACATCCCGACGGCGCCACATAGCGCCCGCGAAAGCAATTCACCACCGATCGTCTTGATTTAAATCAAGGGTTCGGATGACCCCACCCCGGTTGACGGCAGGGACCGGAGCAGGGTCATCCGAAAAGGTGTTTCTGCGAGTCCGTGAATGCTGGAAGGGACTAGACAACCAGCAAAGCAGATCCACCAACAACAAACACGCGCGTGCCCACATGTCCGTTGTGATCCCCCTTGATCAAGATCGAATATGGCACAGGGCTTGCAAAGGGAAAACACAATCGCATATGAAGATTTGATAGTAAAAAACTAAGAACGTGTGCCAATGCCCGTCTCCGTCCCGCCGCTGACACTCCGCCAGATGCGTTATCTTGTGGCGCTCGAAGAAACGGCGCATTTCCGCGAAGCTGCTGAATCCTGTGGGATTTCTCAACCCTCACTGTCGGTTCAGATCAAAACCTTAGAGGAATCCCTGGGGCTCACATTGGTCGAACGGGGCCGCGGGCCGGTGCGGCTGACGCTTGCAGGGCGCGAAGTGTCAAAGCGCGCGCGGGACATTCTGGATGCGACGCAAGGGATTCTCGACCTATCAGTGACGCTGCAATCGGGCTTGGGCGGCACGATTCGCCTTGGCACCTCTGCGACGCTTGGACCCTATCTGATGCCCCATGTGGTTGGCGATCTGCACCGCACCCATCCCGACCTTCGGCTTTACATCCGCGAGGCCGCCCCACGCGATCTCCTGCGCGAGCTGAATGACGGCGTCCACGACCTGATCCTGACGCAACTCCCCGTCTCTGGCGCGGCCCTGACCATCGAGCGCCTGTTTCGGGAACCGCTGTCCGTGGCCCTGCCCACGGAGCATCCGCTGACCGAGCGGGCGATGCTGGACGGCCCTGATTTGGCTGGGCAGACCATCCTGTCGCTCTCACCCGCCTATACGCTGCACGATCAAATCTCGGCCCTGTGCATGGAGACCGGTGCAAACCTCTCCCGCGACTATGAGGGCACGTCGCTCGACGCGCTGCGCCAAATGGTGGCGATGGGGATGGGGGCCACCTTCCTGCCGGCGCTCTATGTGAAATCCGAAATCGAAGGCCGGGCGCTGGACGTCGCCGTACGGCCCTTCCGCGGCCGCCGCTTTGCGCGCTCGATTGGGCTTGTCTGGCGGTCGGCCACGGGCGCGGGCGCCGCTTATGGGCGGTTGGCGCAACTGATCCGAGAAACCGCAGGCCGCTTCCCCGATCTGGTGATTGAAGGGTAAGGCACGGTCCCGGCCTGCCGCGCGGCCTCCATTTCTTCTTGCCGGGTGAACGCATTTTCTGCTGAACTCCCCAGACCTTGGCAGCCTGGGGGAGGGCCGCGCCCCATGATCCGCATCGACGCCCTACAATATGCGAACTGGTCCGAGACGGTGTTCCGCCAGATGCGCGAGGGTGGGCTGACGGCGGTGCATGTGACCATCGCCTATCACGAGACCTTTCGGGAGACGGTCTTGCAGATGGAAGCGTGGAACCGCCGCTTCGCCGCCCATTCTAACCTCATCACCCATGCCTATACCACGGCGGATATCCGTGCGGCGGAGGCGTCGGGCAAGACCGCCATTCTTTATGGCGCGCAGAACCCCTCCCCCATGGAAGACGACATTGATCTTCTGGAGATCCTGCACCGGCTTGGCCTTCGGGTCATGCAACTCAGCTATAACAACCAAAGCCTGCTGGCGACGGGCTGTTATGAAGACTATGATCCCGGCCTGACCCGGATGGGGCGAGAGGTAGTGGCCGAGATGAACCGCCTTGGCATGGTGATCGACATGTCCCATTCGGCGGAGCGTTCGACCTTGGACGCGATTGAGCAGTCCCGCCAACCGATTGCCATCACCCATGCCAATCCTGATTGGTGGCACCCCGCAAGGCGCAACAAATCCGACACGGTGCTGAAGGCGCTGTCTGAGACCGGCGGGATGCTGGGGTTTTCGCTTTACCCGCACCATCTGAAAGACGGGTCCGAGTGCACACTTGAGAATTTCTGCCGGATGGTCGCGGAGGCGGCAGAGCGCTATGGCGCCGCCCATCTCGGCATCGGCTCCGATTTGTGCCAGGACCAGCCCGACAGCGTGGTGGTCTGGATGCGCAGCGGGCGCTGGACCAAAGACGTGGATTATGGCGAGGGCTCCGCCGCCAATCCCGGCTTCCCGCCGCAACCGGCCTTCTTCCACGACAACCGTGATTTTCCTGGCCTGGCCCGAGGCTTGGCCGCGGTCGGATTCGACAAATCCGAAATCGCTGGCATCATGGGCACAAATTGGCTGTCCTATTTCGACCGGGTGTTTGACGGCTGTGATGGATGAGTTCTCAGAGGCCGGGGGCGGCCTGGCCCCGATGCGTATGCCTGCCCAGGTGATGCGGCTGTCGCGCATGGGTGCGAGCTTCCCCACCCGGCTGAGCTTCCTCCGTGTCCTGATGCGGCGGTTGCACACCGATCAGGTGGTGGTGACCCGGCGGCTTTGGGAGATGTCGGATGAGGGCTATGGCCGGGCGGTCTATACTCTCACTCTCGGCGGACATACCTACGCCCTTGTCGCCTTGTCGCACCATTTGCCGCCGGAGGAGCGGACCGACCGGGTGATTGCCGAGAAATGGGACGCGACATTTGCGCTTTTCGACGGCATCCCAACCCATGACGATCTCGACCGGCTTGGGGCCAATGTACCGCTGCAAGAGGCGGGCCGGTTCACGTCGCGCGAATTGGTGCTGAGCCGTGCCAATCGGAGTGTGCGGCTGTTCGCCCATGTGGTCGACGCGCTGGCCGCGGGGCATCAGCCTGACCGAGAGAAGCTGATCGAAACCGGTTATCTGATGCGAACCACGGCGGTGTACGGCAATGGCAAATTCGGCATTGCGGACCGCTCTGAAATTGCCGCACGTCCGGGGCTGGAGATCGCCTTTCAAGCCGAGATGCTGACCGTCTGGCTGATCCGGGCCTTCACCCATGACCTGGTGGAGCATCTGGCAGTGGCCCAAGCGCCAGATCGGGCCGCGCGACTTTCGGATGAGAACAAGCGTATCTTGGGCATCGGCAATGCCACAGGGCTTGGGATGGCGCCGTTTCTCGTCACCCATCCCGAACTGACCCATGCCTGGGTCCATGCGCGGGAAACCGCACTGGCCCGCGTCCGCGCCCTGCCACGGGCCACCCCTGCGCAGCGCGCGGGGTTTGCGGCGGCGCTGGATCAGGCGATGGCCCATGCCGACAGCTGGTCGGTGGAGGACCAGATACAGATGGTGCGTATTCAGGAGCTTCGGGGTGATCTTCTGGGCATCCAAGCCCTGACCGGGACTGGCAGCCTGTCCGGGCCCAAGCCTTGGGAAGGCCTGCTCTTGGCGGCCTCAGCTTACGGGTTGGAGGCGCAGGAATGCCTGGTCTCGGTTGTGCTGGAGCCCCATGGGGGCCTGATCGACGATTTGGCCAGGACGATGCAGACCGGGCTGCCGCCCCGCCTCGACCCAAGTATGACGCTGGCCGACCTCTCGCGTTTGATCCGGGAGGCCTATGATTGGGCGCTGAAGATCGATTTCGAGCGGCCCGACGAAACCCATCAATTCTGGTACGTGTCGGAGGACAAGTCCGAGCCGCGGCTTGGTATCCGCGCCCAGGAGCCCGGGGCGGAGTTGGAAAGCCCGCTGGATATCGCCCGGCAGGTGCAAGAGCTGTGGCGCAGGGTGCATGAGGGCCAACCCGAGGACCGCGTGGCCGCCTTCCTGATGCGTCATCCCGAAGAGCGGCATGTCGTGACCCGGGTCCAAAGCATCGCCCATCATCCCTATGGCGAAATCCGCGACAATCTGATCGGCCGGGCCTGCCGCCCGATCGACCTTTTGCGCTTCAAACTGGCCTTCTTCGGCGCCACGCGGTTCGACCCAAAATCGGACCGCTGGACGCGGATCACGCTCTGCCAGGGCGCGCCGCTGACCACCGATATCGCCACGGCCAACCCCGATGATTGGGCGCTCTGGTCCCCGATCTCTGAGGCCGCATGACAGCGCCTTCCCTCAACGAAATCGCCAAACGAATGAGCGATGCCGCCCGCGGCGCGGGCTGGCCCCTGGGGCTGGCCCAGGACCTCGGCCAAGCCGCCGCCTGGCTCTCAAGCCAAGGCGGGGATGGCGTCGGAGTGGCCATGGCGGCCTTGGGCGCGAAGCCAGACCCGGTTGAGGCGCGCCAGGACACGCCGGGGGACTGGCAAATCGGCCTGGCACCTGCTGGCGTCGCGGGACCGGCGGCGCTTGATCTGGTCTTGGCGGGGGAAGGCCCGGTCTCTCTCGCGTTAACGGACGCGCCGGATTTGGTTCTGGCGCTGGCGGGTTATGCCTCGGCCCAGACCGGTCAGACTCTGGTGCTGTCGGGCGCCTTGACGGCGACCGTGACATCCGGGGCGTTGGAGGGAGCACCCCATCGCGCGCCGGAGGACAAAATCCTCCGGCTCAGTCTTGGGGCGCCTGGCGTGATCAAGCCAGCAGTCCAGCCGCGAAGAGCGCCCGATGACGCCACCTGGGCCCAAGCAGGCGCGCTTGCCGCGAAGACGTTGGTCCCGGCGACCGCACAATCCCGGGCCTTTGGCGCCGGTGCCGGGGCGGTGGATGGGGATGACTGAGGGTATGAATGAGCGCCAGATAGACGAACGGCTCAGCCTGGACGATGTGGAGGCCTTGGCCCGCGACACGCTTGCCCGGGCAGGCGCCAGCGCCACCGCGGCTGCGTCTGTCGCCCGCTCCACCCGTCAGGCCGAACGGGACGGTATTCGCAGTCATGGGCTGATGTATATCCCGATCTATGCGGAGCATCTCAGGGTCGGGAAGGTTGCGGGTGAGGCGGTGCCAGAGGTCCGCCACCCAAAACCCGCCGCGATCCGCGTCGATGCGGGCGACGGCTTTGCCCATCCGGCCATCGATGCGGGGTTTGACTCGCTTGTCAGCGCGGCCAGAAGCCATGGAGTGGCCGCGCTGACGATCCATAACAGCTATAACTGCGGGGTCCTGGGCCATCATGCGGAGCGGATTGCGGAGGCGGGACTTCTCGGCCTTTGCTTTACAAACGCACCCGCCTCCATCGCGCCGTGGGGCGGCAAGACGCCCGTGATCGGCACCAACCCGTTTGCGCTTGCAGCGCCAGATGGCACGGGCGGCGCGGCGTTTGTCATCGACCAATCGGCCAGCGCCATTGCGAAATCCGAGATCATGTTGAGGGCGCGCGAAGGCCGGGAGATCGAACCGGGTTGGGCCTTCGATGCCAATGGCAATCCAACCACGGATGCCGAAGCGGCGCTCAAAGGGTCCATGGCACCCTCCGGCGGTTACAAAGGCTTTGGCGCGGGTCTCATGGTCGAGGTCTTCGCCGCCGCGTTGGCGGGTGCAACCCTTGGGAAAGACGCCTCCCCCTTCTCCGGCCCTATCGGTGGGCCACCTCGGACCGGCCAGTGTTTCTTGGCGATTGAAACCGAGGCGCTATCCGGCGGCGCCTTTGGCGACCGGCTCAGCGATCTGACCGCCGCCTTGACCGCTGAGGAGGGCACACGCCTCCCTGGCAGCCGGAGACACGCCGCCCGGGAGCGGACGGAGGCCGATGGCGTCGCCGTGCCGCAGATGCTTCTGGAACGGATCATCAACTCATGAGCCCGACGGTTCGCACCTATGGCCGATAGCCCGCTCAAAGGTGTCTCGCTGCGCGGGCTTGAGGTGTTCGAGGCCTTGGCCCGCACCGGCTCCGTCGCAGGTGCGGCGGCGCGGTTGGGAATGAGCGCGCCCGCGGTCTCCCAGCAGCTGAAGAACCTCGATGCCGCCCTTGGGGTGGAACTGATCGATCATTCCCGGCGCCCGATGACGCTGACGCCGGCGGGCCGGACCTTCCTCCGCCGGGCCGAAACCGCGCTTGAGGCGCTCCGCAAGGGGCTCCGCGACGTGACCACGTTGGACCTTTCTGGGCTGTCCTCCCTGCGCCTGGGCGTGATCGAGGATTTCGAGAATGAGGTCACGCCGATCCTGACCGAACGCCTGGCCGAAACCATGGCCAATTGCGCCTTCCACCTCCACACGGGCGCAAGCCACACGCTTCAGGCGCAGATTGAGCGGCGCGAGCTCGACATCGCCATCGGCGCCGCGGGGCGTACGCCGCCACCTGGCACCCGCAGCCTGCCGCTTCTGACCGACCCCTATATCCTGGCGGTCCCGCGCGGGCATGACATGGGCGCAGGGCTAGACGGTTTGGCGCCCCTGGCGCTTGTCCGCCGTGACGCCGATCAGGTGATGGGCCAGCAGATTGAGGATTACCTCACCAAAGAGGGGCTGACCCCGCCCAACCGGTTTGAGTTCGACAGCAACCAGTCCATTACCGCACTTGTCGCCAGCGGCAGCGCTTGGACAATCACGACGCCCCTCAGCCTTCTCCGCGCAGGCCGGTTTGCGGGCGGGATCGATGCGCACCCGCTGCCCGGCGCGCCGCTTGCCCGGCAGATTGTGCTTTACGCGCTGGAGGATTGGACGGCGGAGATCCCGGATCAGATCGCCGCAATCGCGCGGGAGTTGATCGCGGATCACTTTGTGGACCCGGGGCTTGCGGCAATGCCCTGGCTCGGGGAGAGTTTTCGTCTACTTCCGTGAGGTGGGTGTGCGCCAAAGAACCGCCGTTCTATGTCCCGCGCCCGAATAATGCGCCGAAGGCGCCGGGCATCGCCAGGCCGCCCGGGCGGTCTGTCGACGCCCGGCTTATGTTGCGCTTGGGGCAACCCTTCCAGGGCTCCGCCCGTTCGCGCCTCGAAAGGTCCACTGGACCTTTCGCCGGGCCCAAGGGCCCGGACCGGCGCTCACCCCTTCACAGCCCCCGCGGTCAAGCCACTTACAATCTGCCTCTGGAACACCATCACCAGCAAGAACAAGGGCGCCGTGATCGAGACGGCCGCCGCAACCGCCTCCACTTGGTCGGTCGTCGTCGTCTCGCGGTTGAAATAGCCCGCAATCGCCGGAACCATCGTCTGGTTCGACTGATCCAGCAGAAGGGCGGTCACCAGATAGTCATTATAAGCCAAAAGGAAGCTGAACAGCCCCGTCGTGATCACCCCCGGCCACATCACCGGCATGATCACCCAACGGAACGCCTGAAAATGGGTGCAGCCATCAACCCGCGCCGCTTCATCAAGCTCGGCGGGGATGTTCTGAAAGAAGCTCCGCAGCATCCAGATCGTGAAGGGCTGGTTGATCGACACCAAAACCGCGATCACCGCCAAGGGCTGGCCGTAAAGCGTGGGTGCGTTCTCACCCAAGAACGGCTCCAACCACTCCGAAGACGTGATGAAAACCGGCAAGTAGCCCGCGACAAGAACCGAGTGCGGCAGCGCGCGGAACACAAGCGCGATAATCAACAGCCAGAAGGCGAAGTTCGCGCCGGATCGCGCCAGGCCGTATCCCGCCAGGGTGCCCACCGTCAGCGAGACCGTCACCACACCACCGGTCACGATCATGGAGTTCATGAAGTTCCGCCAAAACTCATTCTCGACCCAAACCGCCTCATAATGCTGCGTGGTCAGCCCGATGATTGGGTTGCCCAAAGGCCCGGCGATGGCGTTGAGCGGCCCCATCACGAGGGGCAGCAAATAGAAGAACGTCAGAACGAAAAGCGCCCCGAACCCCAAGAGCAGCACAAACCAGGAAAACAGGCGTTGCAGCGCGCCCTCTCCCACCGCCATGGGCAGAAGCCAGCGCATGGCAAGCCGCGCTGTCAGCCACAAGATCAGGATGCCTGCAAGCACATCGAGCACCGACAATCCGTGCCCCGCCTCGCGCGTCTCGGGCCCGAAGATCACCACAAACGGGTTCGAATCGAAGGCATCAACCGGCACCTTGAAACTCATCACCGCGATCCAGAAGATCGGGAAGATGGCCAAGAGACACCAGAAGGTCAGAAATGCGGCAGACCCGAATTTCAGGCCGAAAGGCTGTTGCATCGCGCGCGGGGTATCAGACATCAGTGCGAGCTCCCCTTATGGTCGCGCCAGGTGCGCCTGAGTAGCGGGATCAGCAGGATCACAATCCCAACCATGGTCAGCATCGAAGACGCCGCCGCCCGGCTGAACGCCCGGTTCCCGGCATCATCCGGCTGCAAGAAGTCGAAGGTCAGCCATTGCAGGGAGATGACATGCGCCTGGGCTGTGAAGCCCACGATCTCATCAAACACACGATAGGAATCCATCAGGTGGATCAGCGAGATGAAGATGATGAGCGGCATCAGATGCGGCACGATCACATAGCGCAGCCGATCCCAGCGGTTGGCCCCGTCGATGATTGCGCTTTCCAGGGTGTCCTGGTTCACGGTTTGCAGGCCCGCATAGAAGATCACAAAGGCGAAGGGTGCGACATGCCAGACCCGGTAGAAGAGCATCATCAGTTCAATCGTCCAGGCCTGGGCGAATAGGGCCAGATCCCGGTCAAGCCAGGCCTCAAGCGCCAAGACCAAGATTCCGTCGCCGATGAAGAGCCAGCGGATGCTGAGCGCCCCGATCACAGGTGTGATGATGAACGGTAGAAGGGAGACGAAGATGATCGGCCCGCGGATTGACCGCGCGGCGTTGTTTACGGCCAGCGCGATGGCCAGCCCCACGCCGATCACCAGCGGCAAGGTGACCAGGGTAAACATCAGGGTAAAGCGCAGCGCCGCCCAGAAATCGATCTGCATCAGCGCGCTGTAATCGAAACTGGAAATCGCCTCCCACGCGCGGGCGGGCTCTAGGACCCGGTCGTAAGACGTGAAGCCAACCCATTCCGTCTGCGTGACGATGTTGCCGTCATCGTCCAGGATCGGCCGTGTGACGGTTTCGGTGGTGCAGGTTTGGGTGAGGAAGCCGGGGGTGCAGACCTCTTCGGTGACCTGCTCGACCAGCGGTTGGGTCACCTGAAAACTGCTGATGAAAACCGACACCAGCGGTGCCGCGATGAAAAGCAGCATCAAAAAGACGGATGGACCCACAAAGGCCAAGAACGTCCGGGTTTTCATCTGCCGCCCCCCATTTGGTCACGAAACCGGGGCGGGCGCGTCACGGGCGCGCCCGCCCCGGGCATTGGGTTTATTCCAGCAAGCCGGCTTCTTGGGCCGCTGTGGTATAGGCGGCCTCAACCGCTGCCAGAGCCTCTTCAGCGCTCACGTCACCGGTGAAGAAGGCCGGCAGTTCATTGCCAAGCGCCGTGTGCATCAGCCCCATTTGAGAGCTTGAGGGGTAGGACGGCGGCGGCGGGCTGGCCGTGGCCGTAGCAATCGCCCCCTCGGCCATCTCAGTCGGCTGATAGCCTGGCACCAACCAGATCGCTGCGTCGTTATTGGCGGTGACCATCGCTTCATCCAGGCCTTCCATGGCCAGGCGGAACGCAGCTTCAGCCTCTTCATCGGGAATATTGGCGGCAATCACGATGCCGTCCCACCAAAGCGTTGTGGCTGGAACCCCGCCTTCCATCGCCAGCGGCGCGGCGGAGGTCTGCACCAAACCCACGACTTGGCTTTCGGCGGCATCATTCATCGCCGCCGCCCGGCTGGCCCAGAGGTTCGCCATGGCGATCCGGCCCTGCTGGAACTGCTGCTGGACATAGGTGGAGTCGGAGACGAGGAATTCGGGGTCCATATACTCCGTCATCCGCATCATCATCTCCAAGGTCTGAACACCAGCCTCGGAATTCACATTGGGTGTACTGTCGGGGTTCACGAAAGTGCCGCCGAAGCCCACGAACATGTTGTTGAAATCCTGCGCCAGGTTCCAACCGGATTTCATCGTCCCGCCAAGCGGGTAATCGACGACACCGGCTTCTTGGATCACCTCAGCAGCGGCGAGGACCTCATCCCAAGTGGTCGGCACCTCGATGCCCAGATCCTCCAAGATGTCCGAGCGGTACATCAGATGCTGCGTGTTCACCATCATCGCCACGGCCATGATCTGCCCGTCAATACGGATCAGCTGGTTGGGGCTGAGGTTTTGCCCGTATTCCGCAACCAGATCGTCAAGCGGGCGGATCGTGCCTTCGTTCAGAAGCGGGGTGATCGTCCCGTTGGCAACCCCGCCGATATGATAAAGCGAGGGGTTAGCCGCAAAGGCAGAGGGCTGTTTCGTGCGGAACTCTTGGTCCAGTTCGGCGTTCACGTTGCCGCATTCGCCCCAGGCTCCGGTCACCGCATTCCAAGCCTCAAAGGCCGCGGAAAGTGAGCGGATCTCCATCGGCGGTTCATAAGCGCAATCGGCCATGGCCGTGCTGGCCACAAGGCCAAAGGCGCCTGCCAAAGCGAGTCGTTTCAACATCATCTTGGTCTCTCCCGGTTGGTCTGTCCTAGACACGTGGCCCCACGGATCGGGCCTTAATTTCTTGATCCTTACGCGCGGTCCGGTGTGATGGCACTTGGGCAAAAAACTGCCCTTCACCGGATTTTTGCATAGGTTTGCAAGAAAACGCTAGTTTCCCGGGCGGCAATTTGGCAAGCGTTTTCTCACCAAATGCGGAAAGGCGGGGCAGATGACGGACGAAAGAGCGGGCATCCAAGGCTTCTTGGCCGCGCTTTTGCGCTGCCACGATGCCGATCTTGATGCGTTTGCCGCGACTCACTTGGCGCCGGGCGCCGTTTTTGACGTATGTGCCCCGGTGGAGCGGCTGGAGGGGCGGGGCGCTATCCTGGCGCGGTTCATTCGACCCTTACGCGCAGCACTTCGGCATCTGAACCGCCGGGATGAGATGTTCTTCGGCGGCACCAACACCCGGGCCGAGGGCGGGACATGGATGGCGTCGGTCACCCATTATGTCGGCCGCTTCGCTGCGCCGCTCTTCGGGGTTCGCGCCAGTGATCGGCTGGTCTTCCTCCGCTCCGGCGAGTTCTATCGGGTGGAAGGGGGGAAGATCGTTCATGCGCGCATCATCCTCGACCTGATCGACCTCCTCCGCCAGACCGGGCGGTATCCCCTGCCCTTCTCTTACGGCGCGGAGATCAAATTTCCCGGCCCGGTCACTCATGACGGTGTTTGCCCGGCCGATCGGGCGCGAGGCGCGCAGAGCCTTGGGATCGTGGAGGCGATGTTGGGTGCGCTCCATGATTACGACCCAGGCACGTTTGGCTCCCGCCAGCAGACCGGGATTGATGGGCTCTGGGCGGAGGATTTCCTATGGTACGGCCCCGCCGGGATTGGCTCGACCACCGGTTGGGCCGGATTTGTCGATCACCACCGCGCGGCCTTCTTGCGCGCGTTCCCGGATCGCAAAGGCGGCAACCACTATTGCCGGATCGGCGATGGGGCCTATGCGGCCGTGTCTGGCTGGCCGTCGATGACGATGACCCATCAGGGGCCTTATCTGGGGGTGCCCGCCACGGGGAGGGCCCTGACGCTCCGGGTGATGGATTTCTATCGCTGCACCGAAACACAGATTGCGGAGAATTGGGTGCTGCTCGACTATGTGGACCTTCTGAATCAGATGGGCCGCGATGTGTTGGCCGAAGCCGGAGCGCTTCCCGGACTGCCCCACGAATGATTCTTGCGCGGGCATCCGCAGCAGTCCGGTGATCGCCTAGGGGCGATGTGATGATAGACAAGAGGGCCCGGCGACAGATCGTCACGCCGCAGTGCGGCGGCAGACCCTTGCAGCAGCGCAGCAATACACGTCATGGTTGATTTACCCTGTTGAATCTGTGGCAGAAATTTGGCATCTGTAAACTTATTGACAGATGCCGCACAGCAACATGAAAACCTGTTACAGGAAAATCCTTAGAACTCAGGAACATGTTCTGTCTTTGACGAAATGCTGTAATGTCCACCGCATCCGATGCCGTTAGGTCAAGAGTTTGGGAAACCTCAGGACTTTGCATTGGATGGTTTGGGCCCTTTGCCGCCCGCCGCTGGAGGAACAGGCCGGTTGCGGAAGACCAAGGTGGACCCAGGCGCTGGTTGGGGAGGTTAACCGCATCTCTGAGGCCCGCGAACGCGTCGGGTCTTTGGCCAATTTCCGCGTCCCCGCCCGGGCGTGCGACTGGCCGCAAAGCAGGACGCGCGGGGGTGCTGCCCCTACCCGGCTCAGCGCGATCTGCCCAAGGATGAGAGTCGGCACTCTTTAAGGGAGAGAGACATTGCCCAAGGACACCCCCGATCTTCTGAGCGGCGCCCATATCGACCTGGCGACCTATGAAAAGATGTATGAGGCCTCGATCAGCGACCCCGACGCCTTCTGGGGCGAGCAGGGCAAACGCATCGATTGGATCAAGCCTTACACCAAGGTCAAAGACACCTCTTTCGCGCATGATGACGTGCATATCCGTTGGTACGAAGACGGTACGCTGAATGTCGCCGCCAATTGCATCGACCGGCACCTGGCCACCCGCGGCGATCAGACCGCGATCATCTGGGAGCCGGATGAGCCGACCGATGAAGCGCAACACATCACCTTTAACGAATTGGCAGAGAAGGTCGGGACCTTCGCCAATGTGCTGAAGGATTGCGGCGTCAAGAAGGGCGACCGCGTGGTGCTCTATCTGCCGATGATCCCCGAGGCGGCCTACGCGATGCTGGCCTGCGCGCGGATTGGCGCGGTCCATTCGATTGTCTTCGCGGGCTTCTCCCCCGATGCCTTGGCCGCACGGATCAACGGTTCGGGCGCGAAACTGGTCATCACCTCTGACGGCGCGCCCCGTGGTGGCCGCGTCACCGAGTTGAAGGATAATGTCAACAAGGCGCTTCTGCACAACGTCTTGGGCACCCAATGCCTGGTGGTGAAGCGCACGGGCGAGCAGGTGGCCTGGGTCGGTGGCCGTGACATCTGGTATGACGATGTCGCGTCCCGTGTGTCGAGCGACTGCCCACCAGAAGAGATGAACGCGGAAGACCCGCTTTTCATCCTTTACACCTCGGGCTCCACCGGGCAGCCGAAAGGCGTGGTGCACACCACCGGCGGTTATCTGGTCTATGCCTCGATGACCCATCAATACACGTTCGACTACCATGACGGGGACATCTTCTGGTGCACGGCCGATGTGGGTTGGGTCACCGGCCACAGCTATATCGTCTATGGCCCGCTCGCCAATGGCGCCACGACGCTGATGTTCGAAGGTGTGCCGACTTACCCGGACGCGGGCCGGTTCTGGGCCGTTTGTGAGAAACACAAGGTCAATCAGTTCTACACCGCCCCCACCGCAATCCGCGCGCTGATGGGTAAAGGCCCCGAATTTGTCGAGAAATACGACCTGTCGGATCTGAAACTGCTCGGCACCGTTGGGGAGCCGATCAATCCAGAGGCCTGGAATTGGTACAACACCCATGTCGGCAAAGGCCGCTGCCCGATTGTCGACACCTGGTGGCAAACCGAAACCGGCGGCCACATGATGACGCCGCTGCCTGGCGCCCATGAGTTGAAGCCGGGCGCCGCGCAGATGCCGTTCTTTGGCGTGAAGCCCCTGGTGCTCGACCCGACCTCGGGCGACATCATCGACGGCAATGGCGTCGAAGGCGTGCTGGTCATCGCCGACAGCTGGCCGGGCCAGATGCGCACGGTCTATGGCGATCATGAGCGCTTCGTGAAGACCTATTTCTCGGATTACAAAGGCTATTATTTCTCGGGCGATGGCTGCCGTCGGGATGAGGATGGCGATTACTGGATCACCGGCCGCGTTGATGACGTGATCAACGTCTCGGGCCACCGGATGGGCACCGCCGAGGTCGAAAGCGCGCTTGTGGCCCATGAGACCGTCAGCGAGGCCGCCGTGGTTGGCTATCCGCATCCGGTCAAAGGTCAGGGCATCTATTGCTACGTCACGCTGATGAATGACGAGACCCCGTCCGACGACCTAAAAAAGACGCTCAGCGATTGGGTCCGGGCTGAGATCGGGCCGATTGCGAAGCCCGATGTCATCCAATGGGCCCCGGGCCTGCCGAAGACCCGCTCCGGCAAGATCATGCGCCGCATCCTGCGCAAGATCGCCGAGAATGACTTTGGCTCGCTTGGCGACACCTCGACGCTGGCCGACCCCTCGGTGGTCGATGACCTGATCGAAAACCGGGCCAATAAGTGAGGCGGGTCAGATGACGGCAGAGACCATGACCCGCCCGGTAAACCTGATCCTTCTCGGCCCCCCGGGCGCGGGCAAGGGCACGCAAGCCCAGATGCTGCAAGACCGGTTCGGGCTTGTGCAACTCTCCACCGGTGATCTTCTGCGGGGCGCCGTGGCCGCGGGCACAACTGCCGGTTTGGAGGCCAAAGCGGTGATGGAGGCGGGCGATCTTGTCTCGGACGAGATCGTGCTGGCCATCCTCAGCGATCGGCTGGCCGATCCCGATTGCGCCAATGGGGTCATCTTCGACGGCTTCCCGCGCACGCTCGCCCAAGCCGAAGCCTTGGATGAGCTTCTGGCAAGCACCGGCCGGACGCTGGACGGCGTGCTGGAGTTGCAGGTCGATGACGCGGCACTCGTCAAACGCATCCTCAACCGTGCCGAGGAGGCACGCGCCGCCGGGCAACCCGTCCGCGCCGACGATAACGAGGAAACGCTGGTCCAGCGCCTGAAAGCCTATAACGCGCAGACTGCACCCTTCCAAGGCGGTGACGGAATCTCTGTCGCTCACGCGGCGGGTGCCTGGGTGAGCGGTGTCACAACATCCGACAGGCCGCGGGCGATGTCCTCG
>JANQNZ010000042.1 GCA_028279315.1 Rhodophyticola sp. | reverse complement strand
GCCCACGCAACTGATCGCCGCCGCTTTGCCGCAGATGCGGGCGGCGGGGCGGGGCCATATCGTCAATATCGGGTCGATCGCCGGGCTGCACACACTGGTCTCCGCCGTTTATGGCGGCACAAAATCGGCGATCCATAGGATCAGCCAGAACCTGCGGTTTGAGCTTTCGGGGAGCGGCGTCCGGGTGACCGAGATTGCGCCCGGACGGGTGGCGTCTGAGTTTTACACCGCCGCCGCGGGCGATGCCGGCAAATTGGCGGCGATGGGGCAATCTGGGATCACCGATCTGGCGCCCGAGGATATCGCATCGGCGATCCTCTACGCGCTCGACACGCCCGCCCATGTGAACATCTCGCTGATCGAGCTTCTGCCGACGGAACAGGCGGTGGGCGGGGTGAAGGCAGAACCAAGGAAAGGGGCATGATGGGACGGCTCAAGGGCAAAACGGCGCTGGTGACAGGCGGGGCAAGCGGGATTGGCCGAGCCAGCGTTCTCCGCTTCGCAGAAGAAGGCGCGAATGTGGTGATCGCCGATTTCAACCAAGACGCGGCGGAGGCGCTGGCGGGTGAGATCGCGGCCTCAGGCCAGTCAGCCCTTGGCGTGGCCTGCGATGTGAGCGACGAGGCCAGCGTCGATGCCGCCGTCAGCCGCGCCGTCACCGAATACGGGGCCGTCGATGTGCTGCTGAACAGCGCCGGCGGCGGCTCGACCCAAGACGGCGCGGTCACCGATCTGTCGCTTGACGAGTTCTGGCGCACGATCCGGGTGGACCTGTTCGGCACGCTTCTGTGCTGCCGACGGGTGATCCCCGAGATGGTCAACACGGGCGGTGGCTCGATCATAAACATCTCGTCGCTCCGCGCGGTGATCGGGACGAAGGGTGCCGATGCCTATACGGCCTCAAAAGGCGGGGTGCTGGCGATGAGCCGGGCGATGGCGATGCAATGGGCGGAACACGGCATCCGCGTGAACGTCATGGCGCCCGGCGTGGTGCTGACCGACCGGGTTGCGGCCTTTATCAAACCCGACAACCCGATCTACCAAAAATCGCTGCTTGGCCCGTCCGAGCCCGCCGATGTCGCCAATCTGGCCCTCTATCTGGCCTCGGACGAAGCGCGTAAGGTGACGGGGACGGTCCAGCGCCTTGATGGCGGGGCAAGCTGTTATTGACCCGTGCGGCCCCGGTATCCGGTCCGGGCGAAGGGAGGTTTCGGCGATGCAAAGCTGCTGCGGTTCGGTTTCAGCCCAAGCGCCTGCGATTGTGCAGCGGGCGCCACTGCCGCGCCCACGTTCGCGGGTGGCGCCGCCCGACGCCGTGGAGATCCCAGGCGGAACCGCGCTGATCGGAACCGACACCCCCGTCTATCCCGTGGATGGCGAAGGCCCGCTGAAGCGGACCCGGGTTAAGCCGTTCCGCATGGATGCCTGCACCGTCACCAATGCGCGGTTTCAGGCCTTTGTGGAAGACACCGGCCATGTCACCGATGCCGAACGCCTTGGTACCTCCTTCGTCTTCGCGGGTCTCTTGCCGCCCGAAAACCGCGCTCTCCCAAGGGTGGCCGAGGCCCCTTGGTGGTGCGAGACCCCCGGCGCCGATTGGCGCGA
Source organism: Rhodophyticola sp. (assembly GCA_028279315.1). GTDB lineage: Bacteria > Pseudomonadota > Alphaproteobacteria > Rhodobacterales > Rhodobacteraceae > Rhodophyticola. The sequence continues at coordinate 23,851 of JANQNZ010000042.1, read as the reverse complement.
ACCGCTCGGGCCCGGCAGCAGCGGGAAATGCGACCCCGACAACCCGGTTGTCCACATCTCCTGGCACGATGCGCGCGCCTTTGCCGCCTGGGCCGGTGGCCGCCTTCCAGGCGAGGCCGAGTGGGAACATGCCGCGCGTGGCGGCCTTGGCGATGCGCGGTTCCCCTGGGGGGACGCCGAGCCCGACGACACCACCCATTTCCCCTGCAATATCTGGCAAGGCACGTTCCCGGACACCGATTTGGGGCGCGACGGGTATGCCGGGCTGGCACCCGCACGGTCGTTTGCGCCGAACGGCTATGGCCTCTTCAACATGGTCGGCAATGTTTGGGAATGGACGGCAGAGCCCTTCAAGGTTCGGTCGCTGAAGAAATCGGTCCGGGCCGTGCATGGCGCCAAGAAAGGGTACAAGCTGGTCAAAGGCGGGTCATTCCTCTGCCATCTCAGCTATTGCTATCGCTACAGGATCGCGGCGCGCAGCGGCACCTCGCCTGACAGTTCGACCTCTCATACCGGTATACGCCTCGTCTACGACAAGGAGTGATCCTTGATGTGTCTGCTTGCGCCTTCATGCATATGTGGTAAAAGCATTTACCATCAACAAAGCTGTGATCTAACCCATGCCGACCCTCAAAGGAATGACCTGGGACCATCCGCGCGGCTATGCCTGCCTTGAGGCCGCATCCGCGCTTTATGAGACCCAGACAGGTATCTCGATTTCTTGGGATCGCCGTAGCCTTCAGGCCTTCGCTGATGCCTCCATCGACGCGCTGGCCCGCGACTATGATCTGATCGTGCTCGACCATCCCCATGTGGGCTTGATCGCCGAAAGCGGGAGCCTGAGCCCCCTGCCGATGCCAGAAGACGCCGCAGAGAGCTCCATCGGGGGCAGCCTGGAGAGCTATCAGTGGCGCGGCCAGCTCTGGGCCTATCCGATTGACGCGGCCAGCCAGGTCGCCGTCCGTCGACCCGATCTTTGCGCCGCGCCTTTGGCGCATTGGGACGAACTGTTGCGGGCCAATCACCGGGAGTTTCGGCTGGTCACCCCGCTTCTGCCAGTCGATGCGTTCGACATGATGATGACGCTGGTTGCCAGCCGCGGGGAGGAGGATCTGCCGATCTCGGAGACGGAGTTTGTCTCAGAAGCCAACGGCCTTCTGGCGCTCAAGGTTCTGAAAGCGCTCTACCGGCTTGGCCCCGCCGAGGCCGTCACCTGGAACCCCATTCATGTGTTGGAGCTGATGGCGACAACGGATGAGTTTGCCCAAAGCCCCTGTCTCTTCGGCTATATCAACTATTCCCGGCCCGGGTTTCGGCCGCATGTGTTGGCGTATTGCGACCTCCCGGTCTTCGCCGATGGCGGCCTCAGGCGCGGCATTCTCGGCGGTGCCGGGATCGGGGTCTCGGCGCAAAGCCAAGCGGTGGACGCAGCCACGAGTTTTGCCCAATGGGTCGCGTCCGAGCCCGTGCAGTCAACCGTCTATCTAGAGCATGACGGTCAGCCTGCTCATCGCGGGACATGGGAGCGGATGGGGGACGATCCACGCTACACAGGATTCCTGACAGGCGCGCGAGCGACGATGGAGGCCGCCTGGACCCGCCCTCGCGCGCCCTGGTTCCTGAGCTTTGTCGATGCTGTTTGCGAGATCATGCCCTCCTTCTTCCTCAATGACCGGTCCGAGGAGACGTTCCTGCGCGACATCAACGCGCTTTATCGGAAATACCGGGCGAGGGCGGCGGCATGAAGATCGCGGTCATCACCGGAGGTAACAAAGGGCTGGGCCTTGCGCAGACGTCCCGGTTCTTAGAGGCCGGGTTCCGCGTCCATGTCGTCGCGCGGTCCGAGGGTGAGATCGGCAGCCTATCGGGGGAGGTGCATTTCACCGCGACCGACCTCATGAACTGGCGCGATACCTCGTATCTCGATGCCATTCATGCCACCGAGGGCCGCATCGACGTTCTGGTCAACAATGCTGGGATGCATCTGAAGAAGCCGGTTTGGGAGGTGGCGCCGGATGAGTTGGAAGAACGGCTCGATATCAATGTCAAAGCCGTCTTTGCCGCCTGCGGGCGCTATGTCGCGCTTCAGAAGGACCAAGGCGGTTCGATCGTGAATATCTCGTCCATGGGCGGGCTTATGGGCCTGCCTGCGGCAGCGGCCTATGTGACGGCCAAAACCGCGGTGATTGGCCTAACCCGCTCGGTCGCAGTAGACGGCGCCGAGTTCGGCATCCGCTGCAACGTGGTGGCGCCTGGCTTCATCGATACCGACATGACCCGCGCGATCCTGGAGAAAGACCCCGCACGACGGGCCAAGATCGAAGAGCGCATCCCGGGCGGTAGGTTCGGGCAACCCGAAGATGTCGCCAATGCGGTGGCCTTCCTCGCCTCCGATCAGGCCGCCCATATCAATGGCGTGGTCCTGCCCGTCGATGGCGGCTTTTCCATCGGGTTTTGAGATGTATGTGAAGTCCCTGCTGACCCAGGCCCGGAAGATCGACATCCAGCAGGCCGAAATGCCTCAAGAGATCGCACCGGATCAGATCCGGCTCCGCCTTGCCACGGCCAGCATTTGCGGCACCGACATGCATTATTTTCGGCATTTCGCGAATGCCGGGTTTGCGCTGGATTGCCCCGTCACGCTTGGGCATGAGGCCTGCGCCTGGGTCGAGGACGCCAATGGCCATGATTTCGCCCCTGGGCAGTTGGTGGCGATCAACCCCGTCATCAACTGCGGGGTGTGTGAGAACTGCCAGGCGGGCGATATCAACATGTGCCCCACTAAACGCTTCCCCGGCTCCGCCACGACCAAACCCCATATCGACGGGTTCTTTCGGGAGCGTTTCGATTTCCCCGCGCGTTGCTGCCATGGCGTGGCCGAGGGGGTCGCGCCGGACCATCTGACCTTCGCCGAACCGCTCGCCTGTGCGATGCATTCGCTCAACCGCGCCGGGGTGCGGGCGGGGCACCGGGTGCTGGTGACAGGCTGCGGGCCGATGGGGCTTTTGGCCGTCGTCGGCGCCGCGGCGAAAGGGGCGGAGGTTGAGGTGACCGATCTGAAGCCTGAGGCCATCGCGGCGGCGGAGGCCGTAGGGGCCACGGGCGGCTATGTGATTGGACAGACCACACCGCCTGACAGCGCCTATGACGTGGTGATCGAGGCCAGCGGGTCGCCGCACGCCTATAACCAAGCGTTGGAGGCTGTGCGCAAACAGGGCGTCATTGGGGTTCTGTCGCTGATCCAACCTTCCGAGGTGCCGATCAACCTGCATCTGAATGCGCTGAAGGAGGTGTCGTCGGTCGGCTCGATCCTGTTTACGGGTGAGTTTGCCGAAGCCGTCGCGCTGATCGAAGCCGGGACCGTGGATTTTGACGCGATCACCGCGGCGCGCTTCCCTGTCACCGAAACGCAAGCCGCCTGCGACATGATGGCCGATGGGCGGGCCGTGGGCAAAGTCCTGATAACACCGGCATGACTGAGATATTGGCCCTGGGCGAGGCCCTAATCGAATTCCTGCGCCTGCCCGACCCCGTGGACGGCCGCCCGGCCTATCGCCAGGGCTTTGGTGGCGACACCTCAAACGCGATCATCGCGGCGGCGCGGCAGGGGGCCGACACGGGCTATATCAGCGCCGTCGGCGGCGATCCGTTTGGGGAGGAGCTGCTGGCGCTTTGGGCGCGGGAGGGAGTGGATACCGCCACCGTGTTGACCCGCCCGCAGGATCCAACCGGGGTCTATTTCGTCCAACCCCATGCCTCGGGTCGGAGTTTCAGCTATGCCCGCCGCGGTTCAGCGGCAAGCCTCTATGGCCCCGACGATTTGCCGCTGGAAGCCATCCGAAAGGCGCGCATCCTGCATGTCTCAGCGCTCAGCCAGGCGATCAGCCCAACCATGCGCGCGGCTGTCACCCGCGCCTGTGAGGTGGCACGCGAGGCCGGGGGGCTCGTTTCTTTCGACACCAATCTGCGCCTGAACCTCTGGACCTTGGAGGAGGCGCGGGAGGCGATCTTCGGGCTGCTACCGCTGGCCGATATCGTGCTGCCCAGCGATGACGAGGCCGAGATGCTGCTGGGCACCTCCGATGAGGCGGCCATTCTGGACCGTTTCGCGGCTTTTGGCGCGGCGCATGTGATCCTGAAACGCGGAGCGCGCGGGCCGATGATGCGCACGGGCGGCGAGGATACCGCATTCGACGTGCCGGATGTCAAAGCGGTCGATGCGACCGGCGCGGGCGACAGTTTCGCGGGGGCTTGGCTGGCCTATTACTTGGAGACCGGGGACGCCCGCATCGCCGCCGACCGCGCTGTCAAGGTCGCCGCCGGCACCGTCAGCGGCTATGGCGCGGTCGATCCCATTCCCTATCGGACTGGCATCTTGTAGCGGTCGCTCGATGCGCCTGCCCCCAATCGCTCTACGTCCCCAGCCCGAATAATGCGCCGAAGGCGCCGGGCATCGACAGGCCGCCCGGGCGGTCTGGCGATTTGGCTGAGTCTGGGTGCGGAGATTGGAGCGAGGAGGGGTTTGGCTTAGATAAAACGCACCCGCTCAGAAGTAAGATCGCCAGCCCTCGGCCTGTCGATGCCCGGCCCCCGTTGCGCTTCGGACAAAGGCGGCTTTGTCGAGGCTTTTGCCTCACACCGCTATCGCCCTGGCCTAACCCCACAGCCTGTCCGACGCGATCCGCGCGCCTTCAGCCAGGGCGGCGAGCTTCGCCCAAACCACCCGGTTCTCCACCTCGGTCTTATAGATTGCCTGGCTGGAAAAGCCGCAATCGGTGGAGGCGATGACGTTTTCCCGGCCGCAGCGCTCAGCGAACCGGATGATCCGTTCGGCGACATATTCGGGATGCTCGACCACGCTTGAGGCATGGGTGATGACACCGGGCAGGACCAGCTTGCCCTCGGGCAGCTTCACCTCTTCCCACAGGTGATATTCATGCTCATGGCGCGGGTTGCCGGCCTCGAAGGAATAGGCCCCAGCATTCACCTTCAAAACCTCGTTCACCATCATCGGCAAGTCGGGTTCGTACACCCGTGGCCCTTGATTGATGCCATAACAGGTGTGGTAGCGGATCTTCTCCACCGGGATGCCGCGGATCGAGTGGTTCACCGTCTCGACATAGAGATTGGCCTTGGCCAGCCGCTCCTTCTCGGAGAGCGAGGTATCCATATAGACATGAGGCAGGAACGGATCATCGACCTGCAACAGGAACCCGGCCTTGATGATGGCGCGGTACTCCACCGACAGGGCGTCGGCCACGGCATACATGTACTCCTCCTGAGACCCGTAATACTCATTATGGCCCACACCGGTGACCGCCGCGCAGGGCATGAAGGCCTCGGCCACCCCGTGCTTGTCGCAAGCGGCTTTCAGGTTGGCCAGATCCCGTTTCAGATCGTCGAGCCCCACATACGCCACCGGACCAACACAAATCACCGGGTGGGCAGGCGCGATGGCCCCGCCCAGATGCGCGCGGGCGAAATAATCTTCGTAATATTCCGGGAAGGCCTCTTTCTCGGCCCGGTAATAGCCGGTGTCGAAGCCGGGCCGCTGTTCGTAACCGGTCAGCCGTTCCTCGATATAGATCGCGTGGCCGGGTTTGGACATTTCGCCATCGGCCACGATGTCGATGCCCGCGGCCACCTGCTGCGCCACCATCTGGTCAACAGAGGCCGCGATGCGGGTGTCCAATTCGGCGGGGTCATAAGCCGCCCCATCCATCTTCAACTTGAGAACATCCAGCAGGTCATGCGGGCGCGGCAGGCTGCCCACATGGGTTGTCAGGATGCGGGTTTCGCTGGTTCTCATCGGGTCCCTCCCTTCAGGTTCGGCGGGGGATCAGGGGGCCTCGTCCAGGGGAAAATCCACATGCACATGGTTCCCGTCGCAATCATGGAGATTGATCTGCAAAAGCCCGGCTTCGGTCACCTCGAACGGCGTAAACGCGATGCCCCTGCTGGTCAGATGGTCCCGAAACCCGGCTAGGTTCGTGGCGCGGAAGGCGATATGTTCAAGCGCCGGAACCGCATCCGCACCAGGCCGATGCACATTCGGCGCGTCGACCAGATGAAGGATCGCCTGATCGCCGAGGTAGAGCCAAAGGCCCTCCACCCCCAGGCCACCGGGCCGGGGGCCGGTGCGTAATCCCAGAACGTCCTCATACCACTCGGCCAGGCGCGCGGTGTCTTCGCTGTGGATGTTGATATGGTCGAAGGCGTGGAGCGGCATCGGATGGCCCTAGCTATGGTCCAAATTGCGGTTGATCTTCACGCGACGGACGATCTCGGCATCGCGCTTCGCTTTGAAATCTTGGGGGTCGCGAATAGTCCAGTCATAGAAGCCTTGCCCGGATTTCATGCCCAGCTTGCCTTGGGCAAAGAGGGTGCCCACGGGCGTCTCACCCGGATCGGTGACATTTGATAGATCCGCCCAAACGGCCTTTGCCGCGCCTGAGTTGATCAGGTCAAGCCCGGCCAAATCGGCATGTTCAAACGCCCCCATGGCGGGCAACCGGCTGGCGTAGCCCACTTTCAGGATCGTATCGCAGGCCACTGCCGTGACCAGGCCCTGGCCCACTAGCGAGGCGAACTCGCGCAGCACCGCGTGCTGGATGCGCGCCCAGAGGAAGCCGGGAATATCGGGGCAAAGGACCGGGGTTTTGCCGGTGTCGGTCAGCAGCTTTGTTGTGAATGCCGTGGTGCGCTCGGCGGTGGCCTTGCCTGGCACCACCTCGACCAGGTCCACCAGATGGGCGGGCTGGGCGTAATGGGCGACGCAGAAATTCTCAGGCTGGGCCAATGCCGATTGGATCTCGCTCGCCGAGAGTGCTGAGGTGGTGGAGGAGAGGATCGCGTCCGGCGCGGCCAAACCCTCTGCCCGGCGCAGCAAGTCCTGTTTGATCGTCAGGTCTTCCGCGGCGGCCTCGATGATGAACCCGGCGCCCGCCACGGCGGCGCCCATACCGGTCTGCGGGCTGATCCGTCCCAGAACAGCCTGACGATCTTCGGCTTCAGTCAAACCTTCGCGGCTCAGAAAATCGAACCCGTCGCCGCAGCGTTCCAGCGCCGGCTCCAAGCTCTCTTCCCTCCGCGCCCAAAGCCGCACCTCCGCCCCGCCAAGCGCCAGCGACAGCGCGATCTGCGCGCCCATGGTGCCGGCGCCGAGGACGGTGCAAACAGGCAGATCACCCGACATAATGCCAGCCGCCCTCCCGCTGTTCCGCCAACCCCTTGGCGGCGAAATCCTTCAGGCTCGCGTCAATCGACACCAGCGCCCGCCATTCCCGCACCATGTTCTGATCATCGCAGCATTTGTCACGCAACTCGCCAAAACTGATCCCCGGATTGGCCTTCATATGGGCCACCATTGAGGCCTCCACCTGATCCACCCGGCGGCGGCAATCGTTCACCAACTCCACCGTCTCGGCGGCGGTTTTCACCTCGTCATGGGCAAAAAGCACCGCCTGCACGTCGCGTTCACTCAGGAAGCGCTCGATCTTGTCGAAGGTGGCGCGCATCACGTTGGGGTCTTCGTAAAGGTAGAGCACCGGGTTGAAGGGCGGCAGCAGCGGGTCGGCAATAACCAGCGTCTTGGTCGAGCGCTCAAAAAACCCGACCTCCGCCATGGAATGGCCTAGGACTTCGACCACCTCAAGCTCAACCCCGCCGCCCAGGTCGATCACATCGCCATCTTTGATGAACTGCTCAATCGGCCCCTCGGTCGGGCCCATCCAATCGAGATATTCCGCGTTCAGGTCGAAATGCTCCCCCTCGGGGAAGGCATGGACGATGGCCTTGGCGTTCAGCATGTTGTCCGCCACCCGGTCGGCGCGGGCCGCATGGCCCAGAATGGTGCAGCCGCTCTCAGCCTTCAGCCAGCCATTATTGCCCACATGGTCCATATGTTCATGGGTCAGAAGCAGCAGGTCGAGGTCGCCATGATCCAGCCCAAGCTCCTCAAACGCCTGTTTCAGATCGCCCAGACCGCCGTAAAGCCCGCTGTCGATCAGGGCGATTTTCTGGGCCCCGCGCACGAAAAACACCCGTGTCGCGGTCTTGCCCTCATGATCCCCGGGCAGACCCATGGAGACAACCGCAAAAGGGCCGGATTGGTGGGAGATAACGGATTTTGCCATGTGTGTTTGCCTCATTGTCCTTTGAAGTCCGGGTCGCGTTTCTCCATGAAGGCCGCGATGCCTTCCTTGCCGTCCTGGGTGGCGAAAAGCGCGCCCAACACGCGCTGTTCCATGGTCAGACCGGCTGAAAGCGCGGCGTCCAACCCGTCATCGACGACGCGCTTGGCCTCGGAAAGCGCCACGGGTGCCATGCCGGCCAGGCTTTCGGCAAACTCCAGCGCGCGGGGCATCAGCGCCTCGGGCGCGCAGGCCTCAAGTGCGGCGCCATACGCCACCGCCTCAGCCGCCGTGATCATCCGGCCCGTCATCAGCAGTTCTTTGGCCCGCATCGCGCCCACCAGACGCGGCAGGCGTTGGGTGCCGCCGCCGCCGGGCAGAAGGCCCAGCTTGATCTCAGGCAGGCCGAGCTTTGTCTTTTCGTTCACGAAGATGAAATCGCAGCACATGGCCAGTTCGAACCCGCCGCCCAGCGCATAGCCGTTGACCGCGCAGATCGTCGCTTGCGGCAAGCCCGCGATAGCGTCGAAGGTTTGGCGAGAGCGGCGCTGGAACCCGTCGAACACCGTCTGACCCGCCCCGTGATAGCCGGCGATATCGGCGCCCGCGACAAAGCCGCGCCCGGTGCCGGTCAGGATCAAGACGCGCACCTCCTCGCGCCGCCCATAAAGGCCCTGCACATAGGTGCCCAGCGCCTCCATGATCTCGAAATTGAGCGCGCCCAGCGCCTCTTCCCGGTCGATGCGCAACACCTCGACCGGGCCGCGGCGCTCCAGCGCTAGATTTGGATGCAGCTGCTCCTCGCTCATCCGATGGCCCCCGCCTCGCGGAGGTCCGAGACCCGCTCGACATCCAGGAATTCGCCCAGCACCTCGTCGGTATGTTCCCCCACCTGCGGCGGGACAAAGCGCAGGCTGGCCGGGGTTTCGCTCATGCTGACCGGGTTAGCGATGGCCCGGATGCGGCCCGCCTTGGGGTGGTCCATTTCGACCAGCCGGGGGGAGTTGAGGCGCACAAGTTCTTCCATCGCCTCAGCGGAGTCGCGGATCGGCGCGGACCACACATCGGCCTCCCGGAACAGCGCCATAATTTCTTCGGTGGTCATTTTGCGCGTGCTCTCGTCGATCCTCAACTTCACCGCGTCCCGTTCGGCCCAGGCATCCATCTCGGCCAGCCCCGGATCGCCCAGAAGCGGCCCCAGTTTCTCCAGCGGGCACATGGCAATCGCCACCCAGCCATCAGCCGTGGGATGGGCGCCATAAGGCGCGTCGTTCCAGCAGGAGGCGACACCCGCTTCGGACCGCTCCAGCGTGATATCCTGGTTCAGGACCGCGAAATTCTCCTGCCCCATCATGTTGAGCGTGGCGGAATAGAGATTGGTTTCCACCTTCTGGCCAACGCCATGCCGATCCCGCGCAATCAGCGCGCCCAGGATGCCGATCGCCAGCGCCTGGCTGGCGGCGAAATCGGCGACGGGCGTGCCGCAATTGGTGGGCGGGTCGCCGCTGCGCCCGGTATTCATCATCAGCCCCGACATGGCCTGGATCAGCAGATCCTGCCCCGGCATCCCTTGCTCGGCCATCCAGCTTCCTGCGCCCCAGCCCGAGCCGCTGGCATAGATGATCTTGGGGTTCGCTTCCCGGAAATCCTCGTACCCGAGGCCAAGGCGTTCCATCACACCGGTGCGGAAATTCTCGGTCACCACATCGCAATTCTTCGCCATCTCAAGTAGCAGCGCCCGTCCCTCTGGGTGTTTGAGATCGACTGCGACGGAGCGCTTGTTGCGGTTGAAGGCATGGAACGCGGCGCTGTCACCGCCGACAAATTGCCCGATCATCGGCATCGCGCGCATCCACTCACCTTTGCCGGGGCGTTCCACCTTGATCACATCGGCCCCCATATCAGCCAGCGTCTGGGTGCAAAGCGGCCCCAGCATCATCTGGGTGAAGTCCAGAACACGAATGCCGTCCAGGGCGCGGGGCGTGTCGACCATAACCGTCCTCAGCAATCTATTTCGAATCGATTTCCTATTGGTAATACGATTTACCAAATCCATGGTATGCGCAATGGCTTTCTGCTAGGCTTGGTCGAAACAGAGCGTCGAAAGGACCTCATTTGGCAACTTTGGCAGAGATCGCAAAACGGGCTGGCGTGTCCCCCGCCGTCGTGTCGCGCGTCCTCAATAAAGACACAACCTTGCGGATCGCCAAAGAGACGCGGGAGCGGGTTGAGGCCGTCATCCGCGATACGAACTACGCGCCCAATGTCGCGGCACAATCCCTGCGGTCGGCCAAGTCCGAGACGGTCGCGGTTGTGTTTCACGACATCGCCAACCCGGTTTATGGCGAGATCCTGCGCGGCGCCCAGGAAGAGGCGGAGCGCCAGAAAAAGGCGATCCTACTTGGTGATGCCGCCGTGGGCGGCGCCAGCGGGTCGCGCCTTGCCCAGATGATTGGCGGCGGCGGCGTGGACGGGTTGATCCTGCAGGCCAGCGGGACCCGAACCGATGCGCTGATCGTCCAGGCCGCACGGCAGGAGGTCCCGGTTGTGCTGCTTCAGACCCGGCTCGATATCGAGGCGCATCTGATCCTGCTGCCCGATGCCGAGGCCGCGGCGATGGCCACCGCGCATCTCAAAGGGCTTGGCCACCGCCGGATCGGCTGTCTGGCCACCGAACCCGGGCTGACTTTCACCGAAGATCGGATGAAGGGATGGCGGCAAGAGATGGGCGGCGATGTGGATGAGGATTGCGTCACCCATTCCGGCCCCGCGGCTGCGGAAGGTGAGGTCGCCGCGCACGACCTGCTTTCGCGCCACCCCGATCTCACTGGCCTGGTCTGTTTCAACGCCGTCGCTGCGGTGGGCGCGCTACGCGCAGCGCGCGCCTTGGGACGAGACGTGCCCGGAGACCTCTCCGTTATCGCGATCCATGACCTGAAATTCGCCGCCGACCTCCAAGTCCCCCTGACCGTCGTTCGGATGCCCCTGGCCGAGATGGGGCGCGCGAGCATCCGGACGATCTGCGATCCAAACGGCGCGCGCGCCCCCACCACCCGGATCACGACACCGCCGGAGCTTTTGATCCGCGAAAGCACCGCGCCGCCAGGGCGGTCTGGTTGAAGCCGGGAAGCGGCGGTTCGACCGCTTCGCTGGACACCTCTCAGATCTCGTAGACCTGCAAATCCTCGGCGATATCGGCAGGGCCGCTGAAATGTGCGGCCAGGTCCGCCCTTGCGCTGGCGTGCCCCTCCGCGCTGTCCATATGGATGCGGAAATGGGTGATCAGCAGCCGTTTCACCTGCGCGCTTTGTGCCATCCGGGCGATATCGGCGGGCGTAGGGGATTTCTCCGCAATTGCGGGATGTATGTCGTCGGTGGAGAGCCGGTAACACCAATGGAGCAGGAAATCCGCGCCCTGGGTCAGGTCGACCAAGTCCGGGCAGATCGCGGCATCGCCGGAATAGACGAACTTCTTGCCGTCCGCTTCAATCGAAAAGGCCATGCAGTCGAAGGCAGGTTGGGCGTGCGGCACCTCACAGCTCTTAAGCGTCCAGCCCTGCCCCTGATGACTGAACCCGGGGGCGATTTCGGTGACCTCCGGCGCTGGCCAGGGGCGCGGCAATGTCCCGCCGCGGTCGACCCAGACCTGTTGGCTGGCGGCGAGTTCCGTGCGGGCGATGAGGTCGGGCGACAAGACGCCGTCCCGGCCAAAAAGAAGCTCTGTCTGCCGCGCAATCGGCTTTGGCCCCCAGACCTTCATCGGCGGCGCGCCCTCGTCCCAGGCGGCATGGACCAGGCGGGCATAGTCGATCATGTGGTCCGTGTGTAGATGGCTGAAAAACAAATGGGTGATGTCGGACGGCAACCGGCCCGAGCGGATCAGATTGTCGACCACGCCACCACCGCAATCGAAGAGGATTTTGTCGTCCCCGATTTCCAGAAGATAACCGGTCGAGGCGCGGCGGATATAGGCCTCGGGCGATCCGGTGCCCAGAAGGGTTAGTCTCATCGGGTGCTCTCCAATTTCGGCGGCGGCGTCGCGCCGGGCGCGCCGAGTTTCAGCGCCGCCTCGCGACCGCCATATCTATCAATCATGGCGGCCTGATCGGCGAAGGCCTGGGCATTGACCGCGTCGGGGTCACAAATCTCCCGCAAGGCCTGCTCCATCATCGCAAGCGTTGCTTGATGCGCGGGATCCGGGGCCAGATTGACCTCTTCCTCGGGGTCGGTGTCCAGGTCGAATAGCTCCGGCTCGAACCCAACATAGTGGTGGTATTTCCATCGCCCCCGCCGCAGCATGAACGCCCCTGAAACCGCGCCCGCGGCGTGATATTCCGAGAAGACGGGACGGTCGGGATCATCCGGTTCCAAGGCGATCTCAGACAGGTCGCGGGCGCCATCTGAGGCATTGAGCGCCGCCCCAAAATGCGCGGCGATGGTAACCGAAAGATCAATCAGGCTGACGGGCGTTTCACAGACTTGGGCCGCGTCCCCGGGGCTCGCCATGATCAGCGGCACGGCGGCGCTTTCCTCATAAAGCGCGGATTTTCCCCAAAGCCCACGGGCGCCCAGGTTCTCCCCATGATCGGAGGTATAGACCACGGTTGTTCTATCGCTCAGCCCCGCGGCCTCAAGCGCCCCCAGAATACGCCCGACATTGTGGTCGAGCCACGTGCAGAGGCCGAAATAGCTGACCAGGGCCGCGCGGCGTTCAGCCTCGGAGGTGAATTTGGCCTCGCTATCCATAAACGCGTTCTGGCGCTCTACCCACGGATGGCGGCGGTGCCCGTCGCTTGGGTGAAGCTTCGGATCGGGCAGGTCATCCTCGGCATAGAGATCGTAAAACGCCTGCGGCACGACCAGCGGGAAATGCGGCGCGACCAGTCCAACATAAAGACACCAGGGATCGTCATCCATCCCCCGTTCGGCCAGCCATTGCTCGGTTCGCGCCGTAACCGCTTCGTCATAATCGGTGTATTTCGAGTGGCCTGGGCCGATATAATCCCCCAGCATCCGCCCCCGCCCCAACACACGTTCCTCCTCGGCCCGGATCGAGGCCCAGACCATGCCGACGCCACCCGCCACATGCATCGGAATATGTTCCACATCGAACCCCGCCGGGTCCTCCTTGGCGCGGTAATGCAGTTTGCCGATCGACTCCACCGGGACGCCCTTGGCCTGAAGCGCATGGCCCCATCCGGGGATGCGCCCGTCATATGGCATGGCATTGTCCCAAAGACGGGTCTGGTGCACATAACGCCCGGTCGCGAAACTTGCGCGCGCCGGCACGCAGATGGGTGAGGGCGTATAGGCATTGGTGAACCGTGTGCCGCGTGCGGCCAACCGGTCGAGATTGGGCGTTTTGACCAGCGGATGCCCGGCGCAGCCCATGGCGCGGGCCTGATGTTCATCCGACATGATGATGAGCAGGTTCCGCGCGCTCATATCTCCGCCTCAAACGCATCAGTCGCCTGTTCAATCTTCTCCAGCAGGGCGAAGAACTGGGCCTTTTCGGTATCCGAAAGGCTGTTCAACAGGAAATGGCGGCGCGCGTGCATATGCGGTTGCGCCTCAAGATACGCGGCGCGCCCGGTTTCGGTCAGCGAGAGGATTTGCACCCGGTGGTCACGTTTCGACGGTTCTGAGGTTAGGAATCCGCGCCCGATCAGATCATGGGCCACGCGACTCATCTGCCCTTTGTCGAAGCCGGAGAAGCGGATGAAATCGGCGACGCTGCGCGGCCCGCGCGTGTCCAGAAACACCATCAGCCGCCATTGGCTGAGTGTCAGTTGAGTGTTCTTCTTCAAGAGCCGCGTCGCTTGCGCCGTCAGACGTGCGTTGAGCCGGGCCAAGGGATAGGTCAATTGTCGGTGCAGCGCGGGTTCTTCAATCTTTTCAGCAGCTTCCATCATCTTCGCCTTCTCTTCCTTCCACCCAGGGTGGCAGGGATCGGTTGATAGGTCAACATTTATCGTTGACAGGTCAACTAAATTTTGGATTCCTGTTGGCAAGGAACTAGGGAGGATTCCATGACATCTGTGTTCAAGACCGCATTGGCCGCGCTGGCGCTGGCCGCCACGGCCACCGCATCGCTGGCCCAGGATTGGGCCCCGCCCGGACCAATCCAGTTGATGATCGCCTTTCGCGCTGGCGGCGGGGCCGACACCCAGGCTCGGCTGATCGCTGAGGAGCTGCAAAACCGCCATGGGTGGGAGGTGATCCCCGAAAACGTCACCGGTCGGGGTGGCCTGAACATGGCCAATGAGCTGCGCGGCGCGGCAAATGACGGCACCGTCATCGGCATCGCGGTGACCGAGACCCTGGGCTATAACCTGGCCGCCGCGCCTGATGCGGCGATGTCGCCCGCCGATTTCACCGGGCTGACCACCACCGCCGGGTTCCAGATGGGAATTGTCGCCCGCACCGACCGCGGCTGGGGCAGTTTCGAGGAGATGATCGCCGCCGCCCAAGGCGGTGAGACGATCCGCTTCGGCGCGATGAGCCCGCGCCTGGCCGATCTGGCCTACCTTCTCAGCAATGCCCAAGGCGTCGATTTCAACATTGTCGAGGTTCAGGGCGGGCGCGCAGTGATGGACGGCGTGAATGCGGGCGATCTCGATGTGGGCTTCATGGCCGGGATCCAGCGCGCAGGTGTGGCTGCGGGCGATTTGGTCAACCTCGCTTCGGGCCTCGATGTGCCTTTGGTGCAAAGCCCCGATGCTCCGGTCCTGCCCGATCTGGGTGTGCCGTTCCATGCCGGGGGCGAGTTTGTCTTTCTTGCCCCCGCAGGGCTGGACCCCGCGGCACGCGAGGCGATTGCGATGGCCATCGCCGAGATTGTCCAAGATGAGGGCAACCCGGCGGGTGAGATGATTTCCAGGGCCTTTGGCGGATCAACCGTGATCCTGGGCGACGACCTGACGGCCCATCTTCAGGCGCAATATGACCAGGCGGGAGAGTTGCTCGCCGCCGCGTCAGAGTAGATCCGGACAGCCCTGACTCCTTCGGCCCGCTAGGCTTGGTCTTGCGGGCTGGCAACAAGACGGGGACAGACCCTTGCACCAGACCCGCAAAACCCACCTGATCCTCGGCGTCGTCGTGGTCGCCTTTGCGGTGTTTCTGATGGGGGTCTGGATCCCGCTCGACACCACAACCGGCGTGGTCGAGACGGTGCGCCGCCAGACGGTGATTGGCGACAGCCTTGCCCCCATGGTGGCCGGTGTCTTCCTGCTGATCGGTGGCGCTTTGGTTCTGCTTTTTGAGCGGGGCAGTCCCGACCAACCGCAGGTCGACATGATCAACCTGAAATTCGTGGGGCTTGTCGCCGCGACCCTGGCTTTTGGCTTTCTGATCATGCGCTATGCCGGGCCACTCACGGTCTGGGCAACGAACATGCTGTCCGGCGGGGCGTTGGAATACCGCCTGCTCCGCGACACCGCGCCTTGGAAATACATCGGCTTCTTCCTAGGCGGCGTCTTCGCCATCACCGGGGTCATATCCTTGACCGAAGGGCGGTTATCGGCGCGCGCGTTGGGCATCGGCGTCGCGGCCATTCTGGTGATGATCGCGCTTTACGATCTTCCTTTTGACGATCTGCTCTTGCCGCCAAACGGGGATGTGTGATGACCCCGCTTGATTATGTCTGGGCCGGGGTCCTGGCCGTGTTCCAGGGGCCGGAGCTGTTTTCGCTATTGGGCCTGCCAATCCCGGTGACCGTGGTGATGATCCTCTGCGGGTTCCTGTTGGGGATCGCGGTGGGGGCCACGCCGGGCCTGGCGGGGCCGATTGCCATGGCGATCTCTCTGCCCATTCTGATCTCAATCTTCGGCTTCACGCCGGACGCGCTGTTGCCGGTCATGGGATTTCTGATCGGGATCATGAAGGGCGCCACGATTGGCGGCGCCGTGCCCGCGATCCTGTTCAACACGCCGGGCACGCCGGATGCCTATATGACCACGCTCGACGGCTATCCGATGACGAAGAAGGGGCAGGCTAAGAAAGCCCTGAAAGTCGCGCATTTCGCGTCGGTCACTGGCGATACCTTCTCGGACATCGTTCTGATCCTCTGCGCGCCTTTTCTGGCGATCCTGGTCGAGGCTTATCTCGACCTGCCTGAGAAGACGGCGCTATTGATCCTGTCGCTCTCTTTCATCGCCGCCGCCGTCGGTGGCTCACCCGCCAAGGGGCTGATTTCCACAGGGCTCGGCCTTTTGGCGGCCTATGTGGGGACCGGGCAGGATTTCTACCCCCGCCTTTCCGGGGGCACGGATGTGTTGGCGCAAGGCTTCCCGCTGGCCGCCGCGATCTTGGGCGTCCTGATCGTGGGCGCGGTGTTCCACGAACTGGCGCTTTTCTGGCGAGAGAAAGAGGGCACGCGCCGGGCAGGCCCTGACGAGGCCAGCAGCGCGGATCAGCGCCTGAGGGTCTCCGATATTCGCAGGCTCATGCCCTATATCTCCCGCTCCGCGCTGGTCGGCACCGCCATCGGTGCCTTGCCCGGGATCGGCTCCACCCTCGCCGCAACGCTTGGCTACGCTTTGGGCAAACGCCGCCATGACCGCCGCAAGGCAGAGGGCGATCCCGGTTTCGGCCATGGCGCGCCCGAAGGGGTCGCGGCGACCGAAGCCGCCAATTCCTCAGTCTCCGGCGCCAATCTGATTCCGGTTCTCTCCCTCGGTATCCCGGGCAACACCGCGGCGGTGTTCCTGATCCTGGCCGCGGAAAGCATCGGGGGGTTCAACCCCGGCCCCTCGGTCTTCAATTTCACCGTCGATGTGGTGAACCCCGAGGCTGTCATCGCCTTTGGCCTCTTCACCTGCATGATCCTGGCCAATTTGATGAATTGGACCATTGGCGGGCTTTTCATGCGCGCCATGGGGGTGATGACGCGGGTGCCCAAACAGATCTTGCTGCCGGTTGTGCTGATCCTGACGCTGACGGCGATCTATGTGCAGGAAACCAATATGGCCGCGGTCTGGTTCACGCTGGCCTTCGGGCTTCTGGGGTATGGGATGCGCGTCCTTGCCATCTCCCCCCTGCCTTTCGTGATCGCCTTCATCCTTGGCCCCAAGATTGAAGACTCTGCGCGTCAGGCGTTTGCGGCGACCGGCGGGGATGCGTTCTTCCTGCTGACCAGCCCGGTTGCGGCCCTTTTCATGGCGCTTTCGGTTCTCGTCATCACGCTCTCCACCCGAAGAAAGAAAGGGGCCACATGACCCGCCCGAACATCCTGTTGATTTCGGCAGACCAGCAGCGCGCCGATTGTTTCGGCTTTCAGGGGCGCAAGGTGAAAACCCCGCATCTGGACGATCTGGCCCGGGACGGCACGGTGTTCGACGCCGCGATCACCCCATGTGTGGTGTGCCAGCCCGCGCGCGCCTCGATCCTGACGGGGCAGCATTGCCGGACCCACGGCGTCCACGATAACGGCATCGACCTGCCTTACGAGATTGGGGAGAAAGGCTTTGCCGGGGCGCTGGCCGCCGCGGGCTATCGGACCGCGTTTTTCGGGAAGGCGCATTTCTCGACCTATCACACGTTTGAGCCCACCGGGCGACCGGAATGCCTGACCTCCTCGGCCCGTTACGGTGAAGATTGGAGCGGCCCCTATATGGGGTTCGATCATGTGGAGCTGATGCTGGTCGGCCATAATTGGTGGGCGCCCGAGAAACCACCCGCGGGCCAGCATTATGAGCGCTGGTATCATATGGACGGCAAAGGCGATGCGCGCACCCAAGCGATGTGGGACAACGCGGGCGATACCAAAGATGCGGCGCAGACCTGGCATTCGAGGTTGCCGGTGGCCTATCACAACTCCACCTGGACCGCGGATCGGACCATTGCGTGGTTGAGAGAGGCGCGAGCGGATGATCAGCCCTTCTGCTCTTGGATCAGTTTTCCCGACCCACACCATCCGTTTGATGCGCCCGAACCTTGGTCACGGCTGCATGATCCGGCCGAGGTTGATCTGCCCGGAAACCGCACCCGGGAATTCGACAGCCGGCCCTGGTGGCACGAGGCGGTGGTGACATCGGAACCCGCGGGCTCCAAAGAAAGCGCCGAAGTGCGCAAATCCTACAGCCGTATCCCGCCGCAAAGCGATGCCCAATTGCGCGAGATCATCGCCAACACCTATGGGCAGATCGCGCTGGTCGACCACAATGTCGGTCGTATCCTGATCGCGCTGGAGGAGCTTGGGGTCGCTGACAACACCCTCGTCATCTACATCTCGGATCACGGCGATTGGTTGGGCGATCACGGGCTGATCTTGAAAGGCCCGATGCATTACGAAGGCCTCCTGCGCGTCCCGATGATCCTGCGGGGCCCCGGCGTGCCCAAAGGCAAGCGGGTGGCCGAACCGGTCTCCACCATCGATCTCGGCCCCACCTTCTGCGATTACGCTGAGTGCGCGCCGCTTCAGACCCAACATGGGCAATCGCTGCGGCCGCTGATCGAGGGGGAGGGGCAGCGCGACTTTGCCTATAACGAATGGGAGTTGCTGCCGACGCGCGCCGGAGTGTCGCTCAGCCTCCGGACCGTGCGCAGCAAAACTCACAAGATGACGGTCGATGCGATCTCCGGCGCAGGCGAGCTTTATGATCTGGCCGCCGATCCGGGCGAGATGGTGAACCTCTTCGACGATCCAAGCGCCGCTAATATCCGTGCCGAGTTAGAGCGCTATATGGCATCCCGGCCCGACGACATACGCCCGTATCAGGTGCAGGTCGGCATGGCCTGAAGGGGAGGCATCGATGGCAATCAAGAATATCCTGGTGGCTTATAATGGCTCCGAAAGCTCGGATGCCGCCCTTGAGGCCGCGCTTTTGATGCAGGCAAAATACGACGCGCATCTAACGGGCCTTCTGGCGCATCGCAGCGCAGAATCGCGCCTGCGCGAAGAGACCTGGGTCCCCGACGCACTTCGCGACACGCTTGATACGCTGGAAGCCGAACATGACGGCCAGATCCGCGCCCGGTTCGATGCCGCCTGCCAGGGCCGGGTGCCCGACGATCAGCGGCATTGGATCGACATCCGGGGCGATGCCGACCGTACGGTTGCGGATTACGCGATGCTGTTCGACATCACCCTTGTGGGCCGGCGCGACGCGATCGAAGGGCCGAAACGCTTCAACCTCCACCCTGACCGGATTGCTGTGGCCTCAGGCCGGCCCGTTCTGGTAGTTCCGCGCAGCTTCCGCGCCGAGGCCATCCACCAGGACGCAGTTCTCGCTTGGGATGGCCAGCGCGCCGCAACCCGCGCCCTGATGGACGCGATGCAGATATTGGAGACCAAGCGTCTGGTCCGCGTGGTGACGGTCGACACCGCTGGAACCGGCACGCCTTTGGCTGGCATCGATGTTGGCACAGCCTTAGGCCGTCACGGTGTCGAGGTGGAGATGGTCCGGGTGCCATCTGCGAAAGGCGGCGTGGCGGAAACCCTTCTGGACTACTGCAAAGGTGTCGATGCGGGGCTTCTGGTTATGGGCGCCTATCAAAGCAGCATGTTCCGGGAAGAGCTTTTTGGCGGTGTCACGAAAGACGTTCTGGCCAAGTCGCCGATTCCGGTCCTGCTATCCCATTGAGGAGCGAGGGCCTGTGCGTCCTTGTGCAGAGTCATTGGTGTTCGCATGGGATGGGCTTGGTGGAGCCTAGGGGAGTCGAACCCCTGACCTCTTGCATGCCATGCAAGCGCTCTCCCAACTGAGCTAAGGCCCCATCTGTGTTGCCGCCTCGGGGGGCGTCAACGCCTTGGCGGTCTAAGGGCTCGCGCAGGGCAGATCAAGGGAAAAATCCCGGGCCACCCCGCGCCGCCCATCAGCGGTGATCAGTCGTCATCGCCGTCATTTGCGGCCACATCGGCCAGATCGTCCAGCGCAACCGTGTCGCCGTCGTCATCGTCATCCAAGACGTCATCGTCCTCCAGATCGACATCGGCATCACCGTCCTCATCGATCAGATCGTCATCGTCGAGAACGACCTCTTCTTCCTCTTTGGCCTCGGCCTTGGGCTTGGCGGATTTGTCGGCCTTATCGGCCACCAGCGTGCGCGAGCCTTTGCCGGTATCCAGCACCACAACCTCCCCCGTATAGGGGCTGACGATCGGGTCTTTGTTCAAATCGTAGAAGCGCTTTCCGGTCGTTGGACAGACCCGTTTAACGCCCCATTCCTCTTTGGGCATGACATCCCCTTTATTCATCGCGTGCGAGAGAATTGCGGTCACCTGCCACAATGTCGGTGGGGTGTCAAAGGCTTTCAAGCCGGGTTCCGCAAGGCCCGATTGCATGGCAGGATGGGCGGCAATGCGTGAGGGTCAGACCCATATTCTTCCCGGCGATCCGCCGGTGCCGGTGCGGCTGAAACGCTCCTCCCGGGCGCGGCGGTTTTCGCTGCGGGTGTCGCGCGCCGATGGCACGGTCAGCCTAAGCCTGCCGCTTTGGGCGCCAGAGACCGAGGCGCTGGCCTTCCTCAAAGAACGGGAAGACTGGCTCCGCGGCCATTTGGCTCGCGCGCCCGGGCGCAAACGGCCGGAAATCGGCGGGACCATTCCGATCTGCGGGATTGAGCGCCCGATTGTCGCCGGCACTGGCCGCGCGGCGCGGTTCGCAGGCGGTGCGGTGCAGGTGAAAGACGGCGCACGGATGCCGCCCCGGGTGCGGGCCCTGCTGCAAGCATTGGCGCGGGAACGGTTGGTGGCGGCGTCTGACCGCTATGCCGCCACCCTTGGCAAACCCTTCGGGCGTGTCAGCCTGCGAGACACGCGCAGCCGGTGGGGCAGTTGCTCGGCCAAGGGCGATCTGATGTTCTCGTGGCGCTTGATCATGGCCCCGACCGAGGTCTTGGATTATGTGGCCGCCCATGAGGTGGCGCATTTGGTTGAGATGAACCATTCGCCGGCCTTCTGGTCGACCTGCGCGCGGCTCTACCCTGAATTCGAGGGCCCCCGGGCCTGGCTCAAGACCCATGGGCCTCATCTTCTGGCGTGGCAGTTCGACCCCTTGCCGGACGGCCCAGCTTCGTGATCACAATGCCCCCATGCTGACCAACCCCCGCCCCACGGAAACCGGCGCTGCGGTGGCCCATGACCGGGTCTATCGCGCGCTTCGCAGCCAGATCATGCATGGGGAGGTGGCGCCGGGCCAGGCGCTGACCTTGCGGGGTTTGGGCCGGGAGTTTGGCGTGTCGATGACCCCGGCGCGGGAAGCGGTGCGGCGGCTGGTCAGCGAAGGGGCGCTTTTTCTGTCCACCTCGGGCCGGGTTTCGACGCCGGAGCTTTCCAATGAACGGATCGAAGAACTGGCCTCGATCCGCGCACTTCTGGAACCGGAACTCTCCGCCCGCGCGCTGCCCCGCGCTCATATGGCGCTGATCGAACGGATGGAGGCGATCAACAGCACAATTGCGGGCGCGATCACCCGGCGCGATGCCGTCGGCTACATCCGCAGCAATCTGGAGTTTCACCGCACGCTTTATCTCCGCGCCCAGGCGCCGGCGATGCTGGCGCTAGCCGAAACCGTCTGGCTGCAACTCGGGCCAACAATGCGAGCGCTTTACGGGCGCTTGGGCCGGACCGAGGCACCCCAGCACCATAAGCTGATCCTGGCCGCGCTCCGCGCCGGCGATGAGCCCGGGTTGCGCGTCGCCGTGCGCGCCGACGTGACCCATGGGCTGCGCCTTTTGACCAGTTGAGAGGTCAGCGCCCGTTAACGCGGGCTTAACGAGAATCATCTGACATGGTTTACTCATATGCAGCTGCCCTTGCGCGTACGGGTACGCAGTTGTCTGGGTTTGCCCAAGCGCCCGGACCGAGACGCGCCAGGACAATCGCGGACGCGCCCGCTGAAGGTGCCGGGCGCGTCCGCCCTTTTTAACCGATTAGATGGCGCGTGGCGCGGCGAGGTGAGGACGGATCTGTTCAACCCGCCCCCCGTCTGCCGCACCGGAAACCGACGCGCGCAGCAGATATCGGCAACCGCCTGCGGGGTTGGGCAAAGGCCATCGCGCATCCGCGGGACAAAGCGATCATGGGCCCGAACCGGTCAATGCGCAGGTATCGGGTCGCTCGGAGAAGTCTGGACGCCTAGGACAGAGCGAATGTCCAGGAGTGTCCGCCCATGTCCATTGTTCAACGTCTGACCGGTGCCGCCTATGGCACCCATTTTGCCGATCAAATCGCGCTTGTGTCCGTGCCGCTGGTGGCGGCCTTGGTTTTCGGAGCGTCGCCGGAAACGATTGGTCTTCTGGTCGCCTGCCAATCCATGGCGCATCTGCTTGGGTCCATCCCTTTTGGCATCCTGGTGGATCAGAGGCAGCTTCGCACGCTGGCGATCGCCTCTGCATTGACGTCTTTGGCTGGCTTCAGTGGCGCCGCCTTCAGTATTGTCCTGGGATCGGTCCCCTTCTTTGGTGTGACCATCACATTAGCGGGCTTTGGCACGGTCCTCTTTGGCCTGACGGCGCTCTCCATTCTGCCCCGCGCGGTTGGCCCAACATCGCTTGCACGGGCAAATGCGGCGATTGAGATCCCGAGGGCGCTCTGTTCTTTCGCGGTACCGCTGATCATCGGCCTCTTGGTCAGCGATATCCCCGGTTGGGTGATTTTCGGCGCCGCCTGCGTCGGATCGCTCTTCGCCTTCGGCTTGTCGACAGCGCTGCCGGCATTCGAGGTGATGCCAAAACAGCAAGCCTCTGTTTTCTTGAGGATTTTAGAAGGCGGACGGTATGTCATTCGGCACAAGCTCCTCCTGCCGATCTCGGTTTGCGCGGTGTTCTGGAACCTGGCTTTTGCGGCCCTACTGGTCACTCTGGTTCCGGTGATCCAGTCGATTTACCACTTCGCGCCCGGCTCTTTTGGGTTTGCCCTCTCGGCCTTCGGGCTGGCAGCGGTGTTTGGCTCATGGCTGTCGGGGCGCCTGGCCCATCTGATCGCCCCGTCCGTCATCCTTCTGTTTGGTCCAGGAAGCTCGGTCATTGCGGCCTTTGGCCTAACGTTGATCGGCCCCGATACGCATGAGGCCTGGCTCTACGCCTGTTTCTTCCTGCTCGGGTTCGGGCCGTCCATGTGGTTGATCGCACAGAACTCGGTTCGTCAGTTGGTCACACCGCCTGAGACGCTTGGCCGGGTCAATGCCGTAATCCAGACGGCGATCTACGGGGTCCGGCCGCTTGGCGCCCTCGTCGGAGGTCTCATTGCCGGCGGATTGGGGCCAGAGGCCGGGCTGATCTTTGTCCTTTGCACCTACGGGCTGTCGTTCCTGGTGTCGGTGTTCTCTGGCCTGCGATCCGTGCGGAGTTATGGGTCACTCGCCCAAGCTGAGGCGGCATAGGCCCGACGGCGGCGGGCGCTTCGGCGCCGGCCCGTTGTCAGGCTCCGCCCCCATCTCCAAACACGGATTTTGGAACCCAACCCGCCTGCCCGGCGGCGTTCCGGCACCAGAGCCACGCCGCGCGTTCAGCCAGCGCGACCACGTCTTCCCCTGGCGTGACCGTCAGTTCTTGCGTGTCGAAGTCTTCGGTGATCTCCGAGCCGCTGAGAATGTCCTCCGGCACCCATCCACCAAGACCCTCGGCATTCACGACCCAATGCCAGCCCGGATATTCGTCATCCACCCGACCAGGCGTCACCCGTTCGCCTTTGGTGACGCTCAGCGCCGGGTCATAGGATGCCTGCCAAGGGGCCGTGGCGCGCAGCTTGGTCTCAGGAATGGATCGGGCCATCGCCA
>JANQNZ010000041.1 GCA_028279315.1 Rhodophyticola sp. | reverse complement strand
ATGGAAGGCTTCGGTGACAAGGATCACCTCTGCGCCCTCGGCCAGCATCGCCCGGGTGAACAGCGCGTTTTGCAGGGTGGATTGGGCGTGAGGCTCAATGAAGATGGCGGTCTCGGGCAGGCCTGCGCTCATCGCGACCTCCGCCATGGCTTCGGCCACGCTTCGGCCTTCAGGGCGCGACGGGCCGCCGGTGAAAATCACTTGGGCGGCCGCGCCTGCCTCATAAAGCGCGGCGCAGGTTTCGGCGCGGATTGTGCTGCCGGGGCCGGCCTCGCCGCCCGCTGTCACGCCGCCGCCGAGGCAGATGATAACGTCACCCTCTGGTGGGGTTTGGGCCTCTGGCCAAAGGAAGGTCCAGGATAGAATCGCCGTGAAGGTGAGCGCCCAGATCAAAAGAACCGCCAGGACACCGCGCATCAGCCAGCGTCCAAACCGCCCCACTGGGCTCACTCCCACTCGATGGTGCCCGGCGGTTTCGAGGTGATGTCATAGGTCACGCGGTTGATGCCTTGGACCTCATTGATGATCCGGGTGGCGGTCTCCCCCAGAAACTCATGGGTGAAGGGATAATAATCCGCCGTCATCCCGTCGACGGAGGTCACCGCCCTGAGCGCACAGGCATAGTCATAGGTCCGCCCATCCCCCATGACACCGACGGTGCGGACCGGCAGGATGGCAACGAAGGCCTGCCAAATCTCGTCATAAAGCTCATGTTTGCGGATTTGATCGATATAGACGGCATCGGCTTTGCGCAGGATCTCCAGCTTTTCCCGCGTGATCTCACCCGGGCAGCGGATCGCCAGGCCGGGGCCGGGGAACGGGTGGCGGCCGATGAAGCTGGCGGGCAGGCCCAATTCGTGGCCCAAGGCGCGGACCTCGTCTTTGAACAGTTCGCGGAGGGGTTCGACGAGTTTCAGACCCATCTTTTCGGGCAGGCCGCCGACATTGTGGTGGGATTTGATCGTCACCGAAGGGCCGCCGGAGAAGGACACGCTTTCGATCACATCCGGATAAAGCGTGCCTTGGGCCAGGAATTCGACGCCTTCGATCTCATCGGCATGTTTCTGGAACACATCGATGAAGAGCTTGCCGATGATCTTGCGTTTGGTCTCAGGATCGCTGACGCCGTCCAACTCGCCCAAGAACAGCTCCGCCTCATTGGCGTGGATCAGCGGTAGGTTGTAATGGTCGCGGAACATCGTGACCACTTCCTCGGCCTCATTCAGCCGCATCAGCCCGTGATCGACGAAGACGCAGGTGAGTTGGTCGCCAATCGCCTTATGGATCAGAACCGCGGCGACCGAGCTATCGACCCCGCCGGAAAGCGCGCAGATCACCCGTTTGTCGCCCACCTGATCGCGGATCTTGCGGATCGCTTCTTCGCGATAGGCGCCCATGGTCCAATCGCCCGTGAAGCCCGCAAGCCGGACGAAATTCTCATAGAGCGTCTTGCCGTTTGGGGTGTGGTGGACTTCGGGATGGAACTGCACGGCAAAGAAGTTGCGGCTGAGATCGGCGGTGATCGCGTAAGGCGCATTGGGGGAGGTGCCGTAGACCTCAAAGCCCGGGGCAATGGCCGAGACATGGTCGCCATGGCTCATCCAAACCTGCTCGCGGGTGTCGAGGAACCAGCCGTTCAGAAGGTCGATCCGGTCCTCGGCGGGCGTCACATAAGCCCGCCCGAACTCTGCGGTGCCATGGCCGCGTTCGACCTTGCCGCCCAACATTTGCATCATCACCTGCTGGCCATAGCAGATGCCGAGGATCGGGACCCCGAGGGTGAAGACAGCCTCAGGCGGGCGGGGGGAGCCGTCATCGATCACGCTGGCCGGGCCGCCGGAGAAGATGACCGCCTTTGGGGCGAAGTCTCTCAGGAACGCGTCGGTGACCGCCTGATAGGGATGGATTTCGCAATAGACATTCAACTCCCGCAGACGGCGCGCAATCAACTGCGTCACCTGGCTGCCGAAATCGATGATCAGAAGGCGGTCGTGTTGGCGGGAGGGATCGGTGCTGCTCATGACAGAAGCGCATAGGCAAGCGATGGCGGTTCTGCAAGACGGTGTTTTGCCGGGGTGGTGCGGGCCGGCGCGGATAGCGATCAAGAGACCCGGCGCTGGCGCCGCCGAATGAACGCTCAGCCGCCGGGCCCAATCCACTCTCGGGCCGGCCAATGTGATCGAGGTCGCCTTAGATCGCGACGGAGAGACCCATTGGCCGGGCCTAGGCTCGGCAAAGCCGCATCCGCACCTAATGTGCGGCGCGGCTCAATGGGTGGCGGTCACCTGCAGCGGGTGCCCAGGGTGCGCCAACTGCAGACTGTCCCGATACAGGAACAGGTATGGATCGACCCCGCACTACAAATCTGCAAGCCGTTGTTGTTGGGCGTGCAGTTCACCTGAGCCATCTGGATCGTATCCCCTCTCAAGACGTTCAATGCGTCCTGTGCACTCATCGTGTCGCCAAGGTTATTCGGCGTCGCAATGGCTGTTGTCGCTGCAAACAAGACCCCAAATGCGAGGGCAAGAATATGTTTCACCGGTTAATCCTCCGTCTTACATGACCGTGATAAGACGGGAGTGGAGGACAACTTGAGGGGTTTGAAATGACCCAAATGGTCTATGCGCCGCGATCTTTCTTCGGATCAGCGACGTAATTCGCGCCAAAGCTCATCATCAGACGCACAAACTGCGTGCGCGTTGCACACTGGGTCTTCGAAAGTATGGATTTGACTTGGGCGTTGATCGTGGCGACCGAGCGATCGCGGCGCTCTGCAATTTGCGCGTTTGTCAAGCCTTCGGCAATGGCGTCAACCAGGGCCAATTCGGCGTCGGTCAAACCAAAGGCGCGCTGGATCGGCAGCGTACTGCAATGAACGGGAAGGCTTGTGTCTGTGCTGTAGAGCGCGTAGCCGCCAAATCGTCTCGCCCCAATCTCTTCGGATTTGTTGAGCGGCACGACCTCGATGCACAAGAAGCTATCTATATCTGTAGAAATCGATTCCTTGCGTGGCCGGGCGCCAAACCGGCCATGATTGAGCGCATGTTCCTTCAGGTTCTCAAAGAGCCTTTGGTCCTCGGGCCGCGTCAGTTCGAGGGTTCCATTTGGTCGCAACAGAAACGCCTGTTGGTCATCCAGTTGTCGTCTGAACTCTTCGTTTGCGGCGACGATCCGACCTCGCGCGTCAAGTATGCAGACCCCGATTGTTAGCCGATTCATTGCCGCCAAAAGGCTCTGATGTTCCATGGCGAGCTGTCGTCCGGCCCGCCCGAGGTCAAGCGCCTTAGCGATATGTGGAAGGACGGCTGCCAAATGCACACGTTGGTCCGTCGTCAACCGCCCGCGTGTGTCGGCCAACTGAACCGAAAATCGTGAAATCGCGGTATTGTCTTTGTTAAGGAGGCCCGCCGCACGGTGCAAAATACCGAGCTTCCGCAGCGTCTGGACATTCGACCGCTGTTTCAACGCGCTGACCGATGAGGCAAGAACATCATCCTCGATCAAGTCGATGCTGTCTTGCCGCAAGGAATGCGCTTCAAAGATGTCTTGGTCGCGCGCTTCGTCCGCAAAACACTTGGCGACATAGGTGTCGATTGCAGAAGGATCGTAATACTGCGACGCGATGGGCGCCGCCAACCGTCGCTCGTGCGGCTCTCCCTGCCATTCAAAGACGATACAACCGACCGCGTCGAGCTGATCTGCGAACCTCTGAAGCACGTCAGGCCAGAGAGCGTCGTCCGCCACAGCGTCATAGATGCTGAGAACGGTTTGGTGAATCGCGTCTTGCATGGAATTCTTAACTCTAAAGGCCACAGGTGATGCATCGTTAGCAGATCGCCTCCGAATACCAGAGCCACTAAATCGCGACCCGCGGTGTCTTCGCGGCGGGGTCCAATCGCCCCAGCCCGAGACAGACCAGCTTATCGGCAAATGTCGCTTTCCCCCCGCAACCGCCGTAATCTGCCGCCAGGCGGGGCGGACCAGGGGATAAAACGCCGTCAATCAGCTCTCGGGGAGGGATCAGATGGCCGAAGCACGACGTAGGGCGCGGGGTGGTGGCGGCGCCGCACGGCGAGCCGAACGTAGCGCCGTTCGCATCGAAACCGCGCGGTTTATCGAACGCAACATCCCCAATCTCGAGATCCTGAATGATGAGGCGTTGGAGATCATCGAGGCCAATGCCGAAACCGTGCTGGAAGAGATCGGCGTCAACTTTGTTGAAAACCCCGCCGCGATTCAGCGCTGGCGTGACGCAGGCGCTGATGTGGATGGGGAGCGGGTGCGGCTGCCAAAAGGCTTGGCCCGGAAGCTTTGCGCCACGGCGCCCGCGCAATTCTCCCAACTCGCCCGCAACCCCGAAAAGAGCGACGAGATCGGCGGCCGCAACCTGGTGCTTGCCCCGGTCTATGGCCCACCTTTCGTGCGCGATCTGAACGGCGGGCGGCGATATGCCACCATGGTCGATTTCGAGGTCTTCGTGAAGCTCGGCTACATGTCGAAATGGCTGCACCATTCCGGCGGCACGGTCTGTGAGCCAACGGATGTGCCGGTGAATAAACGCCATTTGGACATGCTCTATGCCCATATGGCGCTGAGCGACAAACCGTTCATGGGTTCCGTTACAGACCCTGAGCGCGCTGCCGATTCCATTGAGATGTGCCGCATCCTCTTCGGCGCGGATGTAGTCGATCAGAACGCAGTCATGACCTCGCTCATCAACATCAACTCGCCGCTCACCTTCGACAACGTCATGATGGGCGCGTTGGAGGAATATGCGGCAGCGGGCCAGGCCGCGATCATCTCCCCGTTCATCGTTGGCGGCGCGATGGCGCCCGTCAGCGTCATGGGCACCTTGACGCAAGTCTTGGCCGAGGTGATGGCGGGTGTGGCCTACAGCCAGCTGATCCGCCCCGGCGCCCCGGCGCTCTTCGGGGCTTTTGTCACCTCGATCGACATGAATTCCGGCGCGCCGACCTTTGGCACGCCTGAGGCGGCGCAGATCACCTATGGCGCGGGGCAATTGGCGCGGCGATTGGGGCTGCCCTACCGCTCCGCCGGGTCCTTTACCGGATCGAAATTGCCCGATGCGCAAGCGGCTTATGAGACCGCCAATTCGTTAAATGCGGGCCTCTTGTCGGGGGTGAACTTCATGCTCCATGCTTGCGGCTGGCTGGAAGGTGGTCTGGTGTCGAGCCCAGAGAAGTTCGTCATGGATGCCGACCAGCTTGGGGTTCTCCATAAACTCGCCCAGGGCGTCGACACCAGCGACGACGCCCAAGCGATGGACGCAATCCGAGAGGTTGGCCCGGGCGGCCATTACCTTGGTTGCGCCCATACCCAAGCCCATTTCAAGACCGCGTTCTGGCGGACCAACCTTCTGGATTACAAGCCGTTCGAGACCTGGGCCGATGAAGGGGAGCGCGACACGATGCAATTGGCGGCGGAGCGGGTGCAGAAACTCCTTTCGGATTATCAGCAGCCCGCCCTTGATCCTGGCATTGACGAGGCGCTGAAGGCCTTCATCACGAAACGCAAGGCCGAGATGCCGGACGCCTTCGTCTAGGGCGACGCCGGCTCAAACGCGCTCCGGCCCGCTTGCGGCCAGAAGCGCCGACAAGACCTCGACATGGCGGGTGGGAGAATATCCTGCATCGCCGCTGATCCGGGCGGTGTTCAGCGCCAGTTCCTCGTCCAACAGCCGGTCTGGCGCGCGTCGGTACAAGGCCCCAAGTGCCGGGCGCCGGGCGCCAAAGGCTGCCCCAAACCGGGCTGCGCGGACCAGAAGGCGCGGGCGCCGCAATGTCGATAATGTGCTGGCAAGGTCACTCATGTTCCGTCCCCAATCCTGTGAGCATGACCTCACCAGCTTGGGCCGGGTGGGGGCGGTGTTGCGGAATCTTCTGATCACCGGACGGGCGTGACAAATTTGTTTACAATTTGAGAACAATTCAGGTGTTTTCCACAGATTTTAACACTTCGGTAATCAATACAGCCAAGGGTCCGGGGCGGTTATCCACAGCACCGGATCCGGAGGCGCCCCGCTCGTGACCTCTCAAGACTCAGACCGCCGCGGCGATGATTGGCCATCCTGGCTGCCGCAAGGCCCCGAGCAGTATTTGCGCCATACCGCGCTTGGCCAATCCGTGCGTGGTATTGCCCGGGCGGCGAAGCTGCATCCCTCCACCGTGTCGCGCCGAATCCGGCAGATCGAAAGCGCGCGGGATGACCCGTTGATCGATGAAGCCCTGACCGCGCTTGCCGCTCAGACCCCCAGCACCACTGACCAGACCGACCTTTTTAAGGAGTCCGCCCATATGACTGCGCCCATCCGGCCCCCTATCGTGTCCGACGAACCCACCATCAACCGCGAAGCGCGCCGGATTCTGCGCAGGCTTTGCGAGAAGGAGGCGGTTCTGGTCCTGGCGCAGGATATGGACAAAGCCGTTGTGCTGCGTCCCGCCCCTGATGGAAGCCAGACGCGGACGGCGGTGGTGGATCGTCCCATCGCCCATGCCTTTGCGCTGAAAGACTGGATTTCGACGGCGCGGCGGGGCCGGGTTTCGACCTATCGGATCACCAGCGCCGGGAAAGCGGCCCTGAAACGGTTGATCGATGAGGATCGCCGCCGCCGTCATGCGGGGATGGAGATGGCCGAGGCCGCGACGCCCTTCCAGGCGCAGCATCAGCTTTGGGGGGACCGGAAGCTGCGCGGGCCGGACGGGAAGGCGCGGAAGATGCGTGTGAACCTGGCGGAATCGCCCCTGGCCGGATTGGCCCGGCGCAAAGGCGCCGACGGCAAGCCCTTCCTGACCATGGATTTGGTCCAGGCGGGCGAGAAGCTGCGCGAGGATTTTGAACGCGCGCAGATGGGCCCGCGGGTGGCGCAGAATTGGGACCGGTTCCTGACCGGCGCGGATCGGGGCGGGTTCCTCTCCGATAGTGGCCTGGCCGAGGGGCCGCGTGAGGCGCGGAAACGGGTATCGGACGCGCTCGACGACCTAGGACCGGGGCTCGCCGATGTGGTGATGCGGGTCTGC
The DNA here is from genome assembly GCA_028279315.1 of Rhodophyticola sp. GTDB lineage: Bacteria > Pseudomonadota > Alphaproteobacteria > Rhodobacterales > Rhodobacteraceae > Rhodophyticola. Next base: position 6,557 of record JANQNZ010000041.1, on the reverse strand, counting down.
TGTTTCCTGGAAGGGCTGGAATCGGCTGAGAAACGGCTCGGCTGGTCCGCACGGTCCGGGAAGATCGTGCTCAAGATCGGGTTGCAGCGTCTTCTGACCCACTACGAGACGCGCTATGGCTTTGTCCCGGCGAGTGCTGAGTGATGTTGGGGTCTCTGCAACCGCCGGCCCGAGGGGCTGATGGCGATTTGCCCCTCGACGCGGGGTCACGCGCGGCTGATCCGCCCGATGCTTTGGTGAGCGAGGCCCCGCAGCCGCCCACTGAAAGTGAGATTGAGGTCGACACGCAATCCGACCGGGTGCCACGGCGAAGGCCGAAGGTCCGCGCACCGCGATTGCCCGACCCGCCCTGGACCAGGGAGGTGCCGCGCATGCTCTGATTATCTCCACACACCTCTTCGATACATCACGCGAATCGCGCGTTCGACTTGGCCGCGCGTAAGGCCCGCCCGGATCGACCAACCGCCAACATGGTAAAGGCTTTCTGAACTTTGCCGCGCGCCTGGAACCGATCCGGGCGCGCAATGGCTCATTAACGATCCAGGCGGGATGATGCCCTGGATTGGCCCGATGTATGACAAAAATGTGGCGCTTTTCCTGCGCCTGATTTTCGGCAAGCCCGGATGCCTGGGCACCCGAAAACCAGAAAGGATGTCGCCCCATGTTTATGCCGAAAACCGACGAATTCACCGCGGCCGAACGGATCTGGATTGAAGATCAGATCAGGCCGCAGACCGACATGACGCCAAAACACGGCGTGCTCGCTGGCGGGCTTTTGGAGACCGAGGCCGGGTGGCGGCCCGTCGAAACCCTCCGCCCCGGCGACCGCCTGCATACCTTCGACGGCGGCCTCCGCCCGCTGCGGCTCGTCACGGAGCTTGAGGTGCCTGCCTTCATGGGTGAGGTGATCCGCGTCGCCGGTGGCGCGTTCAATGCCTGCTCGGACATCTTGCTGCTGCCTGGACAGCCGATCTTCACCGATCACCGGGCGGTGCAGGACGTCTTGGACCTGCCTGGAGCTTTGATCTCTGCCAGTGACCTTGATGGATATGACGGCTGCCACCGGATGCGGTTGCCGAAACCCGTCTCCGCCTACGCTCTCACTTTCGACGAGGATGAGGTGATCTACGCCAATAGCGGCCTCAGACTGCATTGCCCCGGTTCGGACGCGTCGCCCCGCGAGAGCTTTGACCGCCTGACGCGCACACAAACCAAAGCGCTTCTTGATCTGATGGCGACCGGCGCGATCTGGTCCGATGGCGCGGCGCTGGCGGCCTGACGGGCATGGCAAGGGCAGGGCGCTTGATCCGCCCTGCCGCCTTGGGGCGCGCAAGCCATGACCAGGCCGCAACCCGGATGCGACGTTCAAGACAGGACCGGACCCTGGCCAAAACCGCCCGCGCGCCATATATCTTGCGGAACGCGTTAATGCCCGGCAAGGCAGGCCCTGACCCGATGAGAGACCTCAAAATCCCCGCTGAGCGTCACCCTGAAAAGGCGCATCGCCCGGATAATGCGCAGCCAAAGAAGCCCAGTTGGATCCGTGTGAAGGCGCCCGTGGGCGAAGGCTACAAAGCCACCCACAAGATCATGCGAGAGCATCGGCTGACCACGGTCTGCGAAGAAGCGGGCTGCCCCAATGTCGGCGAATGCTGGTCGCAAGGCCATGCCACAATGATGATTATGGGTGAGGTCTGCACCCGGGCCTGTACATTCTGCAACATCGCCACCGGCAAACCGCCCGAAGATTTGGATGTTTTTGAGCCAGGGCGCGTCGCGGATGCCGTGAAGAAGCTGGGGCTGAACCATGTGGTCGTGACCTCGGTTGACCGCGACGATATCGAAGATGGCGGGGCGGAGCATTTCGCCCAGACCATTCGCGCGATCCGCCGCCAATCGCCCGGCACCACGATTGAAATTCTGACGCCTGACTTCATCTGCTGCGACCCCACGGTTCTGGAAATCGTCGTCGCCGCCAAACCGGATGTGTTCAACCACAACCTGGAAACCGTCCCGGGCCTTTACCCGGAGGTCCGCCCCGGCGCGCGTTATTTCCACTCGCTGCGTCTGCTCCAGCGGGTCAAGGAAATCGATCCGTCCATGTTCACCAAATCCGGGATCATGGTGGGCCTGGGCGAAGACAAACAGGCCGTGCACGCGGTGATGGACGATATGCGCGCGGCGGATATCGATTTCCTGACGATTGGCCAGTATCTGCAGCCGACGCCCAAGCACCACGCGGTGGACCGCTTTGTGACGCCTGAGGAGTTCAAGGCCTATGAGAAAGCGGCATACGGCAAAGGCTTCCTGATGGTCTCAGCCACGCCGCTGACGCGCTCCTCCTACCATGCCGGCGATGATTTCGCCCGGCTGCGGGCGGCGCGGTTGGAGAAATTGAGCCAGGCTTAAGCGCCACCCTCCAAGAAAAACGGACGCTCCGACCCCTGTTGCGGGGCCGGAGCGCTTATCCTTCGGATATGGCCGCCTGCTTAGAACCGGAACCCGAAGGATACCTCGGCCATGTCGAAGCCGCTTAACTCGCCCGCGCTCACGGATAGATAGGCGCCGCTGTCGAAGTCATAACGTGCTTCGAGCACATAGTTCAGGTCATCAATCAACGGCACATCCAGGACCGAGGCGGTCAGCGTCAGCCCATCCACGGGCCGTATAAACCCACCCAGTTCCAGCGCTGTCAGAGAAAAGCTTCCCTGATCCTGCTCGCTATAGGCAAGAAATCCGCCATATCGCTCCAGATCCGCCACCACGGAGGCATTCAGGGAATGGCCGGTCATGCCCGACACCTGAATATACTCGTAAGCGAAGTTATACTGCATGATGCCTTGCTCATAGGTCAGGCCAGTTGTCAGGATATTGGCGTCGACATCGGGGAGGCGGTGGGCCGATACGCCAAAGCTCAGATCGCCATATTGTCCATCATAGCGAAGACCAAAGGGCACCTCGTTACTGGAGAGGTTTCTGCTTGAAACCAAAGAGGTCCGTCCAAGCGCGCCGCCAACAAACGTGTCGAGGCGGTCAAACGGTGTCTCGTAGACGTAAGTGTCGTAAGCCGGCCGCGGGGCGCCAACCGAAAAGAGACCGTATTGGGTATCTAGGAGAAGGCTAAGCCACAGGGCGGTCTCAGGATCGTCGAAGCTGACCCGTTGTGTATCAACACCCAGATCCACGCCCCATCTAAGGCCGGAGGCTGTGGCGGGCGCGAAGTAGCCGACGCTCGCTTCGCCCCAGAAATTGGTGGCGCCGTCAACAAAGACCGGGCCTTCCAGCACATATTCCAGTTCGACGAAACCGTGGGCATAGAGCCCGTTCTCATCAGTCTCTTGCCCAGGCATCGGCTGTGCAAAAGCCGTCCCCAGCAAAACGGCGTTTAGGGCCGCCGCGCCCAACAAAACTCTCCACATGTCACTGTCCTCCAGAAAAGGGTTGTTTCCCTTTCGTCGGAGGAGCGTCAGTCGGGGTTCAAAATGGAGTTACAGAAATCGAACTTTGCCGATGAAGGGCAGGTTTCGGTTTCGCTGCGCGTAGTCGATCCCGTAACCCACAACAAACTCATCGGGGATCTCAAACCCGGTCCAGTCGGCTTTCACGTCGACTTCGCGCCGTGTGGGTTTATCGAGAAGGGCGATGGTCTTGAGTTTCCGTGGCTGGCGGGTCTTCAGAAGCTTGGTGACATGGTTCAGCGTGTGGCCCGTATCGACGATATCCTCGACCAATAGCACGTCTCGCCCTCCGATTTCTCCCCGCAGGTCTTTCAGAATTCGCACCTCGCGAGAGCTCTCCGTGCTGTCGCCATAGGATGAGGCTTCCAGAAAATCGACTTCCACCGGCAAATCCAGCTCCCGCACCAGATCCGCGATGAAGACAAAGCTGCCGCGCAAGAGGCCGACAAGGACCAGTTTGTTGGTGCCATGGAACTCCGCCTCAATCTCGCGGGCCAAGTCCTCAATTCGTGCGGCAATCGCCTTGGCAGAGATCATCAGGTCGATGTCATAGGCCCGCTGCGCCATTCTGCCCCCCAGGAACCGCTTGATTTCCGGGCGCAACTCTACGACATGGGCCGGACCAAAAGAAAGCCGAAACCCGCGCCGATGCCGCATCATTCCGAGACAAAACTGCTGCCTTATAGCGCCGATCAGATGTATGCGCTGGTCGCCGATGTGGCGCGGTACCCGGAGTTCATCCCCTGGACGACGGCTGCGCGGGTCCGGTCGGTCTCGCCGCTGACGGATGGATCGGGGGAGGAGATGCTGGCCGATCTGGTGGTGGGGTTCCGCATGTTTCGGGAGCGGTTTGGGTCTAAGGTGACGCTGAGGCCCGGGATCAGGCGCATCGACACGGAATATATCGACGGGCCGTTTAAACATATGATGTCGTCATGGCAGTTTGCCGATGCCGGAGAGGGGTGTGAGGTCCGGTTTGAGGTGGATTTCGAGTTTAAGAACCGGCTGTTGCAAGGCGCGGCGGGGATGTTCTTTCATGAAGCGATGACGCGGATTGTCCGGGCCTTCGAGGCGCGGGCGGCGGAGCTTTATGGGGGTCGCTAGGGCGCGGAATTCTCGAGAAACCCGATCGGAAAACTGAAGTTTTCCGGTGTGACGTTGAGGCTTGGCGATGTGTTTGGGTTTCGGGCCGGGACGGATGCGGCGCCGTAGGGCGGGACTTGTCCCGCCGCAGGCCCCGGTGAATTGCCTCGGTTTGGCGGGACAAGTCCCGCCCTACGCATCTATCGACAGGCCGCCAAGATCATCTGAAACGCATGGTCAACCGAGGCCGCCCGCACCTCGGCGCGGCCGATGGCGCCGAACTCCACGGTTTCGGTCGTCACGCCGGCCTTTGTCGCCACGCCAAAACAGACCCGACCCTCAGGCTTGTGCTCAGACCCTCCAGGCCCCGCGATACCCGTCACCGACACCGCGATCTGGGCGTCGGATCGGGTGAGCGCGCCCATGGCCATCTCAGCCGCGACCTCCTCCGAGACCGCGCCCGTGCGCGCCAAGGTCTCGGCGCTCACCCCCAACATCTCCATCTTCGCGGCGTTGGAATAGGTGACAAAGCCTCGGTCGAGCACCGCCGACGACCCTGCGATATCCGTGAGCGCACCGGCGATCCGGCCTCCCGTACAACTTTCCGCCGTGGCCAGCATCCAACCGCGGGCTTTGAGCGCGTCCAGCACGGCCTCGGCGCTCATATCAGCACCAGATGGGCGACGGCGCCCAGCACGGCGACCACCAGCGCCGAGAGCCAGCCCGCGATGATATCGTCCAGCATGACGCCCGCAGGCCCCTCCATCCGATCGGCCCAGCCTACGGGGCCTGGTTTCAGGATATCGAAGAGGCGGAAGACCACAAAGGCGGTGAGTATCCCGGGCCAAAGTCGCAGCATATCGACATTGGCAAACATCGCCCCGAATGAGACCGGCCAGAGTGCAATCCATTGGCCCACCAACTCGTCGATGACAATTTCTGAGGGGTCGTGATCGGGCTTCCCCGCTGTCTCGACGCCCGTCGCCCACCATCCAAGCGCGGCAACCACAAACGTGGCCGCGAAGATCAGCCAGAAGCCGCCCAGAAGATGCAGGCCATAGGCGAGGGGCAGGGCGGCCAGGCTCCCCCAGGTGCCGGGTGCGGGGCGAAGATGGCCGATGCCGAAAAGCGTTGTGATCGCCTTAGTCATGTTTTGACCAACGTCACGGTGGCAAGCGCTGCGATCCCTTCCTCCCGACCTGTGAAGCCAAGCCGCTCACTGGTGGTCGCCTTGACTGACACGCGGTCGGGCGCGATCCGCAGCAGGGTGGCAAGGCGGGCCCGCATCTCTCCCGCATGGGGCCCGATCTTGGGCCGTTCACAGATCAGCGTCAGATCGGCATGGGTGATCGTGAAGCCCGCGCCCGCGGCCATCTCCACCGCATGGGTCAGGAAGATATGGCTGGCCGCACCTTTCCATTTTGGGTCCGACGGCGGGAAATGCGTCCCGACATCGCCCGCCCCAAGCGCGCCATAGATCGCATCGGTGATTGTGTGGAGGCCGACATCAGCGTCGGAATGGCCTTGCAGCCCACGCGTATGCGGCACGGCGACCCCACAGAGCATCACATGATCGCCTGCGCCAAACCGGTGCACATCAAACCCGTTACCGGTGCGGATATCCATAGAGGAGCCTTTCAGAAGCGTCTCGGCGCGGGCGAAATCGCCGGGATGGGTGATTTTGAGATTGGCCTCATCGCCTTGTGTGATCGCGACGGTCATCCCGAAGGCCCGCGCGACCTCCACATCATCCGCCGCGCCGCCGGAATGGGCGTCATGGGCCGCGCGGATCTGAGTCAGGTGGAAGCCTTGCGGCGTCTGCGCGCGCCAAAGCCCGCTGCGGTCGGCCGTGCCGTCGACCGTGTCCTCGCCCCGCCAAAGGGCGTCGGTTACCGGGAGGGCGGGGGCGGCCCCTGGGTGAGTGTTCAGCGCGCCCAAAACCCCGTCGATCACGTCGCGTGGGACCAGGGGTCGGGCCGCGTCATGGATGAGCACCCAGTCAACCCCATCAGAGAT
>JANQNZ010000036.1 GCA_028279315.1 Rhodophyticola sp. | reverse complement strand
TCCGGGGGGGGCTCTGCCCCCCCCCTGCGGCCCCCCCCGGCGTATTTTTGGAAAGATGAAGAGCCATCTGGGCTGTCGAAGCGGCTTTGTGCGTGGGCAGGAGTCCTTTTGTCCACGGGTCCGAGCGCCCTCTTGCTGCGACCCCTGTGAGGATGGAGATCGACATTCTGATAGACGCGCCGGAGTGGGAAGCGGCGGGGATCGAGGCGGTGGCCGCACGTGCCATTCCCGCAACCTTAGAGGCGCTCGATTTGGTGCCGGAGCGGTTCTCGGTCAGCATCCTGGCCTGTGACGATGCGCGGATTGCGGAATTGAACGGGGAGTTTCGCGGCAAGGCACAGCCCACAAATGTGCTGAGCTGGCCCGCGGAGGCCATCGACCTGCCGCTTGGCAAATGGCCCAACCTGCCCACCCCCGACCCGGATGGACCGCCTCATGAATTGGGCGATATCGCGATTGCCTATGGGGTTGTCGCGGCGGAGGCCGAGGCCGGAGGCAAGCCGCTTGACCATCACATGACCCATCTTTTGGTCCACGGCACGCTCCATCTGTTGGGTTTCGATCACATGACCGAGCCCGACGCGGGCCAGATGGAAGAGATTGAGACCCGTATCCTTGCCAGATTGGGTATCCCTGACCCATATTGACGGAAGCGGGCACAGCTTAGCCCGGTCTAGTTTTGGAAAGGAGCCATGAGCTCACCCCCCGACCCGTCGTCTAGTGCGGCGCAAAGCGCGCAACAGGCAGACGAGACACCAGCGGAAAGGCCCGGCTTTTTTGCCCGGCTGTTTGGTCCTGCAAGAACCCCTCCCCTCGATCAGGTGAATGGCGCCGCCGCCCATGCGGTTGCTGAGGACGCATCCGTGTTGCCGGCCCTTGGCATGTCGAACCTTTTGCGGCTCAGGGTCGAGGATGTGTCGATTCCGCGGGTGGAGATCGTCTCGGCCTCCTGTGACATCGAGTTGGACGAGTTGGTGGCCATGTTCCGCGAAAGCGGGCTGACGCGGCTGCCGGTTTATGACGGCACGCTCGATACGCCGATTGGGATGGTGCACCTGAAGGACGTGGCGCTCCGCTATGGGTTCAACGGGGGCGGCAATGGCTTCTCGCTCCGCACCATGCTGCGGCCCCTGCTTTATGCGCCACCCTCGATGCCGATTGGGGTGCTTCTGCAGAAGATGCAGACCGACCGGACCCATATGGCGCTGGTAATCGACGAATATGGCGGGGTCGATGGGCTGGTCACGATCGAAGACTTGATCGAACAGGTGATTGGGGAGATCGAGGACGAGCACGATATCGATGAAGCACAGCCGTGGACCAAGGAAGGCCCGGGGAGTTACCTGGCATTCGCCCGCGCGCCGCTGGAGGAGTTCGAGGCTGAGACCGGGCTCAAATTCATCGAAGACGGTGAGGATGAGGAGATCGATACGCTTGGCGGCGTGGTCTTTGTGCTGACGGGCCGGGTGCCCGCGCGGGGCGAAGTGGTGCCGCACCCGTCGGGCGCCGAATTCGAAGTGGTCGATGCCGACCCGCGCCGGATCAAGCGGTTGCGGGTACGGTTGCCGAAAGGCGCGGCCGAGTGAGTGACGCGGCGGTGCCGCATTGGACAACTCGACCCGGCCCGCGCGGACTGATCTTTCTTGCCATGGCCTCGGGCGGCTTGGCGGCGCTTGGTCAGGCGCCTTTTGATCTCTGGGTCCTCGGATTTATCGGTTTTGTTGGGGTCGCGGTCGCGGTCGGAATGGCCCCTAAAGCGAGGCGCGCGGCATTTCTGGCTTGGGTCGCTGGCAGTGTGCATTTCGCCGTCGCGCTGCATTGGATTGTGGAGCCGTTCTTTGTCGATCCGGTTCGGCATGGCTGGATGGCGCCGTTTGCGATCCTGTTTCTGTCCACCGGGTTAGCTCTGTTTTGGGGGTTGGCCGGGGGGCTTTCGGCGCGGCTCGCGCCCGTATCATCTCTGTCCCGCGCGCTCGTTTTCGGCGCGTGCCTTGCGCTGGCGGAGTACCTTCGCGGCACGATCCTGACCGGGTTTCCCTGGGCGCAGCCGGGTCACATACTGATCGACACCGGGCTTTTGCGCCTTGCGCCGATGGTTGGGCCGATTGGGCTGACAGCACTGGTTCTGATGGCCGCGAGCCTTATGGCCGGGCTTCTGCTGCGTCATGGGTCACGGGTGGCGGGGGTGGTTTTTGTGCCGGTCCTGGCGGCCGGATTTCTGGTTCCGCCAGGCGCACCGATGACGCCCACCGAAGGCGCGCCTATCATTCGGTTGATCCAGCCAAACGCGCCGCAGCACCTCAAATGGCAGCCCGAGATGATCCCGGTGTTCTTTGAGCGCGGCCTTGATCTGACCGCCCAAGCGCCGGACCCCACGCTTGGCGCGCCCGATCTGATCATCTGGCCGGAAACCTCTCTGCCAGAGCTTCTGAACCAGTCAGACCTGTCCCGCAGCCTGATCGCAGAGGCCGCGGGCGGCGTGCCTGTCATTGTCGGCGCGCAGCGGTTTGAAGGGATCAGCGGGCGGAACACGCTGGCGGTCCTTGGGCCAACCGGTGAGATCACGGCGCTCTACGACAAACATCACCTGGTCCCTTTTGGTGAATACCTTCCCTTCAGAGAACTGTTCGCCTGGTTCGACATACGGGCGCTGGCCCAGATCTTGAACGGCGGCTATCGACCCGGGCCCGGCCCCGCGGCGCTCGATTTGGGGGAGCTGGGGCAGGCCTTCGCCATGATCTGCTATGAAGCGATCTTTCCGCGCTATATCGCCCAGGTCGAGCGGCCTGATTGGATGGTGCATATCACCAATGACGCTTGGTTTGGGGAGTTCTCGGGCCCCTATCAGCATCTGGCGTTGGCCCGGCTGCGCGCCGCTGAGCAAGGTTTGCCCCTTGTGCGGGCGGCGAATACCGGCATCTCGGCCGTGATTGACGGACGTGGCCAGATCACCGCCAGCCTGCCCCTGGGCGTCGATGGCGCGCTTGATGCCGCCTTGCCTCCGGCCTTGCCGCCAACCCTTTATGCCCGCACAGGCGATTGGCCGGCTTTGGCCGCGCTGCTTATCCTTCTTGGGGGCGCCCTCGGTCTCAGCCGCCGAAACAGGCATTGAACCCAGCCCAGCTTCGGCGTATGGCGTGGCGATCAATCCGTCACAACGGCTTCCTGGCGTGGCGGCGACAAACCCTAATGGAGCACTTTCATGCCACGACAGAACTTTACCTTTACCTCGGAATCCGTCTCCGAGGGGCATCCGGATAAGGTATGTGACCGGATCTCCGACGCGGTTCTTGACGCGTTTATCGCAGAAGAGCCCGAAGCGCGTGTGGCATGTGAGACCTTCGCGACAACCGACCGTGTGGTGATTGGCGGCGAGGTGGGCCTCAGCGATCAGGACAAGCTCCATGATTACATGGGCCGGATCGATCAGATCGCCCGCGATTGCATCCGCGATATCGGCTATGAGCAGGACAAGTTCCACCATGAAACGGTGGAGGTCACGAACCTGCTGCATGAGCAATCCGCCCATATCGCCCAAGGCGTCGATGCGCGCGACAACAAAGATGAAGGCGCGGGCGATCAGGGGATCATGTTCGGCTATGCGGTGAATGAGACGCCGCAACTGATGCCGGCGCCGATCTGCTACGCCCATAACATCCTGCGCCGCCTGGCGGAGGAACGGAAATCGGGCGCAGAGCCTGCCTTGGGGCCGGATGCGAAAAGCCAGCTCACCGTGCGCTATGAGGATGGCAAACCGGTCGAGGTGACCTCTGTTGTGCTTTCGACCCAGCATTTGGACGAAAGCCTCAGTTCCGACGATGTGCGCGCGATTGTGGAACCTTATATCCGCGAAGAGCTGCCCGATGGCTGGCTGACCGGCGCCACGGAATGGTGGGTGAACCCCACCGGTAAGTTTGTGATCGGCGGGCCCGATGGGGATGCCGGGCTGACAGGGCGAAAGATCATCGTGGACACTTATGGCGGCGCGGCGCCCCATGGCGGCGGGGCGTTTTCGGGCAAGGACCCAACGAAGGTCGACCGCTCAGCGGCTTATGCGGCGCGGTATCTTGCCAAGAACGTGGTCGCGACGGGTCTGGCCCATCGCTGCACGATCCAGCTCAGCTATGCGATTGGGGTGGCCAAACCCCTGTCGATCTATGCCGATACCCATGGCACCGGTCAGGTCCATGAAAGCCAGATCGAACAGGCCGTGGGTGAGGTCATGGACCTGACCCCGCGCGGCATCCGCACCCATCTGGGTATGAACAAGCCGATCTATCAGCGCACCGCGGCTTATGGCCATTTTGGGCGTGAGCCCGAGGCCGATGGCGGGTTCTCCTGGGAGCGGACCGACCTCGTGGATGCGCTGAAGGCCGCGATCTAACCGGAGGCTTGGCGGGGCATGACGGTCAAGCTGAGGGCGTTTCGGGACGGCGACGCCCCGGCGCTTGCCCGTCTTCATGCCCGCGCGATTGCGGCCGTCCCGGATGACCTGATGCCACCCGACCTCCGCGCGAGTTGGGCCGACGGTCTGGCGCCGGAGCTCTATTTGCGGGCTAT
>JANQNZ010000030.1 GCA_028279315.1 Rhodophyticola sp. | reverse complement strand
ACACGACGCAGCGCACTCGGCCTTGGTGCCGCCATGGGGCTTTCCGCGTGTCTTCCAAGCGTACCGCCATCGCCGCGAGCAGGGCCAAGCCGCGCCGCGGAGTTTCGGCCTGCACCCAACGCTGGCTATGACGCCTGGCTTACCGGGTTCCGCGCCCGCGCGCAGGCCCAGGGGATCAGCGCAAGCACGCTGAACCGGGCACTTGCAGGGGCCGGGTTCCTGCCCGGCGTTGTGGAGCGGGACCGGAACCAGACCGAGTTCCGCCGTTCAACGGAGGATTATCTCGCCATCGTCGCGTCGGAGGAGGATGTGCGGCTTGGGCGCAGCCAGTATCAGGGCGTCCACGGCGTGCTTGGGGAGATCGAGGGCCGCTATGGCGTGCAAGCGGAGGTCATCGCCGCCGTCTGGGGTGTGGAAAGTGCCTTTGGGACGCGGTTGGGGGATATCCCGGTGGTCTCTGCCACCTCGACCTTGGCCTTTGACGGCCGGCGCGGGGCGTTCTTTGAGGCACAACTGATCGCCGCCCTCCGTATTTTGCAGAACGGCGACACAAGCCCCGACCGGATGCTTGGCTCTTGGGCGGGGGCGATGGGGCATACGCAGTTCATCCCAACGACTTACGCGGCTTATGCCGTTGATTTCCGTGGCGATGGGCGGCGGGATATCTGGTCGAGCGATCCAACGGACGCGCTGGCCTCAGCGGCCAATTACCTGTCGCGCTCTGGCTGGCGGCGGGGGCAGCCTTGGGGGGTGGAGGTGCGCCTGCCGGATGGCTTCAGCGCCACCGCCCGGCCAAGCGCCCGGCGGAGCGTTGCCGAATGGTCAAGCCTTGGAGTTCGACGGCCGGGCGGTGGCACCTTGCCCGATTACGGGAGTGCGGCGATCCATGCGCCGGTGGGCGCCGGCGGGCCGGGTTTCCTTCTGTTCCAGAATTTCAACGCGATCCTGCGCTACAACAATTCGACGAATTACGGGATCGGTGTCGGGTATTTGTCCGACCGTATCGGCGGGGCAGGCCCGCTTCGGCAAAGCTTCGGGCCCGACGCGAGCGGCTTAACCCAAGCGGATCGTCGGCGCTTGCAAGAAGGGTTGAACCGCGCGGGTTATGACGTGGGCACCCCTGATGGGGTGGTTGGGCGGCGGACGGAGGCGGCAATTCGCGCGTTTCAGCAGGATCAGGGGTTGGCGGTGACGGGCGAGGCGTCGCCGGCGCTTTTGGCGCTTCTGGTCTAGGCCGGGATTGTCCCCGCGCAACCGCAAAATCCGATGCGCGTAGACCGAGCCTTGGCCCGGGGTCACAAGCAGCAGGGCCACCGGGCCAAGGCCCGGTCTACGGATTGCCGGTCTCATCGGCAGCCCCCGACATCCAATGCCCGGATCGGGTTCGCGAACGGGAAAAGGCGGCCCTCCAGAACGGATCCAGGTCTAAGACCCCTCCGGCCAAAGATGCGCCAGCGGCCAGCGATCGCGTTTGCGCTGCAACTCGAAATGACCAAGCGGTGTCCAGCCTGCCAGGACCGTATCGGTGCCATCGGCCCGGAACGCCCGGCGGAGCGCGTCTTCGAATTGGCGGCGGTCTTTCTTGGGCATCGGTGCGACATCAAGCGTGATCTGCCCGCCCAGCCCCCTAAGGCGCAGCTGACGCGGCAACTCCCGCGCCAGCGCCAGGTTGGCCTTCAGCCCGGCAGCAAGGGAATTGTCCGGGCCAGTATTCACATCCACCGCCACAAGCGCTGAGGTCGGCTCGATCAACGCATGAGCGCCCCCAGAGAGCGGCACATTAGGCTCCAGCAGCGCGTCGACGGCCTCCATGACCCCATGATCCGCAAAGGCCCCTGCCCTCTCAATCACCTCATCAGGATCAGGGGCGGCCCAATCGCGCCAAGCGGCCTCATGGGCGCCCGGGGCATCGACCAGAAGCTCGGGCGGGCCGGAGGCATCGGCCAGAACCGCCAACGCGAGATCGCGCATCGCGTCGATATCGGCGGAGAGCGCGGCCTCATCTACGCCCTCAGCGGCACTTCGCAGGATCAGGCCCATGCTCTCGCCCGCACCCGCCATCACGCCATGGGCGATCTCCAACAGCCGGTCACGCTCGCCTTCATCGCGGATCGACCGGGCGATGTTCAGGCCCGGGGCGTCGGGGGTGACAATGGCATAGCGGCTTTTGAAGAGGAGCCGGGTGGTAACCGGCGGCGCTTTGCCCTCCGCCCCGATCCCGGCGACCTGCACCAATATCGGCTGGCCAGGCGCCAAGCCTTTGCCCTGGCGCAAAAACCCCTGGCCCTCGGGCAGGCGCACCATCATCCCGCCTTGGCCTTTCAAGGGCCGGTCGGTGACGCCGCGCAGGATCGCGCCGGGGGCGGGTGGGAAGCCGTCGGGCAGGTCGATCAGCAGATCCTCCAACCGCCCATCGACCATCAGCGCCGCCGCCTCCCGGCCGGCCACATGGTCCAGCAGCACAACCCGGCCTTTCACGGCTGCCCCCAAACCGGCCAGCCCGCCGCGGCCAGAAGCTGCGCGGTTTCGGGGAGCGGAAGGCCCACAATTGCCGAATGGCTGCCGCTGATCCAAGGAATGAATGCGCCCGCGGGGCCTTGGATGGAATAGGCCCCGGCCTTGCCCTCCCAGTCGCGCGTCGCGAGGTAACCCCGAAGCTCCACCTCGCTCAGGCGTT
>JANQNZ010000018.1 GCA_028279315.1 Rhodophyticola sp. | reverse complement strand
GTGGAATCCGTATTTGCGCGGTGTCTCGGTTAGTGTCTCAACCGGCAGTGGCAAACCGTCGACCCGTGGATGGTCGACCATCTGCCCCGTCACCGCGTCCCATCCAAGCCAGGCAGCACCTTTGGCGTAAAACGCGCCCTCAGGCAGGACATAGACCCCGTATCGCGTGAAACTCGTCATCGGCGCACCCTGCCCTTCCTCGACAACCGAGCCCTTCCCGTTCCAGATAGGCCATAGCCGCCGGAATATCGCCGGGATCGCGCAATTCCAGCACCAGATGCGGGCGGGTCGGCAGGGCCGCAAGCGCGCCGAACACCGCATGCCAGTTCACGGTGCCGCGCCCCCGGCGCCCAGTGCCGGTCGGCATGGCCATCGGCGTCTTGCAGATGCACATGGTCCAACATCGCGCCCGCATGGGTCACGAAATAATCCACGGGCGGCGCACCGGTGGCGTGATGGGCATACTGCGCGTGGCCAGTATCAATGGAGAGCTTCACGGCATCGGAGGCGAAGCTTTTCGCCAGCTCCAACCGGTCGCCCGGCGCGATATCCTCGATATTCTCGATCACAAGCGTCACGCCTTGGGCCTCGGCCCGGTCCACCACGGGGCGTAGGACTTGGTGCACCTGGTCAATCTTCCGCTCCCGCGCTGAAGGCGTGTTCCCGACCCGCGGGTTGTTGTCGAAATTGTAGTGATCCCAGGTCGTGTAGGGCGAATGCACAACCATTTGGGTGGCGCCAAGTGCCGCGCAGATATCAAGGTCGGTCAGGAAGCGTTTGGTGACAAGGGGCGCGATCTCTGGATCGTCATTGTCGATGGTCACATTTTCGAACGGCCCATGGATGCCAAGACGGCCCTTAAACCCGTCGAGATGGGCTTTCGCCTCTGCCACGCGTGCCTGCCAATCGCCAAGGAGGAGGTCTGTTGCGAAGAAATCCTGAAGCTCCAGGTCGCGGTTCCCGTCGATCAACCAATCGCGGAAGCGCGGCAGGTCCGGGGTTGTGAGCGCGGCGCCGATGGACAGCGGGAGGGTCATGCAGGCGGACCTTTGAGGAGAGGAAAGATGACAGAAACGGCCTTCTGATCTCTAACGGGCCGGTCGCCGTCCACGCAATGGATTATCCGCGGTTGGGCGGCCCAAACGGAAAACGCCGCGTCCGATACCAGGGCGCGGCGTCTTCAATGTCTCTCAGTCGGGCGCGCGATTACTCTTCGCTGTCACCGCCCTCTTCGGCAGCCGCTTCACCTTCGGCAGCCTCGGCACCCTCTTCGGCCTCGCCCTCACCCTCTTCGTTCTCAGCGGAAACAAGGCTCGACGGCGCCGCGATATTCGCAATCACGAAATCCCGGTCGATGGTGGGCTTGGCGCCTTCCGGCAGATCAACCGAGCTGATGGTGATGGTATCACCCACATCGAGCCCGTCGAGATCGACAACCACGCTTTCGGGGATGTCGGCTGCGGTCACGATCAGTTCGACCTCGGGCCGGACCACGGTCAACACGCCGCCGCGTTTCAGGCCCGGTGCGGTCTCTTCGTTCAGGAACTCAACCGGGATGAACAGGTTCACACGGGAATTCCGGCGCAGGCGCATGAAATCCACATGGGTCGGCAGGTCTTTCACCACGTCACGCTGGACACCGCGGCAGATCACGCGGACATCGTCCTGCCCCTCAACCTTCAGGTTGAAAAGCGTTGAGAGGAAGCGGCCATCTTTCAGCCGTTTCAGAAGCACGTTGAAGGGGATCTGGATCGGTTGCGGGTCCGCCCCGCCGCCATAGACCACGCCCGGCACCTTGCCCTCACGGCGAGCTTGACGAGCGGCCCCCTTGCCTGTCCCCGTCCGTGCCTCGGCGATAAGATCAGGAATCTCACCAGCCATTGCAAATTCTCCTATGAATGGGCCGCCTCCAAGGGTGTCGGGCCCGTTATCGTGAAGCCGCGCGTATAGGGCAGATGGTGCGGAATGAAAAGCCGATTCTGGGCGCGGGGTCTTGTGGGCGGCGCGGGCCCATGGCAAGCGCGATTCCATGTCTTTGTTGAGCGCCCTTCATCTGTCCAATCGCCCCGTCGCGGGGTTTCTTGCCATGGGGTTGCTCTGGGGCAGTTTCGCCGCACAAGTGCCGGTGTTGAAGGCGCAGATTGGGGCGGATGATGCGCTGTTTGGGCTGTTGTTGTTGGGGAGCCCCTTGGGCCTGTTCGCGACCTTCTGGCTGGCGCCGCTGTTCGACCGCAAGCTGAAGGATTGGGCGCTGCCGGCCTCGGCGCTGTTTCTAGCGGCGGTCTATCTGGTGCCGGGTCTGGTCCTGACGCCCGTGGCCTTCTTCACCGCGATGGTGCTGTTGGGGTTGGGCGCGGGCCTTCTGGACATCGTGTCGAACGCCCGGGTGTCGGAGTTGGAGGCGCGCCATAACGCGCCCTTGATGAACGCCAATCACGGGATGTTCTCGCTGGCCTATGCAGGCGCCGCGGTCCTGACGGGGGTGGCGCGGGAGGCCGGATGGGGACCGGCCACGATCTTCGCGGTGATGAGCGGTGTTGTGGTCCTCTTGAGCCTTCGGATGCGGATGTCGGTGACGCTTGTCTCCGAGGAAGAGCGGCGGGCAAGCGGGTTGCCTAGGGTCATCGTGCTCCTCTGTGGTGGGGTCGTCCTGATGGCGTTCTTTGTGGAGGCGGTGGTGGAATCCTGGTCGGCACTGCATGTGGAGCGCACTTTGGGCGGCGGCGCGGCAGAGGGCGCGTTTGGCCCGGCGATCCTGGGGCTGACCATGGCGGCGGGACGGTTCTCGGGCCAGGCGATTGCGGGACGGTTTCAGGATGTGACGATCATCACGCTTGGCTCGGTGATGGCGTCGGGCGGGGCACTGATTGCGGCGCTGGCGGGGACGCCGCTGAAGGCCAATCTGGGCTTTGGGATCATGGGGTTGGGCGTGTCGGTTGTTGGGCCCATGGGGCTGGCCTTGGTTGGGCGGCTGGTGCCGCCGGCACATCGGACCGCCGCGGTGGCGCGGGTGAATGTGATTGGATTTGCGGCCTTCCTGCTGTCGCC
>JANQNZ010000340.1 GCA_028279315.1 Rhodophyticola sp. | reverse complement strand
CGCGACCCTTGTCTATTACGACCGGCTCTGCGCCCGGATGCGCGCGCTCGATGCCCGGCTGGACCTGACCATCGTTCAAGCCCACGTGTTCGACCTGATCCGCAACAACAATGCCGATAACCGCCCGGCCCAGGCCAAAATCTATGCCGAGTTGATTGCCCGCCTCAAAGCCGCAGGCGCGGACTGCGTGGCGATCACCTCCCTTGGCGGTCATTTCTGTTTTGCTGAGACCGAAACGATTTCTCCCTTGCCGCTTGTCAGCGCGATCACCCCGCTTGACGCCGCTTTCGCCGCCAAGGGCCTGAAAACCATCGGCCTTCTGGGAACGGAGGTTGTGATGCGCACCCATCTCTATGGCCAGATGGTCGAAACCCAAGCCGTTGCGCCCGATACCGATCTCAACGCCCTTGGTCTGCTTTATCAGGAGATCGCCGTCACCGGGGTCTGCACCGAGGCGCAGCGCGCCCGGCTGTTCGAAGAAGGCCGCCGGATGGTGGAGGATCAAGGGGCGGAGGCCATCATCCTCGCCGGGACCGATCTGGGCCTGGCCTTTGACGGGCACGATCCAGGCTACCCGGTCTTTGATGCGCTCGACATCCATGTGGATGTTCTGGCTCGGCTGGCCGCCGATCAGATCACGCTGGACCAGATCCCCTGATTGACCCCGCACCGGGTACCATGGAACAGTCCGCCCATGTTGGACCCTACGCAAATCGCTTCCGCCGCCACCCGCATCGCGCCCCATATCCGTCAGACCCCCGTCTTGCGGGTCGAGGCGGATGCGCTTGGCCTGAACCACCCGCTTGCCTTCAAGCTGGAGCACACCCAAGTGACCGGCTCCTTCAAGGTCCGTGGCGCGTTCAACAATCTTCTCAGCCGGGAGGTGCCAGAGGCGGGCGTTGTTGCAGCTTCGGGCGGCAATCACGGGGCCGCGGTGGCCTATGCGGCGACGAAACTCGGCCATGCGTCAAAAATCTTCGTGCCGAAATCCATCGCCAAGGAAGAAAAACTGCGCCGGATGCGCGCCTTTGGGGGTGAGGTGATCCTGACCGATGGCTCGGTTGCGGAATGTATGGACGCCTACGCCGCCTATGCCGACGACACCGGCGCGCTATCGGTACACCCCTATGACACCGCGCCGACACTGGCAGGCCAAGGCACAGTGGCCAAAGAGATCGAGGATCAGCTCGACGGGCTCGACACGATCCTTGTGGCCGTTGGCGGCGGCGGGCTGATTGGCGGGATCGCGGCGTGGTTTCAGGATCGGGTGAAGGTGGTCTCGGTCGAAACCGAAGGCACCAATACGCTGAAACGCTCGCTCGACGAGGGCCCCGATATCGAAGTTCAGGCCACGGGTGTCGCGGCGGGGTCCTTGGGGGGCCCGGCCCTTGGCGCCCTGCCGTATGAGATCGTAACCGAATATGTCGACGACGCCCTCATCGTCAGCGATGCCGACGTGATCGAGGCCGGACAGCGCCTGTGGGAGGGCCTGCGCCTAGTCGGCGAGCCGGGCGCGGCCACAGCGCTTGCCGCGCTGACCTCAGGCGCTTACCGGCCCGAGGCGGATGAGCGGGTCGCGGTCCTGATCTGCGGCGGCAATGCCGAGGTGGATTGGTTCACCACCTGACCGCGACCCAAGCGGTTTGATGACAATCCCGTTGCGCTTCGTGATTTCGTTCCCGCTTCATGTTTTGGTAACCTCTCCGCGCGAGCCTGTCAGGGCCTCCGCAAAGCTGCCGCCACGAGCAGTCTGAACAGAACAAAGGGTAACAAAATGCGCGTCACGACCTTGGGCGCCGCCATGGCGTTGGCGGGCGGTCTTGCAGTATCCGCACCCGCCTCCCCCATTGATTGGCCGGCGGACGGCACCCCAGAACCCGATCTGGCCTTCCACTGCGCGGCGGTGATGACGGCCTTGGGCGAGGCCTATGAATTCGCCCTGTCGCTCAGCGGCACGGAAGGCGGCGCCCTCCCCTTCCAAGCACCCGACCGGCTGATTGGGCTCGCTGGCGGACCCGATCGGTTGGGGGACATCACAGACCATGCTGAGAACTGGCGGGACCATTCCGAAAGCCTGGCGCGCACGTCTGTTTATCCAAGGCTCACCCAAAGCGGCACGCCGTATCTCGCCGATGAAGGGGCGGAGCTTCAGACCGCCGCCGCGCGCTGCATGCAACGGTTCGAGCTTTAAAGCCTGGTGACCTTGGCTCGACCCGCAGCTGTCTTTGAGTAAGAGCCGCCCCGATCAACTCGCCTTCTCCGTCTTCGCCCGGAATCAAGCCGAAGGCGCCGGGCATCGCCAGGCGGCCCGGGCGGCCTGGCGATTTGGTTGAGTCTGGGTGCTGAGATCGGAGCGAAGAGGGGTTTGGTTGCCATAAAGCGCGCCCGCTCAGATGTTGGATCGCCAGCCCTCGGCCTGTCGGTGCCCGGCTTACGTTTCGGCATCCGGCAATGTCGATTTGGTTGGGATCTCTGTTTCAACCCGATCTCATCGCCCCCCCCAATACCGACACCCACCCGCAGGGCCGCTGACCGCGCCGCTCACCCGCGCCCCATCTTGCCTCTGCCCCCAATCTACCCCATCTTCCGGGCCATGAAGAAACCTCTCCAAGACAATCCGGCGGAGCCGTTTAAGAAGGCGCTGGCCGAGGCCACCCGCGTGATGGCCGACGACCCGGAATTGAGCGTCACCTATTCGGTCGACCCGCCCGGCGCGACCGCTGACACCGTGCGCCTGCCCCAGGTCAGCCGCCGGATGACGCCTGAGGAGGTCCTGCTCGCCCGCGGCACGGCGGATGCCCTGGCGCTCCGCCACAAATACCATGACGACGCCACCGCCGCGCGCTATGCTCCCCAAGGCGCCATGGCGCGCGAGTTGATGGAGGCGATGGAGATTGCCCGCTGCGAAGCCATGGGCGCCCGCGAAATGCCGGGCACAGCCACCAATATCGACGCCAAAATCGGCGCCGAGGCGCGGCGCAAGGGCTATGGCGAAATCCGGGAGGCAAGCGACGCGCCGCTCGCCACCGCCGCAGGCTATTTCATCCGCCATCTGGCGACGGGCCGGGACCTGCCGCCTGAGGCCGCCAATGTGATGGAGCTTTGGCGCGGCTTCATCGAAGACCGCTGCACCGGCACGCTCGACAATCTCGACGCAACGCTCTCGGACCAACAGGCCTTTGCCAAGCTGGCCCGGCAATTGATCGACGATCTCGGCTACGGCGATCAATTGGGCGACGATCCTGACGAGACCGACCCCGAAGGCGAGGACGAGACAAGCGAGGAGGATGAGGAGCAGCCCGACTCGACCGGCGACAGCGACGATGACGACGAGCAAGACGCCGAAGCCGCACCGGAACGGAGCCAAGAAGATCAGCAAGACGCCTCTCAAGCCCAGGTCGAGATGGACGATAGCGGCGATATGGAAGAGGCCGAAGAGCAGGAATTGCCCGATGGCGAGGCTCCACTAGAGCCGCCCCCGCCTGCCCCCCATTCTGAGGCCGACCCGGATTATGTCGTCTTTTCAACGGAATACGACGAGGAAGTCCTGGCTGAAGACCTTGCCGAGCCGCAGGAATTGGAACGCCTTCGCGCCTATCTGGACCAGCAATTAGAACCCTTGAAAGGCGCCGTCAGCCGCCTGGCCAATAAGCTGCAACGCCGCCTCCAGGCGCAGCAGAACCGGTCTTGGGAGTTCGATCTGGAAGAGGGCATCTTGGATGCGGGCCGCCTGGCGCGGGTTGTGGCGAACCCCACCACCCCGCTCAGCTTCAAGATCGAGAAAGATACCGAGTTCCGCGATACGGTCGTGACGCTGCTTCTGGACAATTCCGGGTCCATGCGCGGGCGCCCAATCTCCATCGCGGCGATCTGCGCCGATATCCTGTCGCGGACCTTGGAGCGCTGTGGGGTGAAGGTGGAAATCCTGGGCTTCACGACCCGCGCCTGGAAAGGCGGCCGCGCGCGGGAG
>JANQNZ010000277.1 GCA_028279315.1 Rhodophyticola sp. | reverse complement strand
GGCACTGCTGGAATCGAGCGTCACGCCTTCAACGATCTCAAAATCGATGCCCGCACCCCGGGCGGCGCTGAGAAAGCCATAGCGGAGATGCTGGGTGAAGGTGAACCGGTCCTCGGGCAAGACCAGGCTGATCCGGCTGCGGCCTTTGGCGACGAGATGTTCCACGGCGCCCCGGGCGAAACTCTCATTGTCGAAATCTACCCAAGGGTGGGGCGCCGTGAACTCCGTTCGGCCATGGCTGACAAAGGGGAAGTCCGCCTCCATCAGCAGCCGGACCCTTGGGTCGAAGCTTTCCGTCCGGGTAAAGAGCAACCCATCGGCCAGGTTGTTCCTGAGGATCGTGCGGACAGGACCAAGCCGGTCCTCCTGCTTCACGTCATCAGGCACCACGGTCACGGAATAGCCGGTTCCGGCCAGCGCATCGGTGATGCCGCTCAGGAATTCATGGGTGAAGCCCAGGAACTCATGCTCCGTGTTCATGAGCAAAGTGATGACCTGCGTCCGGCCCGTCCGCAGACGCCGCGCGGCGCGGTCAGGGATGTAATTCAACCGCTCCGCCGCCGCGGCGACCGCGGCGCGGGTCTTTGCCGCGATTCGCGGATCATCCGCCAAAGCGCGAGAGACGGTGGCGATGGAAAACCCCGTCGCCTCGGCCAAGGTGCGCAAGGTGGGTTTGGCATCGGTCGCGGGCGATTTGATCGAGGACATCGGGCTTCGGTTAAAGGTCAGTTTGGCTTTGGCCATATTGACAGAGATTTCAAACGTTTCAATAGGCAGATTGATAGGTCTTTGAATGCTGCGTGGCAGAAATCCGCTTATTTACATGAGGTCTACGTCAATGAAGCCGTACAAGAATGTGGAGATTTTTGTTGACGGCGGGTGGATTTATAACGTTTTAATTGTGCCAGTTCAAACGAACATCGGTCAGACAGGGAGGTAACGACATGACCATGATGAAGAAACTTCAAGCCAGCGCGGCGGCAATCGCGCTCTCAACCACGGCGGTTGCCGCGCAGGAGGTGGAAGTCCTGCACTGGTGGACGTCCGGTGGTGAAGCCGCTGCCGTGGGCACGCTCCGCGATGCGTTGGCAGGCGGTGGCGTTGGCTGGGTCGACATGCCGGTTGCCGGTGGAGGCGGTTCGGACGCCATGACCGTGCTGCGCGCGCGGGTGACGGCCGGCGATCCGCCGACCGCGGTGCAGATGCTGGGCTTCTCGATCCAGGATTGGGCCGCAGAGGGCTCGCTGGCAAACCTCAACGACCTCGCCGCTGAGCAAGGTTGGGCCGATGTTGTGCCGGACGCGCTGCAACGCTTCTCAACCTATGATGGCAACTGGGTGGCGGCACCCGTCAATGTCCACTCCACCAACTGGGTTTGGGCCAATACCGCGCTGATGGCAGAGCTTGGGATCGACCAGCCGACCGATTGGGACGGCTTCGTGGCCGCGCTGCAAGCCGCGCAGGATGCGGGCTACACCGCGCTGGCCCATGGCGGGCAGGCCTGGCAGGACGCCACCATCTTCGATTCCATGGTGATGGGTGTTGGTGGGCCGGAGTTCTATCAGGCTTCCATGGTTGATCTCGACCCAGAGGCGCTTGGCTCGGACATGATGGTTGAGGCGTTCAACCGGATGGAGACGCTGCGCGGTTTTGTCGATGACAACTTCTCAGGCCGCGATTGGAACCTGGCCTCGGCGATGGTGATCAATGGTGAGGCGCTCTTCCAGATCATGGGCGACTGGGCCAAAGGTGAGTTCGTGAATGCGGGTCAGACCGCGGGCGATGAGTTCACCTGCTTCCGCGTGCCCGGCACCGAAGGCACGGTGACGTTCAACTCGGACCAATTCGCGATGTTCAACGTCACGGATGCAAGTGCCCAAGCGGCGCAGACCGAGATGGCCTCGGCTGTCATGAGCCCCGAGTTCCAGATCACCTTCAACCTGGTGAAAGGCTCTGTGCCGGCGCGGACAGACATCCCCTCGGATCAGTTCGACATGTGCGGTCAGATGGGCATGGCGCAATTGGCCGAAGCGGCCGCGGGCGGCACGCTCTTTGGCTCCATGGCCCATGGCCACGCCAACAACCCCTCGGTGCAGAACGCGATGTATGACGTCATCACCGCGCATTTCAACGGGGAATACGACGCTGAAACTGCGGCTGCCGAGCTGGTGACCGCTGTCGAATTGGCGATGTAATCAAAACGCAAATCGGACCGGCCCTTCGCGAAGGGCCGGTCCGCCTTGGCCAGAGAGGGCAAGATAGCCCCGGGCCCGATGGACAGTTGAAGGGGAGGGGTCTCAGATGGCCGCAACCGATGCCGGGCAGGGCACGGACGCCGATTTTCGCACGCGTCTGCAAAACTGGCTGCCGAAACTGGTCTTGTCGCCGTCTCTCGCGGTGATGCTGATCTTCGTCTACGGCTTCATCGCCTTCACCATCTATCTCAGCTTCACCGACAGCCGGATGCTGCCGTCTTACGGTTGGGTTGGCTGGCAGAATTACGAGCGTCTATTCCGCGTCCGCGAATGGGATATCGCGCTGACCAACCTGGCGATCTTCGCCTCGCTCTATATCGTCATCTGCACGATCATCGGGTTGATGCTGGCGATCTTCCTGGATCAGAAAATCCGCGGCGAAGGTATCCTGCGCCCGATCTTCCTTTACCCCATGGCGCTTAGCTTCATCGTGACCGGGACCGCGTGGAAATGGTTCCTGGACCCCGCGATTGGGATCGAGAACACGATGCATCTCTGGGGCTGGACCAGTTTCCAATTCGACTGGATCAAAGACCGCGACATGGCGATCTATACCATCGTCATCGCGGCGGTCTGGCAGTCGTCCGGCTTTGTGATGGCGATGTTCCTGGCGGGCTTGCGCGGGATCGACAATGAGATCCTGAAGGCCGCGCAGATGGATGGGGCGTCGAACTGGAACCTCTATCGCCGGATCATCCTGCCGCAGCTGCGCCCGGCCTTCCTCAGCGCCTTTGTGATCCTCAGCCACCTGGCGATCAAGAGTTATGACTTGGTCATTGCGCTCACCGGCGGCGGGCCGGGCAATGCCACGGCGCTGCCCGCAACCTTCATGTATTCCTACACCTTCACCCGAAACCAGATGGGGATCGGCGCGTCCTCGGCGGTGATCATGTTGATGACCATCGCGGCGATCATGGTGCCTTATCTCTATGCCGAATTGCGGGAGCGGAAATAATGGCCGTCGCCTCCACCGAAAACGCCATCCGCTCGTCGAATTTCACGCGCGTCTTGGTTTACCTCACGCTGCTTCTGTTTGCGCTCTTCTACCTTCTGCCCTTTGGGATCATGCTGGTGAACTCGCTGAAACCGCTGGACGAGATCACCGGCGGCAACATGGTTGCCCTGCCGCAGACCTGGACCATCGAGCCCTGGCTCAGCGCCTGGTCCACGGCCCAGATCGGGGTCGAGCCGACGGGTCTGCGCCCCTATTTCATGAATTCGATCATGATGGCGGTGCCGGCTGTGATCCTCTCCACTGTGGTGGGGGCGTTGAACGGCTATGTCTTGACGAAATGGCATTTCCGGGGGGCGACGATCATCTTCGGATTGCTTCTTTTCTCCTGCTTCATTCCGTTTCAGATCGTCCTCATACCCATGGCGCGCATTCTTGGCATCTTGGAGATTGCGGGCACAACGGTGGGCCTGATCCTCGTCCACTTCGTCTATGGGATCGGCTTCACCACGCTTTATTTCCGCAACTACTACGCCGCCTTCCCGACCGAGCTGGTGCGCGCCGCACAGATCGACGGGGCCGGGTTCTTCCAGATCTTCTGGCGCATCATGTTGCCGTCTTCGGGGCCGATCATCGCGGTCTCCTGCATCTGGCAATTCACCAATATCTGGAATGATTTCCTGTTCGGCGCCTCCTTCGCCTCGGGCGATGCCGCGCCGATGACGGTGGCGCTCAACAACCTCGTCAACTCCTCCACGGGCGTGCGCGAATATAACGTGCATTTCGCCGGGGCCATCATGGCCGCGGGGCCCACGCTTCTCGTCTACATCCTCGCGGGCCGCTACTTCGTGCGCGGTCTGATGGCCGGATCTGTGAAAGGCTGAATCTCATGGGTTTTCTCGATATCAATGGCGTGACCAAAGCCTATGGCGCGGTGGAAGTGCTGCACCATGTGGACATCTCGGTTGAAGAGGGGGAGTTCCTGGTGCTTGTCGGCCCCTCCGGCTGCGGCAAGTCCACGCTTCTCAACATGATTGCGGGGCTGGAGGGGATCACCTCGGGCGAGATTTCGATCAAAGACCGGGTGATGAACGGGGTTCACCCGTCGAAACGCAACATCGCCATGGTGTTCCAGTCTTACGCGCTTTACCCCAACATGACCGTCGGCCAGAACATCACCTTCGGGCTGGAGATGCATGGGACGCCTAAGGCGGACCGCGACAGCGCCATGGCCGATGTGGCGAAGCTCCTCCAGATTGAGAACCTGTTGGATCGGAAACCCGGACAACTCTCGGGCGGACAGCGGCAGCGGGTGGCCATGGGCCGCGCGTTGGTGCGGGACCCGGATGTGTTTCTGTTTGATGAGCCGCTCTCGAATCTCGACGCCAAGCTGCGCGTCGATATGCGGACTGAGATCAAGAAGCTGCATCAGAATCTGGGCACGACAATTGTCTATGTCACCCATGACCAGATCGAAGCCATGACGCTCTCGACCCGGATTGCGGTCATGTATGACGGCTATGTCCAACAGCTTGGCACGCCGAAAGAGATCTACGACAACCCCGCCAATGTGTTTGTGGCGACCTTCATGGGCTCGCCTGCGATGAATGTGCTGTCGGCACGGCTGGTGGAGCAGAACGGCGCGCTTCATGCGGTGGTGACCGGGTCCGAAGGGCAGGACATTGCGCTGCGGATCGAAGACGCGCCCGCGGCTTACGGGGCCTATAAGGACAGCAACATCCTGCTTGGTATCCGGCCTGAGGCGATTACCGATCCCGAAGGCGCCGACCGGAATGCGCGGAACGTGCAGAGCTTGCCGAACACGGTTGGGGTTACGGAACCAGCGGGGTCCGACACATTCGTGACGATGACGATCTCCGGCAAGGATTGTGTCGCGCGGATGCGGGCCGATGCCGATGTGCATCCGGGTCAGCCGTTCGATTTCGCGATCAATATGGACAAAGCCGTGCTGTTCGATCCGAAAACCGAAGAGCGGATCGGCGCGTAAGCGATTGAGCCCGGCATCCGCCATGGTGTCGGGTTGACTTTTAAGTGGGGATTGGAACGATCCAAATGAGCGTCACGATGAGAAAAGGTCAGAGATAGATGGCTGAGGCCGATATCCTCATCATTGGCTCGGGCATGGGAGGGGCGACGCTGGCCGCCGCTCTGGCACCGACCGGTGCGCGGATCGTGATCCTGGAGCGGGGGGAGCAGATCCCGGATGACGCGCCCGCCCGCGATCCCTGGCGCATCTACACCAACAGCGCGTTTAAATCGCGGGAGACGTGGTTGGACGCCGATGGGCAGCCGTTCGAACCTGGGAATTACTATAATGTTGGCGGAAATTCAAAGCTCTACGGTGCGGTCTTAATCCGCTATCGCGCAGAGGATTTTGAAGCGCTGGAGCATGACAGCGGCGTCTCTCCCGCCTGGCCGTTCCGGTATGACGAGATCGCGCCTTGGTACACGAAGGCCGAGGCGCTTTATCAGGTCCGCGGCGACCGTGACAGCGACCCGACCGAGCCCGCGGGAAGCGCGCCATACCCCCATCCGCCGGTCCCGGATGAGCCGCCCATGGCCGAGGCGCGCGCGCGGCTGGCCGGGGCCGGGGTGACACCGTTCACCTTGCCGCTTGGCGTCGATATCGAGCGGTGGTTGGCGGAGGGTCAGACGGGGTGGGATGGCTATCCCGACACGCGGTGCGGGAAGATGGACGCGGAGACTTGTGGTCCCGCCGCCGCGCTGGCCCATGACAATGTGGAGTTAGTGACGGGGGCCGAGGTTCAGCGCCTGATCCCGGCCGCGGACGGGCGCCGGATTACGGAGGTGGTCTATCGCAAGGATGGCGAGACCCAGATCGCCCGGCCCGGGGTTGTCGCCCTTGCCGCCGGGGCTGTGCAGTCGGCGGCGCTGCTGCTGCGCTCGGGCGTGGCCAACAGTTCAGATCAGGTGGGACGCTGCTTTATGAACCACAATGCCAGCGCGCTCATCGCCATCGATCCGCGGTTTAGGAACGACGCGGTTTATCAGAAGACCTTTGGCATCAATGCCTGGTATTTCTCAGATGGGGCAGGGGGCAAACCGCTTGGCAACGTCCAGCTTCTGGGCCGGGTGACACCGGATATTCTGAAGATCCAGGTGCCCCGGTTACCAATGCCGCTCGCGCGCTGGATCTCCCGCCATGCGATTGATTTCTATGCGATATCCGAGGACTTGCCCGACCCCGAAAGCCGCGTGGTGCTGAACGGCGATCAGGTGCAATTGATCTGGCGCCGTTCCAACATGGCGGCCCATGAGCGGCTGGTGGCGAAGCTGAAACAGACCTTGCGCGCGGCCGGTTTCCCGGTGGTCTTGAGCCGCCTCTTCGACGGGCGCGTTCCGTCCCATCAATGCGGCACCGTGCGGATGGGCGATGACCCGGCGCATTCGGTTGTGGACCCCGAAGGCCGGTCCTGGGATCACCCCAATCTCTTCCTGGCCGATGCAGGTGTGTTGCCCACATCCGCAGCAGTGAACCCGGCCCTGACCGTCGCGGCCTTGGCGCTGCGCACAGGCGATATCATCAAACGGGAGATTGCGGCATGACCGAGAGGCGCGCGCTGATCACAGGCGGCCAGCAAGGGATTGGCTTTGGCATTGCCCAAGCGCTGCACGGGGCAGGGTGGGCGGTGGTGATTGCCTCGGAACAGCCCGCCGATTCAGAGGTCGTGGCCGAGGCCCTCGCCGCGCTTCCCGGTGCGCGGTATCTGCGCCATGACATGCGGGAGATTGATCGTGTTCCCGCGCTGCTCGATGCCGCCGGGCCGATCATCACGCTCATCTCCAACGCAGGCGTCGGCGCGATCGAGCGGGGTGACCTCTTGGACCTGACGCCGGAGAGCTTCGACCGCTGCCACGAGGTGAACCTGCGCGGCGCCTTCTTCCTGGCGCAAGAGGCCGCGCGGCGGATGGGCGGCCTGCCCGAGACGCCGTATCGCTCGATCAGTTTCATCACCTCGGTCAGTGCGCAGATGGTCTCCATCGACCGGGCCGAATACGGCATCTCCAAAGCCGGCGCCGCGATGATGGCGCAGAACTTCGCCGCGCGGCTGGCACCCGATGGGATCGGCGTCTTCGACATCCGGCCCGGGATCATCGAGACGCCCCTGACCGCGCCCGTCGCCGACCGGTATGAGGCGCGGATTTCGGACGGCCTGGTGCCCGCGGGCCGGTGGGGTCGGCCCGAGGATATCGCCCGCACCGTTCTCTCCATCGCCCGGGGCGATCTCGCCTTTGCCACGGGCGCCGCCATCCCCGTCGATGGCGGGTTGTCCATTCCACGGCTTTAAGGGGGCGTATGATGGCCAAGGGCTACGATTTCATCATCATCGGCGGCGGCAGCGCGGGCTGTGCCCTTGCCGCGCGGCTGAGTGAAGACCCGAACGTGCAGGTCTGCTTGTTGGAGGCCGGGGGCCGTGACCGACATCCGTTTTATCACCTGCCCGCCGGGTTCGCGAAGATGACCAAGGGCATTGGGTCTTGGGGCTGGTCCACCGTCCCGCAGCGGCATATGCGGGACAAGGTCTTCACCTATACCCAGGCCAAGGTGATCGGTGGCGGGTCGGCCATCAACGCGCAGATCTACACACGCGGCAATGCCCAGGATTATGACGATTGGCGGCAGATGGGCTGTGACGGGTGGTCCTACGAAGACGTGCTGCCCTATTTCCGCAAGGCC
The DNA here is from genome assembly GCA_028279315.1 of Rhodophyticola sp. Classification (GTDB taxonomy): domain Bacteria; phylum Pseudomonadota; class Alphaproteobacteria; order Rhodobacterales; family Rhodobacteraceae; genus Rhodophyticola. The sequence continues at coordinate 1,504 of JANQNZ010000277.1, read as the reverse complement.
GAGGACAACGACACCTATAACAACCGTTACCACGGCCAAGGCGGCCCCCTTGGTGTGTCGCAACCGGCGGCCCCTCTGCCGATCTGTGAGGCGTATTTCGAGGCCGCCGCCGCCCTCGGGATCCCGAAAAACGAGGATGTGAATGGCGAGCATCAAGACGGCGTCGCCTATTACCAACTGACCCAGAAACACGCCCGCCGGTCCTCGGCCGCCATGGCCTATCTGGCGCCGAACACCTCGCGTCCCAACCTGACGATCCGCTACCACTCCCAGGTCCAGCGCATCGTGGTTGAGGGCGGTCGTGCGACGGGTGTGGACCTGACCGATGGCACCCACCTCACGGCGTCAACCGAGGTGATCCTCTCCTCCGGCGCCATCGGCTCACCGCGTCTGTTGCAGCTTTCGGGCATCGGCCCGGCGGATCACCTTGGCGCGCTAGGGATCGACGTGGTTCTCGACCAACCCAATGTCGGCGAGAATCTGCAAGATCACCTGGACCTCTACTGCATCTGTGAGGTCTCCGGCCCCCATACCTATGACCGCTATGCCAAGCTGCATATGTCGGCGCTGGCCGGGCTTCAGTATCTCTTCACCCGCAAAGGCCCCGTCGCCTCCAGCCTCTTTGAAACCGGCGGGTTCTGGTATGCGGACCCCGACGCGCGGTCTCCTGATCTGCAATTCCATCTGGGCCTTGGGACGGGGATTGAGGCAGGCGTGGCTGCGATGCCCGATGGCGGCGTGACACTGAACTCCTGCTATCTGAGGCCCCGATCGCGCGGCACCGTCCGGTTGCAAAGCGCCGACCCAAGCGCCGCACCGCTCATTGATCCGAATTACCTGGCCGATCCGCTGGACCGCGAAATGTCAATCCGGGGGCTGAAACTGACCCAAGAGATCCTGGCGCAAGACCCGCTCAAACCCTTCATCAAAGCCGAGCGTCTGCCGGGCCCCGAGGTCCGCACCGATGACGAGTATTTCGCCTTCATCTGCGCGCATTCCAAAACCTCACACCATTGCGCGGGCACCTGCCGGATGGGCACCGATCCGGGCGCAGTCACCGATTCAAGGCTGCGGCTGAACGGGATTGAGGCGCTGCGGGTGGTCGATAACTCGATCATGCCGACCGTGATTTCTTCCAACACCAACGCCGCGGCGATCATGATCGGGGAGAAAGCCGCCGACATGATCCACGAAGACCAAGGAGGGGCGCGGCCATGATCCGCCATATCGTTCTGATCCGATTCCAGCCGCAGGTCACCGAGACTGAGATTGCCGATATCTTCGAAGAGCTGCACCGGATCAAACCTGTCATCCCCGGTGTCCGCGACATCACCGCGGGCCGCAGCGAAAGCCCTGAGCAGATCGAGCGCGGCTATATGCACGGCTTTGTCGTCGATTTCGCCGATTGGGACGCGCTGGCGGCGTATCAGGCGCACCCCGATCATGAGGCGCTAGGTGCCCGGCTGGTGGAAAACGCGGTCGGCGGGCTCGATGGGATTTTGGT
>JANQNZ010000320.1 GCA_028279315.1 Rhodophyticola sp. | reverse complement strand
CGGCGCAGCTTCATCGGATAGTCACTGACCTTCTGAACCTTGATCCGCGTGAAGAGCTCGGGGGACATCTGCTGCATCGTCTCCCGGTTCTCCAGCATGTAGGAGACGCCGGACGGTGTGCGCGCGTTGTCTTCCAACACATAGAACTGATCTTCGCCGGTGCGCACCAGATCGACGCCGACGATATGGGTATAGACATTGCCAGGCGGGGCCACGCCGATCATCTGCGGCAGGAACGCCTCATTCTGATCAATCAGTTCTTTCGGCACGCGGCCTGCGCGCAGGATCTCTTGCCGGTGATAGATGTCATAGAGAAAGGCGTTGATCGCGCGCACACGCTGCTCGATTCCTTTCGTTAGCCGTGCCCATTCCCGGCCCGAAATGATCCGCGGCACGATGTCGAAGGGGATCAGCCGTTCATCCGCTTCGTCCTGGCCATAGACATTGAAGGTGATGCCGGTGCGACGAAAGAACCGCTCGGCTTCCGTCGATTTCTTCCGCAATTCGCGCAGGTCTTCGGCTTGGAACCAGGCTTCGTAGGGCCGGTAAGGACCGCGCGCCTGATCTCCACCGCCATTCATTTCGTCAAAGAAGACAGGGTCTTCGATCATGGGCTTAGCCTAACGATCTTGGGCAAAGCTGCAACGCGCATGGCGATGGGACCGGGGCTGGACACCTGTTGCCCGCCGTAACTGCCTAGATTCTAGGCAGTTTCGCGATTGTGCCTCCCCCTTGGCGCGCCAAGGCGGCCTGCCCCCGATCCCGCGCCCCTTAGGACGATCTTAAAGCACACGCGCTACGAATGGACGGTCTGACCATGGGATTAAAGACGGATGGCCACAACAAATTGGTTCGGCTGGGTTTTGGAGATCAACTTCCCCGATACCAGCGATGACGATCTCCATCTATACGACCATTTACTCGACAATCGGGTCGTGTCTCCCACCACGTTAGAATACCTCACCATCGATGCCGTTGTGGGCGATGTGATCGGCGATACGGATGGTGACGATTTCAGCTCTTCTGGCGTCGCAGGCCAGACCGGGGCCGTTATCTATAGCGGCGGCACCAGCAATATCGGGGAGATGGAGCTCGACGAAAACTCCGCCAGGGGCACCATCACCTATGACGGGCATACGATGGACACCCGCTTTTACCGGTTTGCTTTGGAAAACGGCGACGTTGTTGTCACGTTAAGCAACTATTTCACTGACCTCATCATCGCCACCGTGGGGGACACCGCCTTTGATCCGACAAAGGTGTCCTTCATCCAGCTTGGCATTGGGGGCGAAGGCCCCGGAAACGATCAGGTTACGGCTGGAACGGTTAGCAATTTCGGCCCGCTTTGCTTTGCCGCAGGCACGCCGATCCTGACTGATCGCGGTGAGATACCGGTGGAAGCGCTGAAGGTGGGCGCCCTGGTGCAAACCCTCGATCACGGGCTCCAGCCCGTCAGGTGGATCGGCAAGGCGACGCATCGGGCCGCGGAACTGCGCGCCGACCCAAAGCTGAGCCCGATCCGAATTCAGGCGGGGGCCTTGGCAGACGGTCTGCCAATGACGGACCTGGTTGTTTCGCGGCAGCATCGGATCCTCCTCCGCTCCAAGATCGCCGGGCGTATGTTTGGTGTGGAGGAGGTGTTGACGCAGGCCAAAAACCTGTTGCCTGCCGCCGGTGTCTCGATGGTCGAGGGTGCGGCGCCGGTGACGTATCTCCATCTTCTGCTGGACACCCATGAGGTGATCTTTGCGGCCGGGGCGCCCGCCGAAAGCTTGCTTCTGGGCGAACAGACCTATGCAGCGCTCAAACCCTATGCTCGCAGTGCGGTTCGCGCCTTAGGGTCGGGCAATGGCGCGCCAGGATCGTCAGCCGTGCCTGCGCGCCGATTGATTGAGGAAGGCGGGCGGATCAAAACCCTGATCGCGCGGAGCCAGAAGAACAAGCGATGTCTGATTGATGCGCCAATCCAGAGCGGGGCCGCGGCACGGGCGATAGCGCGGGCCCATATCAGCCGTATCCGTGATCGGGCACAGGCGGCATAGCCTGATCTAAAGCACTTCGCGGTTCATCTGAGGCAAAGCTTATCGCGTTCCGCGTTCGAGCCGTGGGCGAAAGGCAGCGGGTTGCGATTCAAGTCAAACGCAAAGTGCTATAGGTGGCGCTCAGGTCTCCAACCAGATCGTCACCGGCCCGTCATTGACCAGGCTGACGGCCATCTCAGCCCCAAACTGCCCGGTCTCGACAGCGGGCCCAAGTGCGGCAAGGGATTGTGCGAAATGGAGATAGAGCCGCTCCCCGTCTTCTGGTGGCGCGGCGGCGGAGAACCCGGGCCGGTTCCCACGGCTGGTATCGGCGGCCAGGGTGAATTGGCTGACCACCAACGCGCCGCCGCCTGTGTCCACAAGGCTGCGGTTCATCTTGCCCGCCTCGTCCCGGAAGATACGCAGCTTGGCGATTTTGGCGGCAAGCGCGTCGGCCTCGGCCTCTCCATCGCCCTGCATGGCGCAGACAAGGATCAAAAGGCCCGGGCCGGTTTGGCCGATGAGAGTGCCATCCACCGTGACCTCGGCCTGCGCGACGCGTTGAATCAGCGCCCTCACAGCAACTCATCCCTCGTGGGTGGATTTGCGCCCGCGCGGCTGACGGTGACGGCGGCGGCGGCAACGCCAAGCTCCAAGGCGGCGGTGAGGGCAGGGGCGGGCAAGCCACCGGCCAAAGCCGCTTTGGTCAAGACGCCCGCATTCGCCAGGCCGGCCAGGACGCCCGCGTTGAATGTGTCGCCCGCACCGACGGTATCGACGACCTCGACCGTCCGCGCCGCAACCCGTGTGATGCCCGAGGGCTGGACCGCAAGGACGCCTTCGGCCCCCTCGGTCAACAGCACCAGCTTCGGGCCTTTGGCCAGAAGCCCGCGCGCCAGACCCTCTACATCGCCATCGCCCTCCAACCAGCGCAGGTCTTCATCCGACAGTTTTACGATATCGGCGACCTCCATCATCCGGGCGAGCCGCGCCCGGAACCGCCCTGGATCGGCGATGAAATCGGGTCGGATATTGGGGTCAAGCATGATCGGGCGGGCGTCCGGCTCCCGCAGGCAAAGGGCCTCATAGGTATCGGCACAAGGCTCCACCGCCAGGCTGATCCCGCCGAAAAACAAAGCGTCGATGCCAGAGAGATCGACCGGAAGCTCCGCCTCAGACAACATCCGGCCCGCGGTGTTCTCATCATAGAAGGCGTACTCCGCCTGGCCGTTGGTCAAGGTCACAAAGGCCAGGGTTGTCGGTCGGTCCGACCGCGCGGCGAGAGCAGCCTCGACCCCATTGGCCTGCAACACCTTGTCGAGCCGCTGCCCAAACAAATCCGTGCTGATCCCGCTGAAGAACCCAACCGGTGCACCAAGCCGGGCCAGCGCCACTGCGGTGTTGAAGACCGAGCCGCCAGGGTAGGGCGCAAAGCCCGCCTCACCATCTTCGGTTGTCCGTGGCAACATATCGATCAGCGCTTCGCCGCAGCAGAGGATCATTGGCCCCTCCCTCCCGTCTTTCGCGCCTGCCTAGCGGCAATCAGGAGGCAAGGCTAGGAGGATTTAGGACGGTGGAAATCAGCCATGGATGGTGTGAGGGGTTGGTCGAACACCCGTCATTCTGCGCCCCCGCCCGGAATCAAGCCGAAGGCGCCGGGCATCGACGGCGTTGCCCGTAGGCGGTTTTCGCAGAAAATCTGCCGAGAGGGGCCGCCCGGGCGGTCTGGCGATTTGGCTGAGTCTGGGTGCTGAATTCTGATTGAGGTCGGATTTAGCTAGGATAAAGCGCGGTCGCTCGGGCCGGGGATCGCCAGCCCTCGGCCTGGCGATCCCCGGCTTGTGTTGCGACCAATGCAGAGTCATGCCCCAGACGGGTCCGGCCTATTTGTTGTCCACCCCAAACCCGCCTTGCGGCAGAAACTGGCCCGAACCGCCTTCGCCATAAACCGCGTAGAGATAGGCCGCGCCTCCGGCCAGGATAAGCGCAACCAGAACGGCAAAGGCGATTTTCCAAGCCGAATAGGGCCGTTCGCCCTGCACCTTCCCGGTCTGGCCATTCACGACAAAGCGGAAGCTTTTGCCCCGGTACTTATAGGCGGCAAGCCAGACCGGCAGCAGGATATGTTTGAAGGTCACATCCGAGATGTCGGTGTCGACCGCATCAATCCGCTGCCGGTCCCCACCGATATCACGGGCAATGTCGCGGGCGATCTGCGCATCCATGATCTGGCGCGCTTCGATCATGCCATCGTCAAGCTCCACCGTGTAGCCTTCGGCCCGAAACCCGGCTAGGAACTCCGGCGTATAGGGGTCGAGCTTCGATAGATCCCAAGGCGCCAGCCGGTCCGTATAGCGCTTTGGCAAGGACCGAGAGGCAAGGACCAAGACATCATCAAAAAACCGCGCCACCCGGCCAGAGACACGTGTCCAACGGATCTTCTGCACCTGCCGCGTCTGACCTTTACTGTCGCGCCGGGTCTCGTAGTAGATCGTGCCGCGCTGCCCGCGATAGCGGCTGCGCGTGTCAGCATCGAAGGTCCAATAGGGCGTGTAGATGCCGTTCATCTTCCGCCCTTTGCGCGCATAGTCTTGCAGCCCGTTTGGCGCAAACCAGAGGCGGCCGAGCCACTTTGTCATCGCGTCCCGGGCGGCCTCTTCATCCAATTGGAACGGCAAAACACCCTTCGGTTTGATATGCCGATGGGTGCCGGTATCGGTGACCACGGGCGTGGCGCAGAACGGGCATTCCTTGGCGTGAATCTCTGGCGAGAACTCAACCTGCGCCCCACAATTGGGGCAATTGAGAACGCGGGTCTCCTCGATCTCCTGGGCGGGCAATTGATCCCGGAGCGCTGCGTCGAAAT
>JANQNZ010000312.1 GCA_028279315.1 Rhodophyticola sp. | reverse complement strand
CCACATGGGCATCTTCACCGCGAAACTGGCGAAGAAGGCGAGCCACAGCAGCGTCTGCAACCCGCCGGTGATCTGCCAGCCAAGCAAATTCATCGGCCCGGCATCAAACTGATGGGTCAGAAGCGTCGGGATATCCGTGGTGCCCGCTTGCACATACATGGTGATCATCGCCACCAGCATCAGGACCGAGCCGAGGAAGGTATAAAGGAAGAACTTAAACGCCGCATAGATGCGGTCCTTCCCGCCCCAGATACCGATGATCAGGAACATCGGGATCAGGCCCGCCTCGAAGAACAGGTAGAACAGCACCAGATCCAGCGCCACAAAGACGCCGATCATCAGCGTCTCAAGCACCAGAAGCGCGATCATGTATTCTTTGACGCGATCCGTCACCTCCCAACAGGCGGCGATGACCAAAGGCATCAGGAAGGTGGTTAGGAGTACGAAGAGGACGCTGATCCCATCGACCCCGACTTTGTAGGTCAGGCCAAGCAGCCATTCCCGCTCTTCCACCAATTGGAAGCCGGTCTCGTTCGGATCGAACTCAAAGAGGATGGCGAGCGAAATCACGAAAGTCGCCGTGGTGACAAACAGCGACAGCCGCTTGGCATTCATCTGCGCTGCTTCATCATCGCCGCGCAGGAAGACAGCCATGATCAGCGCCGCGAGCAGCGGCAGGAAGGTCACCAGCGAAAGGAGTGAGTCAAATCCCATGTCTCGTCCCTCAGCCCCCTGCCGCCAGCGTCATCCAGGTGACCAGAACGACGATGCCCAACACCATCGCAAAGGCATAATGGAAGATGTATCCCGACTGCGCCCGGCCAGCGAGGCGGGTGAGGAAGGGGATGATCCCCATGGCGAGCCCATTGATCCCGCCATCGATCACCCGCCCATCGCCGCCTTTCCAGAGGAACCGGCCAAGGGCCACGGCGGGGCGGACAAAGACCGCGTCGTAAATCTCGTCGAAATACCATTTGTTGAGCAGGAACCGGTAGAGGATCGGGTTCGTCTCGGCCCAACGGCGCGGCAGGCTGGGGATCGCGATGTAGAAGAGATAGGCAACCGCCAGACCAATCACCATCGCAATGGCGGGTGACCATTTCACCCAGGTCGGCACATAATGCGCCTCATTCAGGACGTCATTGTCAGGCCCGGCATGGATCGCGCCTTCGCCCGGCGGGCTGGTGAAGACGTAATGGTGGTCGGAGCCATGGGACTCATCGCCATGGCTGTCCGTGGCGTAGGCGTCCGCCGCATGGTCATCGGCGTGGCTGTCCTCCCCATGGCCGTCGTCTGTCCCGTGATCGTCCCCATGGTGCTCGTCCGCATAGGTATCGACATATTCGACCCCGAAGAACTGGGCCACTTGGTCGGTTTTGCCGAAGAAGCTGTTATACCAGACGACCCCTGAGAAGATGGCACCAATGGCCAGCGCGCCCAAAGGCACCAGCATGGTCCAGGGGCTCTCATGGGCATGGTCATGGGTATGCTTGTCGCCCCGCGGCTCCCCAAAGAAGGTCAAGAACATCAGCCGCCAGGAATAGAAACTGGTGAAGACGGCGGCCACGATCAGCATCCAGAAGGCGTATTGGCCCAGCCCGCCGCCAAAGGCAAAGGCACTTTCCACCACCGCGTCTTTGGAGAAGAACCCGGCAAACCCGAAATAGGTCGTCGGGATGCCCACCCCGGTGATCGCCAAGGTCCCGATCATCATCGCCCAGAACGTGTAGGGGATCTTTTTGCGCAAACCCCCATAGTTCCGCATATCCTGCTCATGATGCATCGCATGGATGACGGAGCCGGCGCCGAGGAAGAGCATCGCCTTGAAGAACGCATGGGTGAAGAGGTGGAACATGGCGACGGAGTAGACGCCCACGCCGGCGGCGACGAACATATAGCCAAGCTGCGAACAGGTCGAATAGGCGATCACCCGTTTAATATCGTTCTGCACCAGGCCCACAGTGGCGGCGAAGAACGCCGTGGCCGCGCCGATGAAGATGATGAAGTTGGTCGCGAAAGGCGCGTATTCCATGATCGGCGACATCCGGCAGACCAGGAATACACCCGCCGTCACCATGGTGGCCGCATGGATCAGCGCCGAAACCGGCGTCGGGCCCTCCATCGGGTCCGGCAACCAGGTGTGCAGGAAGAGTTGCGCCGATTTCCCCATTGCTCCGACGAAGAGGAGGAAGGCGATGGTGTTGACCGCGTTCACCTCATAGCCGAGGAAGCTGAAGGTTTGCTCCGCCAATTCCGGACCCATGGCAAGAACCACATCGAAATTGATGCTGTCGGCCATCCAGAACAGCGCGAAAATTCCGAGGAGGAACCCGAAATCCCCCACCCGGTTCACGATAAAGGCCTTCATCGCGGCCGCGCCTGCCGAGGGTTTGCGGTAATAGAACCCGATCAGGAGGTAAGAGGCGACGCCAACGCCCTCCCACCCGAAGAAAAGTTGTAGAAGGTTATCGGCGGTCACCAGCACCAGCATGGTGAAGGTGAAAAACGAGAGATAGGCAAAGAAACGCGGGCGATAGCTTTCGTTTTCCTTGAAATTCTCGTCATGGGCCATGTAGCCGAAGCTGTAGAGATGGACCAAAGCCGAGACGGTCGTGATCACGATCAGCATGATCGCGGTCAGCCGGTCGATGCGGATGCCCCAGGATGTGTCAAGCGAGCCCGACGCGATCCAGGTGAACAGCGGCTCGGTATAGAAACCGCCCGAATGCGCCTCAGGGTCGAAGCCCAGGAAGATAATCCAGCTCAGGATCATCGACAGGAACAAGAACCCGGTTGCTGTGGCGCACGCCGCCTGTTCCCCGATCAACCGCCAGGAAAACCCGCAAATGACCGCACCAACCAGAGGGGCGAAGAGGAGGATCGTTTCCATACTGCGTCTTCTACTTTCGCTTCATTAGCCCAAAGCCAAACAGAAGGCCGGAAATTATGAGCACAACCCAGCCTGTCTCGTTGAGGATCGTGCCTTGTTCGAAATTGAACATAGCAATCACAATAAAGGCGACTCCTATGCCACCAATCGTCATCAGTGTATTGGACAGACTATTGTCTGGCTCTTTCTGCCCTTCACCAGGTGCGGAAACCCGTTGTTGACCGGGTGCGGGATCTGTCTCAACTGAATCCAGTTTTTCCTTCAACGCATCGAACTCATCTTGGTCAATCTCACCCTTGGCCAAGCGCTCTTTCAAGATCTCCAGGCTATTTGACACTTCGATTACCCCTTCATCACATTGACGTCTTCGACGTCGATCGTCCCGCGGTTGCGGAAGAAACAGACCAGGATCGCCAGACCAATCGCGGCCTCAGCGGCGGCGACGGTCAGGATAAAGAGGGTGAAGACCTGGCCGGTGAGATCCCCCAGAAAGCTGGAGAAGGCGACAAGGTTGATATTGACCGAAAGCAGCATCAACTCGATCGACATCAGGATCACGATGACATTCTTCCGGTTCAGGAAAATGCCGAAAATCCCGATCACAAACAGCGCCGCGGCCACCGACAGGTAATGTTCTAGTCCAATCATTCCGTCCCTCCCGAACTTTCAAGTCCGGTTGAAATACCCAAAACCCGCCAGCACACCGACCGCAACCGCAACCAGGATCGCTATCAACTCCGTCCCCATGTCACAGCCCCTGCCCCGGTTTCACATCCTTCAACTCCATCGCTTTGGCCGGATCGCGGTAGATCTGGGCCAGGATGTCCTGGCGTTTGATGTCCTGGCGGTGGCGCAGCGTCAGAAGGATCGCGCCCACCATGGCCACCAGAAGGATCAGGCCTGCGAGTTGGAAGAGAAGGAAGTATTGGTCATAAAGGATCAGCCCAAGGGCTTGGGTGTTATGTACCTCGTCGATCGGCGGGATCGGGTTGCCAAGGCGCTGGTCGATCCCGTCCGAGAACGCCCAGGTGCCATAGGCCAGCGCCAGTTGCATCAGAAGCACCACGCCGATCAGCCCGGCGAGCGGCACATACCGCGCCATCTCGGCCTTCAGCGCCGAGAAATCCACGTCCAGCATCATGACGACAAAGAGGAACAGAACCGCCACCGCGCCCACATAGACGATGATCAGCAGCATCGCGACGAACTCAGCGCCGAGAAGCACAAAGAGGCCGGCGGAGGATAGGAACGCCAGGATCAGCCACAGAACCGAATGCACCGGGTTCCGCGCGACCACCACAAGGAACCCGGCGGTCACCAAGGTGATCGCGAAGGCGTAGAAGGTGATATCCGCAATGCCCATCGCGCTTACTCCCCCGCCCCGTCCAGCGCCTCTTGCGCCAGCGCCATGGCTTTGTTCATGGCCGGCACACCGCCGAACATGGCGGCCATGCCGATGGCTTCGGCAATCTCTTGTTTCGTAGCGCCCGCCTCAACCGCATGGCGCACGGTCAGGCGGATCTGCGGCTCAGCCAGGGCGCCTTGGATCGTCAGGCCTTGCAGGGTCAGAAGCAGGCGCGTTTTGGCGTCGAGCCCCTCGGGGTTGAACTGCTTGCCCCAAAACGCCTCCAACACCTCGCCCGGGACCGTGGGCCAAAGCTTGTCGAACCCTTGGGGCGTGAAATTGGCCAGCGCCGGGTTCACCGCCTTGGCCCATTCCTGGGTCATCTCTTGGGTCTGGGCGAAGAGCGCCTCAAACGGGTTTTGGGGCGTGTCACTCATCGGTAAGGCGCGTCCAGTTCCAGGTTCCGGGCGATCTCCGCCTCCCACCGCTCGCCGTTTTCCAGAAGCTTCTGCTTGTCGTAGTAGAGCTCTTCCCGGGTTTCAGTGGCGAACTCGAAATTCGGGCCTTCGACAATGGCATCTACCGGGCAGGCCTCTTGGCAGAAGCCGCAATAGATGCATTTCGTCATGTCGATATCGTAACGCGTGGTCCGGCGGGAGCCGTCTTCGCGCGGCTCGGCATCGATGGTGATGGCCTGGGCCGGGCAGATCGCCTCGCAGAGCTTACAGGCGATGCAGCGTTCCTCGCCATTTGGATACCGGCGGAGCGCATGTTCACCCCGGAAACGCGGGCTGAGTGGGCCCTTTTCATGGGGGTAGTTCACGGTCGCCTTGGGGGCGAAGAAGTATTTCATCCCCAGCCCGAAACCTTTGAAGAAATCGGCCAGCAGGAAGTATTTCGCGGCGCGGGTGTAGTCGATCTGGGTCATGTCAGCCTCCGATTGCCCATCGGGCATAGGCGCCGCCAAAGAGTTCGAATTTCGCCAGGAAGGCCACGATCACCACCCAAGCGATCGACATCGGCAGGAAGACTTTCCAGCCAAGCCGCATCAATTGGTCATAGCGGTACCGGGGCACAATCGCCTTCACCATAGCGAAGAGGAAGAAGAAGAACGCCATCTTGGCGATCATCCAGAGCGCGCCGTCGGGCAGGCCCGGGATGGGGCTGAGCCACCCGCCGAAGAACATCAGCGTCATCAGCGCGCACATCAGGAAGATGGCGATGTACTCGCCCGCCATGAAGAGGAGGAAGGGGGTCGAGGAGTATTCCACCTGATAGCCCGCGACCAATTCCGACTCCGCCTCTGGCAAGTCGAAAGGTGGGCGGTTGGTTTCCGCCAAAGCACTGATAAAGAACAGAAACACCATCGGCAGATGCGGCAGCCAATACCAGCCGAAGATGCCCCAGCCGGTGTCTTGCGCGGCGACAATCGCGCCGAAATTCATACTGCCCGTGGTGATGATCACCCCGATGATGATGAGGCCGATGGAGACCTCGTAAGAGATCATCTGCGCCGCCGAGCGGAGGGAGCCCAGGAACGGGTATTTCGAGTTAGAGGCCCAGCCCCCCATGATCACGCCATAAACCTCGAGCGAGGACATCGCGAAGACATAAAGGATCGCCACGTTCAGATCGGCCAGAACCCACGTGTCGTTGAACGGAATGACCGCCCAAGCCAGGATCGCCAAGACGAAAGACGTCATCGGCGCCAGCATGAAGACGGGCTTGTCCGCACCCGCGGGCACGACGACCTCTTTCACCACGTATTTGAGCGCATCGGCGACGGTTTGCAGAAGGCCAAACGCCCCCACCACATTGGGGCCTTTGCGCATCTGAACCGCGGCCCAGATCTTCCGGTCGCCATAGACCAGGAACAGAAGCGAAACCATCACAAAGCCAATAACCAGAAGGCTTTGCGCGGCGATAATCAACGCGATGCCGGGAGTGGTTGAAAAGAAACCGTCCATCAATCCTCACACCGTCGGTATGCCTTGCTCGGCGCAGGCGGCCGCCACCACTTCGGCGTCAATCGTCTGCAACCCTCGCGGGAGCGCCGGTGAGATGGTGTAAACCGCATCTCCACGCCAAACGCCACCCTCTTCCTGCACATTTGTGCGGACATGTCGCGCAAAGCCGTAGCCGCGAATCAGCGCATATTGCGCGGCTGCACATTTGGCATAGTCCTCGATATCCGCCCGGGTGGCCTGGCCGGTGATTTGCACCTGGAAATTGACCAGATCGTCGTCGAGCAAACGGGTCTCGACCCCATCATAGAAGGCAGCCCGGTTGGGGTCGTCGATGGCAGGGGGAAGCGCGCAGGCTGTCAGCACACCAAACCCGCAAAGCGCGGTGGCAGCCCGCATCGCCTGAGCGTGCCCGCGCAAGGGGCTTACTCCGCAGCGATGGGCTGGGCGCGGCGCGCCTTGGCATTGGCGCTGAGCTCCGCCATCAGCTGGCTGGCCCGGCAGATCGGGTTGGTCAGGTAGTGGTCGCTGACCGCATTCACGAAATCCGCATCGCCGGGGGTGGCGGTGGGCAGCTTCTGCCACGGGTTCTCGGCCACCTGATCGATCATCTCCAGATGCGGCGCCTCGCCCACCAGCGCCTGGCGCAATTCGGCCAGCGTATCATAAGGCAAGGTCGCCCCCATTTCCGCCGACAACGCGCGCAGGATCGCCCAATTCTCTTTGGCCTCGCCCGGCGCGAAACTCGCCCGGAGCGCCAGTTGCGGGCGGCCTTCGGTGTTCACGAAAAGGCCCTGTTCCTCGGTATAAGCAGCGGCAGGCAGGATGACATCAGCCCGATGCGCGCCCCGGTCGCCATGAGAGCCCTGGTAGATCACAAACGCCCCGTCCGCGATCTCCACCTCATCGGCGCCGAGGTTATAGACAACCTCCGCCCCATCGACCGCTGCAGCCATACCCCCTTCGGTGACGCAGCCCGCATCCATCGCACCCACGCGAGACGCGGCGGTGTGGAGAACCAGAAGTTGCGAGTCAGTTTCTTCGCAGAACTGCATGACTTGGGACAGCACCGCCTCACCATCGGCCTCGCGGAGGGCGCCTTGGCCGACAATCACCAGGCTTTTCTTGCCCTCAACGGACGGGTGCTCTTTGCCAAGCTGCGCACTCAGGTCTTTCCGGCCGGTGCCGAGATGGATGTAATCATAGGTCAGATCAACCGCGTCCCCGATCAGCCCCACAACCGCGCCTTTGGTCCAGGCTTTACGGAGACGCGCATTCAAAACCGGCGCCTCCGCGCGGGGGTTGGAGCCCACCAGCAGAATGGCTTGCGCGTCGTCGATATCCTCGATTGTGGCGGTGCCGACATAGGCCGAGCGGTTGCCCGCAGGCAGTTTCGCGCCATCCGTGCGGCATTCGACAGACCCGCCCTGCCCTTCCACAAGCTGTTTCAGCGCAAAGCCCGCTTCCACCGGCACCAGATCGCCGATCAGCCCGGCAATCTTCTTGCCGGTCATGGCACCCGCCGCGGCGCGCAGCGCCTCGCCCCAGCTTGCCGGGCGCAGTTTGCCGTTTTCCCGCACATAAGGTGTGTCGAGCCGCTGCCGCCGCAGCCCATCCCAGACATAACGGGATTTGTCGCTCAGCCATTCCTCATTCACGCCATCATGGTTGCGCGGCAAGATCCGCATGACCTCGCGGCCTTTGGTGTCCACCCGGATGTTGGAGCCAAGCGCATCCATCACATCAATGGTCTCGGTCTTGGTCAATTCCCAAGGCCGCGCCGTGAAGGCGTAAGGCTTGCTCGTCAACGCCCCCACGGGGCAGAGATCGACGATATTGCCCTGCATCTCACTATCGAGCGTCTGGCCCAGATAAGACGTGATCTCCGCATCCTCACCGCGCCCTGTCTGGCCAAGCTCCGGCATCCCGGCGACCTCGGTGATAAACCGCACACAGCGCGTGCAAGAGATACAGCGCGTCATCGCCGTGCCCACAAGCGGGCCCAAATCCATATCCGCTACGGCGCGTTTCGGCTCCCGATACCGCGAGAAATCCACGCCATAAGCCATCGCCTGGTCTTGTAGATCACATTCGCCGCCTTGGTCGCAGATCGGGCAATCGAGCGGGTGGTTGATGAGCAGAAACTCCATCACCCCCTCCCGCGCCTTCTTGACCATGGGGGAGTTGGTCTTCACCACCGGCGGCTGCCCCTCAGGGCCGGGCCTCAGATCCCGCACCTGCATCGCGCAGGAGGCCGCGGGTTTCGGCGGCCCACCCACCACTTCCACCAGGCACATCCGGCAATTTCCGGCAATCGACAGGCGCTCGTGATAGCAAAACCGCGGGATTTCCACCCCCGCCTGCTCACAGGCCTGGATCAGCGTCATCGCCGGATCCACCTCGATTTCCTTATCGTCGATGACGATTGCGCGCAGGTCGCTCATGAATGCGGGTCCTTCACTGGCCCGGGTCGGTCTGGTCAGCCCCGGGTGTGCCGTTTCCCGCTTCTACCTCTCCTGAAGCAATCTGCCAATTGTCGACCCGGCGGAAATTTCGTCGCGGGCCAATTGGCACAAGCTGGCCGGATCCTCGACCGAGGCCCCTTGTTGCGCGATCCAAGCCTGGGCTTGGGCGCGGACACGCGCCTTTTCCGTCTCATCATCGACAAAGGCCTCAATCTCGGACCGGCTGAACCCCAAATCCCGCGCCCGATTGGCCAGGCCCATCGCGTAATTGAAGGCCGTCAGGCGCCGCTCCCGGATATCGGGGCAGTTATCCACGACGTAATCGCCCACCGCGATCACGGTCAGCCCGCTGTTGATCTCAACGTCTTGGCGGAGCGGCTGCCAGCGTTCAGCCTGCGCCGCGGCCATCGTGGTCAAAATGCCAAAGCCTGCGACCAATGCGCAGGCGACCAGCCATTTTCCATAGTCCTGCATTGCTTGAGTTCCTTCTCAAACTCCCTGCCTCGGCGTTTGATCTGGGGCGCGTGGGTTCTGATATTCAATAACATGCCTCAGATATGAGCGGAGTCTCGCGCGTTTTCCCCCTTATCTGGCCCGCCAAACGCTAGGCGGACGCACAGGGCGCCGCCGACCATGTGCTGCTGCCATCCTCCATGCCCCGGTAGGAGAGATCGCGCACCACGCCGCCCCGCCCTTGCCCCTCACAATAGGCCGCAATCGCCTGCCGTGCCGCGGGTTCTGCCGAGAGTGGCAGGGCCGCGCCGTCAGATGCCGTGACCACAAGCGCGCCAAACTCTGGAAACGGATCAACGCCCGATGGGTCACCCGCAAATCGCGGCATATCGGGGTCGAAGCGGACGATCAGGGGACCGGCAGTGGTTGCGACCACGCTGTCTTGGGCGGCCACGCAGCCCGCAAGCGCCAAAGGGATCAGGAGGAGGACTGATTTCACAGGCACCAGCATAGCGCCTAAAGCCGCACGCCCCAAAACGCGACGATCAGATAGATCGTGCCAGCAATCAGCGCCACAACCAGGATCGAGTAGAAGGCCATTTCCATCCGTTCCGGCGTGTTCAGCATCAAAGCCACGACCGAGGCCACCATACCGCCCAGAACCACACCTAAGATCGACCCGCCGATGCCCCAGGTATAGCCCAAGATCATGCCCGCTGCGCAGCAGGCGAGATAAATGAAAGTCAAACCAACACGATAGACGCCGGTCATCTCCTGCCCTTCCTCATGCCTTTTTGGCCCGTCTTTCAGAGCGGTGAGCTCCGCGCGGGCCTTTCTTCTATGTGGGCAGAATAGAAAAACTGAGCGATTTCAGCAACAAAAACAGCGCTCGCGCCGCGCAATCCACCCTCAGCCTGTGACTCCGAAGCCGCAGGGCCGATCTAGCCCCTCACGCAAACCCCGCCAGAATGGCCATGATCGCCAAGACAATCGCGCTCAGCCAGCCGATGGCGAACACCATGGTGCGAAGGCCACTATTGGGCTTGCCCCAACCTTGGATATGCACCACCGCGACAACCAGGCGGCTGATGAAGATCACGGAGGTCAGAAGGTTCACCCAAAACGGGTTCGCCCCGGTCAGGATCGCCGCAAAAACCGCGACAGCGAACAGCCCCATCATTTCGGTCAGGTTCAGATAGGCGCGTGACCAGCGATAGGCCGGATCACTGTAATCGGGCTCGGGCATACTGCCCGATGTGACCCCTTGGCTGCTCTTCTTTGCCGCCGAGATTGGGTTGATGATCAGCGCAATCAACGCCGTGCCCGCCAGGGCCACCAAAGCATGCGCATATGCCGCGAACTGTTCCATGGGTCCTCTCCTTCTTGCCGTCAAACCCTAATTGGCCAGCATAGCGCAAGGCGTGTCCGCAGGTCACGGAACCCTACCATGGCTCCTGACAGATCCGGTCGGTCTGAGGATTTGGAAGGCGTGGATTACTCGACTGGACGCGCTGCGCCGGTCTTTTGCTTGAGCCAATGGATGGCCTGGGCATAAGCCCGAGCGATCAGGGCTGGCGCGGATGACGTAAGCGGTTCGCTCCGCGCCATCTCGCGCACCCGGCCTTCGGCCTCCCGCATCAGGTATTTCGGATCAAGATCGCCGTGACACATGGGGGCACCTCCCTATCCGTCAGCATCCCCAGACCACGGCGCGAAAGCAAGCCAAAGCGCCACAGCTGCAAGACCAAGGGCCGCCAAGAGAAGCAGAACCATAGCCGTCGCCCAAAGATCGCTCAGTTGTGTCCAGCCAAGCAAACTGCTGAAGAAGGCGAGCGGGGCGAAGACGCCGGACCCTCCCAATACTGCGGCCAACACCGCCGCTTTGCGGTGCCCGGTTCTGCGCCCGATCTTCCAAACAGCGAGCCCTGCGAAGGGCACCGATAAGAAGACGGCGCCGAGAAGGAGGGCCCAAGCGGCCTCCATCACTCCGCCGCGATCGCCGCGCCTTTGGTCTTGATCCGGTCCTCGATCTCATCGCGGAAATTGCGGATCAGCCCTTGGATCGGCCAGGCCGCCGCATCGCCCAAGGCACAGATCGTGTGGCCTTCGACCTGTTTGGTGACGTCGAGCAGCATGTCGATCTCCTCGACCTCCGCCTCGCCTTTCACCAGACGCTCCATCACCCGCATCATCCAGCCGGTGCCTTCCCGACACGGCGTGCATTGGCCGCAGCTTTCGTGTTTATAGAATTTCGCCAGCCGCCAGATCGCTTTGATGATGTCCGTAGACTGATCCATCACGATCACCGCCGCCGTGCCCAGGCCCGAGCGCTGCTCGCGCAGATAGTCAAAATCCATAATCGCTTCGCGCATATGCTCGCCGCGAATACAAGGGACGGAGGAGCCGCCAGGGATCACCGCTTTGAGGTTGTCCCACCCGCCGCGGATGCCGCCGCAATGGGTTTCGATCAGCTCTTCGAACGTGATCGACATCGCCTCTTCCACGACGCAGGGGTTGTTCACATGGCCCGAGATCGCAAAGAGCTTGGTGCCGGAATTGTTGGGCCGCCCGAAACCCGCGAACCATTCCGCGCCACGGCGCAGGATGGTGGGGACCACGGCGATGGATTCCACGTTGTTCACCGTGGTTGGGCAGCCATAGAGCCCCGCACCCGCTGGAAACGGCGGCTTCATGCGCGGCATGCCCTTCTTGCCTTCAAGGCTTTCCAGAAGCGCGGTTTCCTCACCGCAGATATAGGCGCCCGCCCCGTGATGCAGATAAAGGTCGAAATCCCAGCCCGACCCGGCGGCGTCTTTACCCAAAAGCCCGGCGTCGTAACATTCGTCGATGGCGGCCTGAAGCGCCTCCCGCTCGCGAATATATTCGCCGCGGATATAGATATAGCTGACATTGGCCCCCATCGCGAAGCTGGCGATCAGGCAGCCTTCGATCAAGGTATGGGGGTCGTTGCGCATGATCTCCCGGTCTTTGCAGGTTCCGGGTTCGGATTCGTCGGCATTGACCACCAGATAGGCGGGGCGGCCATCGCTTTCCTTGGGCATGAAGGACCATTTGAGCCCCGTGGGGAAGCCAGCGCCGCCGCGTCCGCGCAAGCCGCTCGCCTTCATGATCTCCACGATCTTGTCGCGGCCAAGGGCGATCAGGTCTTTGGTCCCATCCCAATGGCCCCGCGCCTTTGCGCCGGCCAAGTCACGGTCATGCATCCCGTACAGATTGGTGAAGATCCGGTCTTTGTCCTGGAGCATCTATCCGTCCTTGTCCTTGCCGCCCGAGGTCTGGTCGCGCCGCATTCGCCATATCTGATACGTCACAAAAAGCGCCCAGACCAGGGCCGCGATTGCCGCAAGGTCGAACAAAAAGACATAGCGCACGGGCAGGCCCAATTCGCCGCCCAAAAGCTGTGCCCCCATCCAGATCAGCATCGTGCCCGCCACCACCAAAGCGGCGATGCGCCCCTGGCGGGCAATCTGTCGGTCTTGGTCGGAAGGCTCGGGCATGGGTGTTCAGGGGGTCTAGGGCCCCGGGCGGCGCACAGCACCGCCCGAAGTCTCAGGTCAATCGGAGAGCGTCTTGGCCTGATCAACCAGGTCGAACCGCGCAACCAGCGCCTTGAAGCCCGGCTGCTGCTGGTTCAGCCAATCGATTCCGGCGGCATTCAGCGTGGCGATCTGGTCGTAATGGTAGATGCCGAACTCATTCAGCGTCTCGGCGAGCTTCGCGCCAATGCCCGAGATCGCGGCCAGATCATCCGGTTTTCCACCCCGGGGGCCGTCCAGAAGCTGTGGATTGATCGACGGGTCAAGCACTTGCGCGGCGTCCAGTGCCGGTTCCGGGGTTGGCGCGGCCTCAGCCTTGGGGGGTGCGGCCTCAGCCACCGGCTCAACCGATAGGCTTTTGGCCCCATTCGGCGCGTCACCCAGGTTTGCGGGCGGGTCCAGTTCCTCAGCCCCCACCCGCGCCAGCGCGCTCCAGAAAGCCGATGGCGCGTTCAGGCCCAAATGCAGGCCTTGCAGCGCGGTCGCGCCATAAAACGCAGTCGAATAGTTGATCACATGAAGAAGGTTTCGCTGAGCGGCGATGGAGCCCAGCCACAGATCTTCCGCCAATTTCATCTTACTCTCCTAAGCGGCAGTCTCAGTTGCCCTCCCGCTGGTCAGTATACATCGCCTTCATCGACTTTCTTGGAGAAATCGGTCTCACCCCCTGCGGCCAATAGTTTCGCCTGGGACACCCATTCGTCCCGGGTGACCCGGCCTTTGAAGCCTTCGAGATTGTCGTCAACCCAAGCAACCTCGGCCTCGGTCCAGGCGGCGACCTGGTCGAAATGGTAGAAGCCCATGGTGTTCAGAAGCCGCTCCAGTTTGGGGCCAACCCCTTTGATCTTCTTCAGATCGTCCGCCTGACCCTCACGCGCAGCATGAAGCCCAGCAGGGCGTGTGGCATCGCTGCGCTCGCTGGCGACAGGCGCATGGCTTGGTGCGGGAGCAGCAGGGCTCGGGCTTGGCTCTGGCGCTGGTGTGGGCGCCGGGGGCGGTGTTGGCGCCGCCGTGGGGGATGGTGTGGGCGCCGCCGGTGCGGGCGTCGGGACTGGGCTTGGGTCCGACGCGGGTGTGGGTGTGGGCGCTGCAACAGGTGTGTGGGTCGGCGGGGCGACCGGTGTGGGAACCGGCTCTGGCGCAGGCATAGGTGACGCGGCAGGCGGGGGTGACGCGGCAGGCGCAGGCCTGTGTGGCGAGGCAGCCGCTGGCGAGGATGTATGTGTGGCCGCCGGGGCCGGTGCAGGTGCAGGTGTGGGCGCTGCGTCGGTTTGGCTCGACGCTGTGGGCGCGGAGCCTGGGCGCTGCCCGGCGCTGCCCTGTTTCATCATCCCATCTGATCCGCCACACAGGAACACGGCGAAGAAGGTGCCAAGAACCGCAGCCAAAAACACCGCCGCAAAAAACGCCTGCCAACCAGTCCAGCCGCCTAAGACAAGCAGCATCGCGCCCGCAAACGCGCCGATACCGCCCCCGATGACGTAGCTATAGACAACGCAGGTGAAGCCTCCGCTATTGGCGTTCATCCCATCCCTCCCAATGTTGTCGTCTTCCGCGGTCTATTTTGTAATGGACCTTCTGTGTAACGCAAGCGGGCTGGAATGTCTTCTATTCCGGGGGGCGATAAACCGTTTCGCCGAAAGGTCGGGGGCGTGGTTTTTGCCAAGGCGCTTAGTTGGCTTTGGCCTTCAACTGCTCTTCCAACTCCGCGACCTTCTTTTTCAGGCCGCGAATCCGCCGGTTGTATTGGGTCTTACTGACATAGGCGGCGGCTTGCGGCGCAATCTCATGGGCGGCCAAAGCCTTCTTCACCCGCCGCCCCTCTTTCACGAAGAGGAGGATGTTTTGAGTGAACCAATTGAAGGCGACGTCATGTTGCGCCAATTGACGGCGGACCGGGTCGTAGCATTTGTAGTCGCGTTCCGCGAAAAGTGCGGCCCATTCATCTTGGAATTTCGGGTTGATATGGCCATAGCCACCTTGGCCTGGGATCGCCGCGGAAAACAGGATCGTGTCGGAGAGCGCGCACAGCTCATCCACGAAGGCCTCGCTGCGTTCGGGCTTCAGATGCTCCGCGACCTCAAGCGACAGTGCCAGATCGAACCGGTCATTCACCGAGAAAGGCTCGTTCAAATCGGCCAGGATGTAGTCGTCCCGCTCAATCTCGGGCGCGGCGGTCGCCACCCACTCGCCTTCAACCCCGGTGACAGCCACACCGCGGCCTTTCAGCGCTCGAAGGACAAACCCTAGGCCACAGCCCAGATCGATAGCCGTTCTCGGCTTGAAATAGTCGAAGAGGATGTCGGCGATCAACTCGCCATTGACGATGCGCCGCGCGCGGTCTTTGTCATGCCCACCGGCGAGGAGTTCGCCGTAGTCGACGCTCATCCCACACCGCCCAGGGTCTTGGCCTGGCCAATCCAATCGTCGCGCTCGATCCGGCCTTTGAATTTGAGCCGCGCATCGACCCAGGCGACCTCACTTGGGGTCCAGGCGGCGATCTGGTCGAAATGCCAGAACCCCATCTCGTTCAGGAGTGCTTCCAGCTTCGGCCCGACACCACTGATCTTCTTGAGGTCATCGGCTTGGCCATCCCGGGGCGCGTCGAGCGTCTGCGGGGCTGTCTCGGTGGGCGCAGTCTCGGCGGCTGCTGCGGGCGCGGGCTCCGGTGCCGCGGGTTTCTCGACCGGG
>JANQNZ010000303.1 GCA_028279315.1 Rhodophyticola sp. | reverse complement strand
ACCCCTGCCTCCCGAAGACAGTGCTCTACCAGGCTGAGCTACACTCCGACCGTGCCGGGCGGGATATCCGGGGTTCTGGAGCAATGCAAGAGAAATAGGCCTCGGGAACAGGGCGTCGAACGTGCACCCATCCGAACCACGCCGGAGCCCTGCACCGCAGGCCCCCCCGCCCTTACGGATCCGGCGGTTTTGTGCCGCTCTGTGGGCCGCGTTCCCCTTCGGAGAGGAAGTTCGCAACCCGGGGCGCGGTGGGTGTGCCGGTGCGCGATCGGCTGCGCAAGACGGGGGTGGTGAGTGAAGCCGCGGCGCGCCCCTCCCGCAGCACGATATAGATGCCTGAGGCGATGATGATGCCCGTGCCGATCAGGGTCGCGCGCTCAATGCCCTCGTTGAAGAACAAGAACCCATAGGCGCTGGCCCAAACAATCTGCGAATACTGCATCGGTGCCACGATCACCGCCTGCGCCGTCTTATAGGCCAGGATCAAGCAGGTGGTCCCGATCAGCGCCAGAAGCGCGATGATGGCTGAGGCTCCGATATCGACGATCGGCATCGGCTGATAGACAAAAGGCAGCGCCGCGCCCATCAGCACAAAATTCGCCATCATTGGGTAGAGGATCAGGACAACGCTCCGCTCATCCCGCCCGATCTTTCGGACGATGACCGAAGCGAAGGCGGCGGTGCAGGCGGCGATAAGGGCCGCGGCATGGCCGAGCTCAAACGGCGCTGTGCCCGGTTGCAGCACAACCATCACGCCGCCAAGTCCGACAATCACCGCCAGCCCGCGCCGCCAGCCGACCTTTTCGCCCAGCACAGGGATCGCCAGAAGCGTGATGATGAGCGGTGTGATAAACAAGATCGCGTAGACCTGCGTGAGCGGCAGGGTGGAAAAGGCATAAAACGCGCAGAAGGCCGTGATGACGGCGGCCACCGTGCGGATCGCGGTCCACCACGGGTGATTGGGGCGCAGATGCCCTTCGGTTGTGTCGCGCATCAACAGGAAGGTCGTGACTGGAAAGCCGAAGAGCACGCTGAAGAAGACGATCTGGAACGGCGAATAGGCCCCGCCGAGATATTTGATCACCACATCATGGGTGGCAAAGACGCCAAAGGCCAGAAGGGCGAAAAGCGCGCCTTTTGCATTGGGATTTCCGGCCTGATCGGTCATCGAGCGCGGCCCTCAAGTCAGGTCTTTGGCAAAGCGTCCAAAATCGTCGCCCGGAATGCGATAGCTGATCTTGGCGAACTCCGGCGCGCCGAGCTTGGCATAGAAGGCGCGTGAGCCCGTGTTGGTGCCATCGGTTTGCCAATCCATGCGGACGCAGCCGTGATGATCTGCGTGGTGGAGGAGCGCGGCCATAAGCGCGCGGCCCACGCCGGTTTCGCGTGCGCGGTCGGCAACGAAAAGCTCTTTCATCAGCAACGCCATCCCGTTTCGGGCCGGGAAGGTCAGCGCCCAGGTGGCGAAGCCCGCGGGCGATCCGTCGACGAACGCCAGTTCGCAGGACATATGGCGGCGGGCGGAGAGATGTTCGATCAGCGTGGCTTCCATCTCTGCCGTTGCGGGCGGCACGTCGTAGAAGTCGAGGCACTCGCGATACAGCGTGAGGAAGGCCTCTGCGTCACTGGGTTCAAAGCCCCGTGTTGTGATCATGCGCTGGCAGCGAGTTTCGCCACAATCGCATCCCCCATCTCAGACGTGCTGACCGGCGTCGCGCCCTCCTCGCCGAGCAGGTCGGCTGTGCGGAGGCCATCGGCCAGTACCGCCTCAACAGCTTGCTCCAGCCGCGTCGCCTCCTCACCCTGATCAAAGGAATAGCGCAGTGCCATCGCGAAGCTGAGGATGCACGCAATCGGGTTTGCCTTGCCTTGGCCCGCGATATCGGGGGCGGAGCCGTGGACTGGCTCATACAGCGCTTTGGGCCGCCCGTTCTCCATCGGCGCGCCAAGGGAGGCGGAGGGCAACATGCCAAGCGAGCCCGTCAGCATCGCGGCCAGATCGGACAGGAGATCGCCGAATAGGTTGTCGGTCACGATCACGTCGAATTGCTTGGGCCAGCGGGTCAACTGCATCGCACCTGCATCGGCATACATGTGGCTGAGTTCGATATCCGGGTAATCCTTGTCCCGCACCTCTTGCACGACCTCACGCCAAAGGATGCCCGATTCCATCACATTGGCCTTCTCCATGGAGCAGACCTTGCCGTCCCGCTTCCGCGCCAATTCAAAGGCGGAACGCGCGACCCGGTCAATCTCGCTTTCCGTGTAGCGTTGGGTGTTGATGCCCACACGCTCATTGCCCTCGGTATGGATGCCGCGGGGTTCGCCGAAATAGACGCCGGATGTCAGTTCCCGCACAATCATGATGTCGAGCCCGGCGACAACGTCTTTCTTCAGTGAGGAGAAATCGGCCAGCGCGTCGAAGCACTGCGCAGGGCGGAGATTTGCGTAGAGGTCCATTTCCTTTCTCAGCCGGAGAAGCCCGCGTTCTGGCTTCACCGAGAAATCAAGCGCGTCGTATTTCGGCCCGCCAACGGCGCCGAGCAGAACCGCGTCGACTTCCTGCGCTTTAGCCATCGTGTCGTCATGGAGCGGCGTGCCATGGGCGTCATAGGCGGCGCCCCCCACCAGGTCCTCGCTGACTTCAAAGGCAAGGCCACGATTGGCCCCCATCCAGTCGATGATCTTGCGGACCTCGGCCATAACCTCGGGGCCGATGCCGTCGCCGGGCAGGATCAGAAGAGAAGGAGTGCTCATGACGCGATGTCCTTTGGTCTCAACAGTCCCGAAGGCGGTAGCGGTTGCCGGGGACGGGGTCAAGAAACGAGGTCGGCCGGGTCTTGCGCAATGCGCGCCATGGGGTTTGCAATCCCGTGACAGGTCTCGAATAGCTTAGATGTGACGGAGTCGATTTGATGGAGGATGCGCATGGCGGGCACCGCATTGATTTTGGGCGCGACGGGGCGGTTTGGCCGCAACGCCGAGGCCGCGCTGAGGGCGGATGGCTGGGAGACCCGGGCGTATGACCGGGCGAGCGGTGATCTGGCGGGAGCGGCGAAGGGCGCCGATATCATCGTGAACGGCTGGAACCCGCCCTACAGCAAATGGGCGGCGCAATTGCCGGGGCTCTATCGGCAGCTCATCAGCGCGGCTGAGGCCAGCGGCGCCACAATCCTGCAGCCCGGCAATGTCTATGTCTTCGGCTTTGGCCCGGACCTGCCGGAGGTCTTAGGGCCAGACACCCCACATCGGGCGACAAATGATTTGGGCCGTCTGAGGATCGAGATCGAGGCGATGCTGAAAGCCTCCGAAGCCCAGGTGATCCTGCTGCGCGGCGGTGATTTCCTGGACAATCAGCCCTCGGCGGGGTGGTTCGACCGGATCATCGCCAAGGATGCCCGCGCCAAGGGCCGGCTCAGCTATCCCGGCGCGCTCGATCAGCCCCATGCCTGGGCTTATCTGCCGGATATGACCCGGGCGCTGGCGGCGCTGGCGGGGATGCGGGGTGAGCTGGGGCGCTACACCGATCTCGCCTTCGCCGGGTACACATTGACCGCGCGGGACCTGGCGGCGGGCTGCGGTCAGGCCCTTGGCCGCGAGGTGTCGGTCTCGTCGATGTCCTGGCTCCCGATCCAACTGGCGCGCCCGTTCTGGGCGGAAGCAAAACACCTGCTTGAGATGCGCTATCTTTGGGATCAGCCGCATCGGATTGATGGCAGCGCGCTTGAGGCGCTGTTGCCGGATTTGGAGGCCACGCCGCTTGAAGAGGCGCTGGCGGCGGCATTGGCTCGTGCTGATCTCGGGTAGGCTTGCCGCGACAACCTTTGGATGTGACTGCGATGAATCCCGGCTGTTCTGCTTCCCCGCCCGAATGGCGCCGAAGGCGCCGGGCATAGCCAGGCCGCCCGGGCGGTCTGGCGATTGGGTAAGGTTTGGTGCTGAGATCGGAGTGAAGTCGGATTTGACCGGGATAAAGTGCTGCCATTCGAACGTTGGATCGCCAGCCCACGGCCTGTCGAAACCCGGCTCTTGTTGCGCTTGAGACCATACTGGACTTGTCCCGCCGCGCGCTCCCAAATGCGCGCCTCAGAACGCCAGATCAACCCAAACCAACCGGTTCTCGGACGCGGCCTCCACGACCGACAGGGGGATCACGCCGTCTTCGCCTTCGGGCCAGATCACACCCTGGCCAACCACAGTCAGCGCCGCGGCCGGCAAGATGTAGTCGACACGCAAATTGCCGGGCGAGGGTTCCGCCCAATCCGCCGTTGCGGTTCCACCTCCGGGTGAGGTCGGCGCGGGGTCTTGCAGGCGCGGGTGAGATATGAGTGCCGTCAGAACATCGTGGTGGCCCTCGCCGCGAACCGGGTCGACATTGAGGCGGCCCAGAAGGGCGAAATGCGCGGCCTGAAGACCCGGGCCGTCCGGGGACCAGCCATCGAGATAGGCTTGCCAGAACCGCATCTCATCAGCGTTCCGGTGGCCATTCCGATCCTCTGGCCCGTCAAACACCGGCGGCGTCACATGGGTGGCGAGGACATGGAATCGGGTGCCATCCGGCAGCGTGATGGGCACATCCCAAAACGCCGTCGATGTCAGGCGGAGGATCGGTAGCGCGTCCTCCGGCAAGACCGAGGCCGCGCTGTTTCCCGGCAGATCGGTCCAAAGGAGATCCGAGAAGTCGCGGAGGCCGCCCTCATCAATCGGCCAGCGGGAGAGAAGCGCAATGCCGTCTTGCCCGTTGAACCAGCCGAAGCCATGGGCATCACGCGCCTCCCCCAACCGGCCATTGCCATCGAGATCGACGCCGGTTGGAACCCCCGAATTGGGGCGGGGGGCCAGGCGGTAGGGGTAATCGAGACCAACATCCGCCAGGCGGTCAGCCAGCGCGGACAAGGCATGGCCATCCGCGTCGTAATCCACACCCTGGAGAAGCAGGATATCGGCCCGGGCCGCGGTCAGAACGGCGAGGGTCGCTTCAATCTGTGGATCAGGCTCTGGGTTGATCAGGTCGCGCAGCAGAAGCCCCGGACCGGCGCGGGACAGATCGCTCTGATAGGTGGCGATGCGGATGGTGTCGGCAGAGGCGTCGAGGGCTATGACCGCAAGCGCCGCAGCTAACCAAAGGATCGGACGGGGTCGAACGCGTCGTCGGGGCCAAGGCGGGCCACCAAGCGCCGCCGCCGTTCGTCGATCATATCGGCGACCCGCGCCATCGCCATGCCGCGCATGAACAGGCTGACCGACATGAAGGTCCATAAGGTGATGATCCATACCATTGTCTGCGGTGACTCGAGGATCGCCATGTCCAAATGCTGGGTCCCGACCTTCATCAGAACCGGGGTGAAGTATGGAAGGCAGAACCCTAATATGATGTTAATGCGCGAGTCTCGCACCAGGCGGGCCACGATATCGCCGCCGGTGGTCGGGTCGAAGGTTGGCAGGTTCACCCAGACATTGAACGCGGCGTGCCGGTTCGGCCATTGCTGCAGCCGGACCAAGATCGCGAAGATGGTGAGGCTGACAAGGCCAACAAGTGTGGCGAGGCCCGCCATGATCTCCACGGTCCCGCGTTGGTGGGGGGTGATGTCGCTGGGCAATTGCGACAGGATGAAGCTGATCGGGCTGAACGGAAACTCCAAGGCGCGGCCAATCACAAGGCCCGTCGCGTTGATGACTAGCGACAGGGTGGTGACCTCTGTCCCCGTCGAGACCACGATGCTGAGCAGAAAAAGCGTGATGAAAAGTGAGATCAGCCGCACCCGGTTGAAGGGCGGCGCGTCACGGAACTCGATCAGGCCGGGATAGGTGGAGGCATATTCCGAGAACACAAAGGCCCCGGCAAAAAGCCCGATCAGCGTGACGATCTGCGTCGTCTCGGGGCTGGTGCCCGGGATCAATAGCGACGGTGTGCAAATGACGATCAACACAGTGATCGCCCGCATCAGCGCGCCGAGCAGTTGTGACATCACTGCCTTCACCCTCAACCTGGATGGAACCTGTTCTTAGTGCGGTTCCTATTCCACGATTTTGCCCCAATCTGCCTTTGGGGTGCCTCAATTGCCACAATGTTGCCCACTTTCACGTCATGTGACAACCCTCTGATTCCGCGTGTGGAATCGATTTCAGCCTTTTGGGGGGCAGACTGTCGCAGCTTTGCATCACCAAGAGGCAGGTCTTGGCGTCGGGCAAAGCGATGGATACCAGATGTTGTGAGGGGCTTGGCGGCCTTTAGACCCAGGGACGCTCGGTGCTCGCTTTGGCTTCAAAGGCGGCGATGCTGTCGGCCTTTTCCATGGTCAGCCCGATATCGTCGAGCCCGTTCAGCAGGCAATGCTTTTTGAAGCTATCGACCTCGAAATTGAAGACCTGACCGTCTGAGGTCGTCACCGTCTGCGCCTCCAAATCCACGGTCATCCGTGCATTTGCGCCTTTCTGGGCGTCCTCCATCAGGATATCGACCTGCTCTTGCGGCAGCGCGATGGGCAGGATGCCGTTCTTGAAGCAGTTGTTGAAGAAGATGTCGGCGAAGCTGGGCGCAATCACGCAGCGGATGCCGAAATCAAGCAGCGCCCAAGGCGCGTGTTCCCGGGACGACCCGCAGCCGAAATTGTCACCCGCCACAAGGATCTCGGCCTCGCGATAGGCGGGTTGGTTCAGGACAAACTCGGGGATCTCCTGCCCATCGTCGCCATAGCGCATCTCATCAAACAGGTTCACACCAAGGCCGGAGCGTTTGATCGTCTTCAGGAACTGCTTGGGGATGATCATGTCGGTATCAACATTGATCAGCGGCAGGGGTGCGGCGATGCCTGTCAGGGTTGTGAACTTTTCCATGGGCGGGACCCTCCATCGACAATCGAAGGGGGGATAGCCTGTTGCGGCGCTGGGGGCAAGCAAACGTCAGGGCACCTGGAAGGTGAGGGAGGCCCAACGGGTCAACCAGACCGGGTCGGTGTCCGCCTCTGGCTCCAAAGGCAGCAGAACCACCGCATCGACCAGATAGGTATGGCCAGGCGACACAGGCAGGGTCGCGATACCATCCGCATCGGTCCGGTGAAGGGTGATCGTGATGGTCCCATCCGGATCGCGCTCAAACAGCTCCACCTGCGCCTCGGCGCGGGGCACGCCTTCATGGAAGACCTGCACGCGGATGCCCTGCGCCGGATCACTTGTATAAGGGTTGTCGAGGGCGACAATCTCCGT
>JANQNZ010000273.1 GCA_028279315.1 Rhodophyticola sp. | reverse complement strand
AAACCAACGGCCACGGCCAATTCCGACCCATCCCGCCGTGTCGCGTCATAGAAGCAGGCGGCGCCGTCCTTCAGCGGGAACCGTCCCCAGGTCCAATAGCTGAAATCGGCCTCCAGCGCTCGCGTGCCGAAATTCGCGTCGAAATAGCCGTGACCGGTCCAGGTCCAGCCCGGGCGGTTCAATGCCACCTCGATATCCGCCTTGGGCGCAAAAGGCCGCCAAATATGGGTGCCGTCTTCGGTCAAGGGCATCTCGACTTGCGTCAGCGCCGTGGGGTGGACCGTGACCCTACCGCGTAGACGTTGCGCGTGGGGTGTACTGATCTCATCGATTTCGACGATCAGCTTGTCGCCCTCCCAAATCATCGCGGACGGGCCAATCTGGATCTTGTCATCGGAAAGCGTCAGCGCTTCCTGCCCCCGATCCGTCATCGTCCAACGTCCGCCGCGGCCATAGGTGACCACGTTCAGACAGCAGTGGTTGGCGGGGTTTTTCCGGCCCGACCAGCGATACCAAGGCGAGAAAACCGACCCTATGAAGCCGATGATGGAGATGGCCCCTTCGCCATCGTCGCTGATCCCGTCGACATACCACCAGGCATAGCCGTCTGGCGGGACGTCGAGGTTGAAGCATGGTCGCTCAAGATCGCCGCGGCCGCGTGCTGGCCGGAGAGGCAGGCCATCGGAATCCCCGCCCCCGGGTGCACCCCGCCGCCGGCCAGATAGAGGCCCGATATCCGGCTCCGCGCCGTTGGGCGCCCGAAGGCGGCCATCATGCCATGCGGGCTCCGCCCGTAAAGGGAACCGTCCGAATGGGGGAAGAGGTGTCCGAACATCGGCGGAGTCGTCAACGCGCCCAGTTCCGGCGTCGGGGAAAAGCGGAGCCCCATGGCCTCCAAAGTCTCGAACGTGCGGGTTCGGCATATCTCAGCCTCCTCAGGATAGGCGGATTGGCCGGGCGGGCCGTTCATGATGATCTCAAACCGCTCAGGGCCGGTGGGCGTGACGTCCGCACCCCGGTCTTGGGCGCAGATATAAAGTGTCGGGTCGCGCGGCATTTGACCTGCGGCGAGGTCGTCGAACTCCGTCTTCGGATCAGCGCCGAAGAAGACATTGTGATGGGCAAGCGGCGGGCCATGGGGTTCGGCGGCGAAGGTCCAGACATAGGCCGAGAGGCTGCGCGGGCTTATCGCCGGGGCCGTCACGGCGTCGGTGACGGAGGAGCCAAGCGCGCCGTTGGCGAGGGCTTTTGGGTCGCCATTGAAGACAATGCGGTCAGCGGGCAGGCGCGTCCCATCCGCCAGATGTACGGCAACGGCCCGCCCCTCCTGCCGCTCAATCCGCGTGGCGGCTTGGCCAAACCGGAACCGGGCACCAAACGTCTCTGCCAGGCGCATCATCGCTTGCGCCAGTTGGTGCATTCCACCCTCGACGCGCCACACGCCTTTTGCTTCGGAGTGCCAGATCAGACCCAAGACCGCCGGGCTTTGATACGGTGATCCGCCTACATAGGTGGCGTAGCGGCCAAAGAGTTGACGCAGGCGGGGATCGGAGAACGCGGCGGCAAGCGATTGGGCCAGGGTCTTGAGCGGCGCCATCTTTGGAATGAGGCGCGGGTGCCGCAGCACATGGGCGGTAAGCTTGGTCAGGCTAGGCTCAGGCGCCTGCATCATCGGCCCGTTGAAGGCGTCGAACAGCGCGGCGGCTCTGGTTGAGAAGCGCCGAAACTCCATCTCCGCGCGTGACCCAGCAAAGGCGCGGACCGCGCCTGCACTGGCCTCCAGGTCATCGAAGAGATCTAGGGTCGCACCATCCCGCCACCAATGCCGCGCCAGAAGCGCTTCACGATGAAGCGTGACGTGATCCGAGAGCGCCTCGCCCACCTCGGCAAAGAGTTGCTCGAAGACCGGCCGCATGGTCATCACTGTCGGCCCCGCATCTACCGGACCGGCCACCGAAGGCACCACCCGCATCTTCCCGCCCGGGGCGTCGTGCTGGTCCACAACCTCGACATCCATGCCAGCATGGGACAGGCGAAGCGCGGCGCTTAAGCCCGCCACGCCCGCGCCGATCACAACCACCTTTTGCTTTGGTGTGGGCACGCGATGCTCTCCGGTCGATCTGTCACTTATTGTTGACACCGGCGCGGCAACTGTCCAGTGTAATTTACACCTGCCCTGTCGCGGCCCGCTGACAGGTCAAGAATTCCTGGAGGGTCCATGCCGCTTCATTCGCGAATCGAACCGACCATCGCCGCGGCCATTGCGGCGGGTCAGGGCGGCAAAGCCCCGCCAAAGCTCGCCCGGGCGCTGGATTATGCGGTGAACCCCGGCGGCGCGCGGATCCGGCCAACAATCTGCCTGTCGGTCGCCATGGCCTGTGGCGATGGCCAGCCCGCGGTCGCCAATGCCGCTGCGACGGCGATTGAGCTGATCCACTGCGCCAGCCTGGTCCATGACGACATGCCCTGTTTCGACGACGCCGATATCCGGCGCGGCAAGCCGTCGGTTCATAAGGCCTTCGGGGAGCCCTTGGCGCTTCTGACCGGCGATTCGCTCATCATCATGTCTTTCGAGGTTCTGGCCCGCGCCGCCGCGATTGACCCGGCCCGTGGCATCGACCTGATCCGCATTCTTGGCGAGAGCACGGGGATGCCGGGCGGCATTTGCGCCGGGCAAGGTTGGGAGAGCGAGGCGACAATCGATCTCGGCGCCTATCACCGGGCCAAAACCGGCGCGCTTTTCACTGCGGCCACGCGAATGGGTGCGGCAGCCGCAGGATACGACCCCGAAGCCTGGACCGAACTGGGCGCGCGGATTGGGGAGGCGTTCCAAGTCGCCGACGATCTGCGCGATGCGCTTTACGATGAAGACACGCTGGGCAAACCCGCCCATCAGGATGAGATTCACAACCGTCCGAACGCCGTGTCAGAGCTCGGCGTGCGCGGCGCGATCCGGCGGTTGGAGGATATTCTGTCAGGCGCCATCGCCTCGATCCCGTCTTGCCCTGGCGAAGCGGCGCTTTGTGAGATGGTCCGCAAACAGGCCGAGCGCCTGACCCCGGTCGTCCCCGCCCAACACGCCGTCTGATCCATGGCGGCGGTGGAGGAGCATCGGCCCACCCGCCCCAGCCTGACCGACCGGTTCACCGCCTGGCGGAATGGGCTTGTCGGCTCCCGCCGGTTCCAAAGCTGGGCCGCGCGCTTTCCCCTGACCAAACGCATCGCTCGGCGCGATGGGGAGCGGTTGTTCGATCTGGTCTCGGGCTTCGCCTATACCCAAACGCTCCATGCCGTTGTGGCGTTCGACTTGGCCGAGGCCCTGGCCGACGGGCCGCGCAGCGCGGGTGAGTTGGCGTTGCGCGCAAGCGTCCCCGCGGATCGGATGGCGGTGCTCTGCCAGGCCGCGGCGGCACTGGACCTGTTCCACCGCCGCGCCGATGGCCGCTACGAATTGGCCCGGCTTGGTGCCGCACTTCTCGGTGTCCCCGGCTTGCGGGAAATGATCCTCCATCACAGCGTCCTCTACCGTGACCTCGCCGACCCCGCCGCGTTTTTCCAGGGCGAGACCGAGACGGAATTGGCCGGGTTCTGGCCGTATGTCTTTGGGGCCGAAGGTGCGGTCGATCCGGAGGTCGCGCGGACCTATTCGAATTTGATGGCGGACAGCCAGGTGCTGGTGGCGGAGGAGACGCTGAAGACCGTCGATTTCGGCAGCGCCCACACCCTTCTCGATATCGGCGGCGGCACCGGCGCGTTCCTGGCGGCGGTCGGTGCGGCGCATCCCGATCTTCAGATGAGGCTCTTTGATCTACCCGCCGTGGTGCCCGGGGCGCAGGAGCGATTCGCTGAAGCAGGCCTCAGCGACCGGGTGACCATCCATTCCGGCAGTTTCCAGACCGATCCGCTGCCCGAGGGCGCCGATATGATCAGCCTGGTGCGCGTGCTTTACGACCACCAAGACGAGACGGTCGCGGCCCTTTTGCAGGCCGCTTATGCCGCGCTGCCCCCAGGCGGGCGCATCGTGATTTCCGAACCGATGTCCGGTGGCGCCAGGCCAGAGCGCGCCGGCGACGCCTATTTTGCCCTCTATTGCTTGGCGATGCGGACCGGAACGGTGCGGTCGCAAGACCGGATCGGCGCGCTTCTGAGCCAGGCCGGGTTCTCCCAGATCGCGATGCCCAAGACCGACCGGCCTTTCGTCACCCAGATCGTGACCGCGACGAAGCCGTAAGGCCCTTCCAAATTCGCTGTCCATTCTCATTGACATGAGAAAGTGTCAGGTTAGACTGACACATGAGGATTTGACTGTCGGCCCTTCCTGACGGGGCCGCCTATGCCAGCCGGACAGAAAGGGGCCTGCCAGTGGAAACGACCGCCGTTATTCTCCAAGGCCCCAAATCTCTTGGCGTCGGCCCCATCGCGCTGAATGATCCAACCGGCGACGACCTGGTGGTCGAGGTCTCCCATTCCGGCATTTCCACCGGCACTGAAAAGCTCTTCTGGACGGGGGAGATGCCGCCGTTTCCCGGCATGGGCTACCCGCTTGTGCCCGGCTACGAGGCCGCGGGCGAGGTCGTCGAAGCGGGCCCCGAGACCGGGTTCTCGGTCGGGGACCGGGTCTTTGTGCCGGGCGCGAATTGTTATGGCGAGGTCAAGGGCCTCTTCGGGGGCGCGGCAAGACGTTTGGTGACGCCCGCCAACCGGGTTGTGCGGATCGATTCTGAGATGGGGGCCGAAGGCGCGCTTCTGGCGCTGGCCGCAACCGCCCGCCACGCGATGGCCGGGTTTGATAAGCAGCTTCCCGAACTGATTGTCGGTCACGGCGTCTTTGGACGTCTGTTGGCGCGGCTGACCATCGCCGCCGGGGGCAAGCCACCCACGGTCTGGGAAATCAGCGAAGACCGTGCCTCGGGCGCTGAGGGATATGAGGTCATCCACCCCGATAGCGACGAGCGCAAGGATTACGGTTGCATCTATGACGCCACTGGCGATGGCAGCCTTCTGAACCCGCTGATCGGGCGCATTGCAAAAGGGGGGGAGATTGTGCTGGCCGGGTTCTACCCAGAGCCGCTCAGCTTCGCCTTTCCGCCGGCCTTCATGAAAGAGGCGCGGCTGCGCATCGCCGCGGAATGGACCCGCGACGATCTGATCGCCACCCGCGATCTGATCGACCATGGGGCGCTGAACCTCCATGGCCTCATCACCCATACCCAACCTGCCGCGCAGGCCCCGACCGCTTACCAGACGGCGTTCGAAGATCCGGCCTGCCTGAAGATGATCCTGACTTGGGAGAACGCCGCATGACCCTCGATGTCCCGAACTTGAAAGACTATGACGCCAAGCTTCGGGAGGAGGCGGCGGAGCCGACCTTGGAAGTGCCCCAAGGCGAGCCCACAAAGAAGACTCAGATCATCGCAATCTACGGCAAAGGCGGGATCGGCAAAAGCTTCACGCTCGCCAATCTCAGCCACATGATGGCTGAACAGGGCAAACGTGTGCTTCTGATCGGCTGCGATCCGAAATCGGACACAACCAGCCTGCTTTTCGGCGGCAAGGCCTGCCCAACCATCATCGAAACCTCGACCAAGAAGAAACTCGCGGGCGAGGAGGTGAAGATCGGCGATGTCTGCTTCAAGCGCGGCGGGGTGTTCGCGATGGAGCTTGGCGGGCCCGAAGTTGGCCGCGGCTGTGGCGGGCGCGGGATCATCCATGGCTTTGAGCTTCTGGAGAAGCTGGGCTTCCATGATTGGGATTTTGACTATGTGCTCTTGGATTTCCTGGGCGACGTGGTCTGCGGCGGCTTCGGCCTGCCGATTGCCCGCGATATGGCGCAGAAGGTGATCCTGGTCGGCTCTAACGACCTGCAATCGCTTTATGTGGCGAATAATGTCTGCTCAGCCGTGGAATACTTCCGCAAGCTTGGCGGCAATGTCGGCGTCGCCGGTCTGGTCATCAACAAAGATGACGGGTCGGGCGAGGCGCAGGCTTTCGCCAAGGCCGTTGATATCCCGATCCTCGCCTCAATCCCGCAGGATGACGATCTGCGGAAGAAGTCGGCCAATTACCAGATCGTCGGCACGGGCGAGAGCCAATGGGGCGATCTTTTCGCCGCCCTTGGCGAGAACGTCGCCGAGGCCCCGCCGATGCGGCCAGTCGCCCTGACCCAAGACCAGCTTCTGGAACTGTTCGACGGCTCCGACACCGGCGCCGGCGTGGTGCTGGAACCGGCAACCGACCAAGACATGCGCGGCAAGAATGCCAAGCCCAAAGCCTCACTGGAGGTGGTGTATGACGATGTGTGAGGAATGCCGCACCCACGGCGTTGATTGCACCGATCTGACGCTGGAACGCGCCCGTCCTGACCAGTTGCGGCGGCTTCTTCGCGATATCTTCCGCAGCTTCCGCGGCTCCTCTGACGGGAAGGAGGGCCAGTCGTGAGTGAAGAGGTCAAATATGACGCCACCGCCGAGGTGGAGGTGATCCAAGGTGAGACCCGGGAGAAGACCGCGCCAAATCTCGCCGGTGGCGATGG
The DNA here is from genome assembly GCA_028279315.1 of Rhodophyticola sp. Taxonomy (GTDB): domain Bacteria; phylum Pseudomonadota; class Alphaproteobacteria; order Rhodobacterales; family Rhodobacteraceae; genus Rhodophyticola. The sequence continues at coordinate 7,463 of JANQNZ010000273.1, read as the reverse complement.
CATGGGCTGCCATGCCGGGGCGGCGGAGATGGAGAAGGCCGCCCGCATGGCCGGCAAATCCGAAATCCTCGATCAATATGCGAAGGACTATCCGCAAGGCCCCCATGACAAACCGCAGAGCATGTGCCCGGCATTCGGTTCGCTCCGCGTGGGCTTGCGGATGCGGCGAACGGCAACGGTTCTGTCCGGGTCTGCCTGCTGCGTCTATGGCCTGACCTTCGTCTCCCATTTCTACGGCGCCCGGCGCTCGGTCGGCTATGTGCCGTTCAATTCCGAGACCCTGGTGACCGGCAAGCTTTTCGAAGACATCCGCGAGGCGGTGCATGATATGGCCGACCCAGAGCGTTACGACGCGATTGTGGTCACCAATCTTTGCGTGCCGACCGCGTCCGGTGTGCCGCTCCGGCTTCTGCCGAGCGAAATCAACGGTGTCCGCATTGTGGGCATCGACGTTCCCGGTTTCGGGATTCCGACGCATGCGGAGGCCAAGGATGTCTTGGCCGGCGCCATGCTCAACTATGCCCGACAGGAGGTGGAGGCCGGACCCGTTCAAGCCCCTGTCTCGGGTAAATCAGACCGCCCAACGGTGACACTGTTGGGCGAAATGTTCCCTGCTGATCCTATCGGAATAGGAGGGATGCTCGCGCCACTCGGTCTGGCGGCAGGTCCGGTCGTTCCCTGCCGTGAGTGGCGCGAGCTCTATTCAGCCTTGGATTGCGGCGTGGTGGCCGCGATCCACCCGTTCTACACCGCCGCGATCCGCGAGTTTGAGGCCGCGGGCCGCCCGATTGTGGGCTCCGCGCCTGTGGGCCATGACGGCACCGCCGCGTGGCTCGCCGCAATTGGGGACGCCTATGGCGTGGCCGCCGACAAAGTGGCCGAGGCCCAAAACGCCTTCCTACCCGCGATCAAAGAGGCGCTGGCGGCGACACCCGTCAAAGGCACCGTGACGTTGTCGGGCTATGAAGGCTCTGAGCTTCTGGTCGCCCGACTTCTGATCGAAAGCGGGGCAGAGGTGGCCTATGTCGGCTCCGCCTGTCCGAAGACGCCCTGGTCCGAGGCCGATGTGGCCTGGCTTGAAGCCCATGGTGCCAAGGTGAAATTCCGCGCTTCGTTGGAAGACGATTGCGCGGCGATGGAGGCGATCAAACCCGACCTCGCCATCGGCACAACGCCGGTCGTTCAGAAAGGCAAGGAGCTGGGCATCCCCTCGCTCTACTTCACCAACCTCATCTCAGCCCGTCCGCTGATGGGGCCGATGGGGGCAGGCAGCCTGCAACAGGTGGTGAATGCCGCGATGGGCAACAAAAACCGCATGGACCACATGAAGGCGTTTTTCGACGGCGTGGGCGAAGGCGATACCGCCGGGATTTGGGAAGGCGACCCGAACCTGCGGCCCGAGTTCCGTGCGCAGAACCTCAAGAAGCTGGAGCGCGCCGAAAAGGCCCGCGTCGCGGCAAACGGGGGCGTGAAATGCTGATCCAAGATCATGATCGCGCCGGAGGATATTGGGGGGCCGTTTACGCCTTCACCGCCGTAAAGGGGCTTCAGGTGGTCATTGATGGGCCGGTGGGGTGTGAGAACCTGCCGGTCACCTCGGTTCTGCATTACACCGATGGGCTGCCGCCGCATGAATTGCCGATTGTGGTGACCGGCCTCGCCGAAGAGGAACTCGGCCGCGACGGCACCGAAGGCGCGATGAAACGCGCCTGGGACACGCTGGACCCGGCCTTGCCGAGTGTGGTGGTCACAGGCTCCATCGCGGAGATGATTGGGGGCGGGGTGACGCCCCAAGGGACCTCGATCCAGCGGTTCCTGCCGCGTACGATTGACGAAGACCAATGGGAAAGCGCGGACCGCGCGATGACCTGGGTTTTCACGGAATTTGGTATGACCAAAGGCCGGATGCCGCCCGAGAAGAAACGCGAAGAAGGCGCGAAACCGCGGGTGAACATCCTGGGGCCCATGTACGGCACCTTCAACATGCCCTCGGACCTGGCTGAGATCCGGCGGTTGATCGAAGGGATCGGGGCCGAGATCAACATGGTTATGCCGTTGGGCTCCCATCTGGCTGAGATGCGGAGCCTGGTGAATGCCGACGTCAATGTCGTCATGTATCGCGAATTCGGGCGCGGCCTCGCCGAGGTTCTCGGCAAACCATATCTTCAGGCGCCCATCGGGGTTGAATCGACCACGAAGTTCCTGCGCACACTTGGGGAGCTTCTGGACCTCGACCCCGAACCCTTTATCGAGCGCGAGAAGCACTCGACCATCAAACCGGTCTGGGATCTCTGGCGCTCGGTCACGCAAGACTTCTTTGCCACGGCGAGTTTTGGAATTGTCGCGAATGAGACCTATGCCCGGGGCATCCGGCATTTCCTGGAAAGCGATCTGGGCCTGCCCTGCGCCTTTGCCGTGGCCCGCGTGGCGGGCAAGAAGACCAATAATGAAGAGGTCCGGTCGCTGGTGCATCGGACCAAGCCTTTGGTCCTCATGGGCTCGATCAACGAAAAGATGTATCTCGCTGAAATGAGCGCGGGCCATGGGCCAAGCCCGGCCTTCATCCCCGCCAGTTTCCCGGGTGCCGCGATCCGGCGCGCAACGGGCACGCCCTTTATGGGTTATTCGGGCGCGACTTATCTGCTGCAAGAGGTCTGCAACGGCCTGTTCGACGCGCTTTTCCACATTCTGCCGCTTGGCAGCGATCTCGACAGTGCCGAGGCAACGCCCACAACCCTTCGCCGGGATTTCCCTTGGGACCCCGACGCGCAGGCGCTTCTCGACAAAATCGTCTCTAATCACCCGGTTTTGACCCGCATTTCCGCGGCCAAGACCCTGCGCGACGCGGCCGAGAAAGCCGCGCTCGAGCAGGGGGCCGAGCGGGTTGTCCGTGAAACCGTTGCCGCCCTTGATCCCGGGGCAGGCGACCAAGACCAACCCATAGAGGAGGGGGAGAGATGACCGATTTCACTTCGGACACTCCGGTCACCCGCCACAAACCGCCAAAGACGGAATTTATGATCTATTTCGCGATCATCTTCCTGGCGGCGCTGCCTTTGGCCGCTTTGGCCTGGGCCTTGTCGGCGGTGCGTGGCGGTCAGATGCGGAACAAGGGCCCGGTGGCCCGCGCTTGGAGCCAGGCGCGGATCATCACGCCCATGATCTTCTCGGCGCCCTAATAGGGCGACCCGGGATGACCCGCCCTCTGAGGGAGGGGGCGATCGTGAGAATTCACGCCCCGGCGGCCATCCGGCCAACCGGGGGGTGAGTGCCGGTAGGGCAATGAGGCCTTGCCGGGGCCCGGCCGCAGGGTTTGCGGCATCAGTCAAAGTTTCGGAGGAAATATGGCTGATAATTCCGACCTGTCCTTCACGGGTCTAACCGACGAGCAGGCGCAAGAGCTGCACGCGGTGTATATGAGCGGGCTCTGGCTCTTCGCCGCGATCGCCCTCGCAGCTCATATCGCCACGTATGTCTGGCGCCCGTGGTTCGGTTGAGGAGCTGAGATATGGCTAAGTTCTATAAAATCTGGCTCATCTTCGACCCGCGCCGCGTGTTCGTGGCACAGGGCGTGTTCCTCTTCCTGCTGGCGGCCATGATCCACCTGGTGGTTCTGTCGAGCGGTCTCAACTGGTTTGAGACGGCTGCGGCCGCGTCCGGCGGGATGTGATCGTGCGGGGCCCGACGTGCTTTGGGCCCAAGCGATCGCAAAAGACAAAGCTGCGGGCAGGGCAGCCTGCCCGCAGCCATTAGACGGAAAGTTCTGACGGCTCTCACGCCCCCGCGCGCCAGGCCGCCAAACGCGGAGACAGACACATGGCTTTGCTAAGCTTTGAAAGAAAATACCGTGTCCGTGGAGGGACGCTGATTGGCGGCGATCTGTTCGATTTCTGGGTGGGCCCGTTTTATGTGGGCTTCTTCGGGGTCACGACCGCCTTCTTCGCGCTTCTGGGCACCATCCTGATCTTCTGGGGTGCGGCGATGCAGGGGAATTTCAACCCCTGGACCATCCATATCGCGCCCCCCGACCTCAGCTATGGCCTTGGCATGGCACCCCTGATGGAGGGCGGGCTTTGGCAGATCATCACCTTCTGCGCAATCGGGGCGTTTGTGTCCTGGGCGCTGCGCGAGGTGGAGATTTGCCGCAAACTCGGCATCTGCTATCACGTGCCGTTTGCCTTCTCGGTGGCCATCTTCGCCTACGTGACGCTGGTGGTGTTCCGACCGCTTCTGCTGGGCGCCTGGGGCCATGGCTTTCCCTACGGGATCTTCAGCCATCTCGACTGGGTCTCGAATGTCGGCTACTCCTACCTGCACTTCCACTACAACCCGGCCCATATGATCGCGGTCAGCTTCTTCTTTGCGACGACGCTGGCGCTCGCGCTGCATGGCGGGTTGATCCTGTCGGCGGCCAACCCGCCTAAAGGGGAAGAGGTGAAGACGCCGGATGACGAAGACACGTTCTTCCGGGATTTCATCGGCTATTCCATCGGCACGTTGGGCATCCACCGGGTGGGCCTGCTTCTGGCCTTGAACGCCGGCTTCTGGTCGGCGATCTGCATCATCATCTCCGGCCCCGTCTGGACCTCGGGCTGGCCGGAATGGTGGAATTGGTGGCTTGATCTGCCGATCTGGCCCGATCCCGGCCTTGTCCATGACAGCACCGGCGCCGCGAGTTATGGCGCCGAGGCCTCGGCCCTGACCGGGGGGGAATGATCATGGCCTATTTCGAATATCAAAACATCTTCACCCAGGTGCAGGTTCAAGGCCCGCCCGAGATGGGGATGGATAACGAAAACCGCATGGCGCAAGAGCGGACCAGCGGGGCCACGTTTTCGACCCTGATCGGCTGGATCGGCAATGCGCAGCTTGGCCCGATCTATCTGGGCTGGGCGGGTGTTGTGAGCCTCGCCACCGGCACGCTTTGGCTGAATATCGTCGGCCTTAACATGCTGGCCCAGGTCGATTGGTCGATCCCTGAGTTCATCCGGCAGCTTTTCTGGTTAGCGCTAGAGCCGCCGGGGCCGGAACATGGCCTCTCCATGCCGCCCCTGAATGACGGCGGCTGGTACATCATCGCGAGTTTCTTCCTTCTCGTCTCGGTGATGACCTGGTGGCTCAGGGTCTATCTCCTGGCCGTGGATCATAAGATGGGCAAACACATCGCCTGGGCGTTCCTTTCGGCGATCTGGCTGTTCCTGGTCCTGGGCCTCTTCCGCCCGATCCTTATGGGATCTTGGTCCGAAGCGGTGCCTTACGGCATCTTCCCACACCTTGATTGGACCACGGCGTTTTCGATCCGCTACGGGAACCTCTACTACAACCCGTTCCACTGTCTCTCGATTGTCTTCCTTTACGGCTCGACCCTGCTTTTCGCGATGCATGGTGCGACGATCCTGGCCGTCACCCGCTTTGGCGGCGACCGGGAGTTGGAGCAGATTTTCGACCGCGGCACGGCCTCGGAAAGGGCGGCGCTGTTCTGGCGCTGGACCATGGGGTTCAACGCCACGATGGAGGGGATTCACCGTTGGGCCTGGTGGTTTGCGGTTCTGACACCCATCACCGGCGGCATCGGCATCCTTCTGACCGGCACCGTTGTCGACAACTGGTTCCTTTGGGCGGTCGAGCACAATTTCGCGCCCGAATATCTCGAACCTTACGGCTATGAGGCTTATGGCAGCTATGAAGGCTTCCTGGGCCGGGAGGTGGGAGAATGAGTATCCGGCCCAAATGGTTTGACCAATGGAACAAGGAGAACCCGACCAATTTGAAAGGTCTGGTGATCCTGGGGTTCTCCCTTGGCGCGGCGGTCTTTGCCGCGGTCTTGATCGTGGGGCTCGGCTCCCCCGCCCCGACCGACAGTATGCAGACCGGCCCGCGGGGCGTCGCGATGTATGTGCCGGAATTCGAGGCATCGCTTCGCCGGGGCGACCCGACCGTGGCGGGCTTTGTCACGTCTGAGCCGATCCCGCCGCAGCCGGGCGACCCGCTGGCGCGGAACGCTTATGACAATGCGGAACCACTGTTGGGTGATCTGACGGTGGCCAACTACGACCGGCTGGTCGAGGCGATGCGCGCCTGGACGGGCATCCCAACCTTGTTCGATGGGGAGGAGGAAACCTATCAGACTGTCGTTGCGCGGCGCATGATCGAGATGACCCGGAACATCAACGAAAACTGGGACATCCATGTCAGCGCTTACGGCGAGAACGGCGTCACCTGTTACACCTGCCACCGCGGGCAGCCGGTGCCGAACAATATCTGGTTCCGCATCTCTCCGGTGAACGAGGCCACGGCGGGCTGGTCGGCGAACCAGAACCGGGTGACGATGGCGTCGAACTTCACCTCGCTGCCGTCTGACTATCTGGAGACCTTCCTCCTAGATTTCGAGCGGATCTCGGTCCACGATCTGGAGCCGCGGGTGCAGAATTTCCCCGGCGATCCCCTGATCCAGCAGACCGAGCGGACTTATGCCTTCATGAACTATATCGCGGGGTCCTTGGGCGTGAACTGCACGTTCTGCCACAATTCCCGCGCCTTCTATGACGGGGCGCAGGTGACGCCGCAATGGGGCAATGCAAGCCTCGGCATCCAGATGGTGCAGGAGTTGAACGCCGACTATCTGATCCCGCTCGCGGATGTCTATCCGCCGGAGCGTTTGGGTCCGGTCTATCAGGACCCGCCGCTGGCCGCCTGTCGGACCTGCCACCAGGGCTATCAACGCCCGCTGGAGGGGCTGAATGTCATCGCGAATTGGCCGGAATTGGCCACCTCAAGTGGGGAGTATGACTACAGCGCCTTCGAATAGGCGCTGAGACCCGAGGCGATCCTGCGGGATGACCGGCCCGCGCGACCCGCCAGAACAAAACACACGCCCCGGTCGCCCGTTTGTCGGAGGCCGGGGCGTTGCGCATTTAGGGGAGGACCCAGACCATGACCCGACCAATCACCCCCGTGCTCGATAAGGTGAGCTATCCCGCCGATCTGCGCCGCTTGACGGATACTGAACTTGCCCAATGCGCCGATGAATTGCGGGCCGAGACCATTTCAACCGTCTCGGAAACCGGCGGGCATCTGGGATCGTCCCTTGGGGTGGTGGAGCTGACGGTCGCCATCCACGCGGTCTTCAACACGCCTTATGACAAGCTGATTTGGGATGTGGGCCACCAATGTTACCCCCATAAGATCGTCACCGGACGGCGGGACCGGATCCGGACCCTGCGCCAAAAGGATGGCCTCAGTGGCTTCACCAAACGGGCCGAAAGCGACTATGACCCGTTCGGCGCGGCCCATTCCTCCACCTCGATCTCCGCCGCATTGGGCTTCACCATGGCGCGGGAATTGGGCGAGGCGACGGGGGACGCGATTGCCGTGATTGGCGACGGCGCGATCAGCGCGGGCATGGCCTATGAGGATCACGAACAGCCGCCGTCCCTCATGGCCGGCATTGTTCAGCGCCTCAT